>JACMLX010000168.1 GCA_014379355.1 Gemmatimonadaceae bacterium
GACGATCGGCGATCTGGTGCAGGCGTGGCCGCGTGCTGCGCTGCGTCTGGTGCAGGTGGTGGGGCCGCGGCCCTAGTCGCGCGTCGGGGCTTCCAGCGCTTTTCGGGCATGTGGAGGTGGGGAACTGCTGGCTCGCACAGTGCCACAGCGTCACGGAGAACTGCCACGGCATGTCTCACACGGGGCAGCAGAGGAACGGAGGGTACGGGATTCAGGAGCGGTGGAAGAGGAACTGCTGCACGCGGAGCCGCCGCGCCGCAGAGAAGTGCGAAGTGCTTTGGAACTGCGCTCGCAAGGTGCTGTTCCAAAGCATTTGTTCTTTCCCTGCGGCCTCGCGGCTCCGCGTGGAGCTGTTCGACTTCCACCGCGGTACCTCTGTGCGAGCCAGGCAGGAGCAGTTCTCTGTGGCGCTGTGTCTCTGTGCGAGCCAGGCAGTTGCCCACAACCCGCAACGAACAGTCGCAACCCTCTGTCGTTTCGCGGCGAGCGTCAGCCGAGCGCGCCGACCACGCCGGTCATGGAAGCTGGTTGAAGCGTCGCCGGAGCTGCGCGGTGTGCAGTGCAGCGCGCAGCCGCACCGTACGGTTGTCGAACGCTCCGAGAACACGCTGGCGCTTCGCGACGATCATCGCGGCGAGGTCGAGCTCTGCGTCCGCGATGAGAATCCGACAGAGGTCGCGCCCGTCGACACCGCACACCAGTTCGTCCGGTACGGTGCGCAGGAATTCGCGCAGCTGCTCCGATGTCATCACCCGATGAAAATTGAACAGGCCATGAAAGCCGAAGGTGGGCCCGGTCGGGTCGACGCGCTCGTACGAGAATCGCGACGCGAGCTCAGGCGTCGCAAATCGGATGCCGAATTGTTGCTCCAGTGTCTCGCGATTCTCGTGGCAGATGCATGCGTCCTCGGGATTGCTGATGATGATCGACGCATCCTGCATCGCCGACAGGAGCCGCGCGCTCCGCAGTGAGAAACCACCATTGCCGACGAGCCGTCCCTTCGGATCACTGACGAAGGGTGCGCCGATATAGTCGTATTCGAGAAACGCCGGATCCCACGCGTCGGCATCGAGCACGTAGCCATCCCACTGCACCACCATCACGAATGGTGTGGTGATGTACGTGGCCAGACCGCGCAGCATGAAGGCCGAGTATTCGTCGACCGAGCGGATGGATACCGGCACGCCCTCGATGGGCGTGGGCAGTGTGCGCAGTGAGGTGGCGTCGGTGAAGAGCATCACGCGCGCGAATGCCACCTGCGCGACGCAGTGCTCCAGGGCGGCGAGGGCAACCCGAGGGGCTCGTGTATCGACACACGCCAGCGTCACGTCAGGCAGAGCGAGTCGAGACACACGTCCACCTGGAAAAGGGAAAGCGATCACGCTGTGCGGCGTTCACGTCCGACCGAATGGCACCGCGGGCCAGGCTACCACTGCCCGACACAGGCACTGCGCGGAACGAACAATCATAAGGCGCACCGCGCCGGATTCGTGCGCGGTCGCTGAACGTCTGCCGACCGCCGCGAGGGTCTGCCACCAGGCCGGCCAGCGCCGCGGCGCTTTGCGCGAACGACCGCATCAAGCGAAGATAGGAACTCGTCTCCTGTCTCGGCTTCCGCCCGTCATCCGCTCATGCGCATCGCACCCCTTGTGCTGGCCGTCCTGTGCTCCGCCGCCGCCGGTCGCGTGTCGGCGCAACCGCTTCCGACATCGGCCACGCGGAGCGCAACCGGCGCCGCCGATCAGCCGGCGCGCAGCTACGATCGTCAGTTCGAAGTGCTCGAGAAGAAGATCGATGACCTGGAGTGGCGGGCGCGCACGGAAGACATCGCAATCATGGACAAGTGGTGGATCACGAGTCCGAAGCCGGCGCGCACGAACAATCCCACCGGCCAGGGCGCCGGCAACCCGCTCAAGATCCCGGTCTACTCGTTCACGCCGAAAGGACTCGGCGCGAGGAAGGCGCCGCTGCTGATCCTGATTCATGGTTATGTGCACGGTTCGTTCGATCGCTACTACTCGCACATCCTGCGTGAATTGCTCGACCAGGGCTATGTGGTCGTCGCACCGGAATACCGCGGCAGTACCGGCTACGGCGCCGAGTTGTACAACGCGATCGATTACGGCGGCGCGGAGATCGACGATGTGAAGGCGGCACGCGACTGGGCGGTGGAGAACCTGCCGAATGTCGATGCGGCACGTGTCGGTGTGCTCGGGTGGAGTCATGGCGGATACCTGACACTGTTCCAGGCCTTCAACTATCCCGATGCGTACAAGGTCGCGTATGCCGGTGTGCCGGTGAGTGACCTGATTCAGCGGATGGGATACAAGGGCCCGGGCTATCAGGAGACTTTCACGCAGTTCATCGGCAAGAGTGCGATCGACGATCCGGCCGAATACCGCCGTCGCTCACCGGTGAACGCAGTCGACAAACTGCGCATCCCGCTGCTGATCCACACGAACACGATCGACGAGGATGTGAACGTGATGGAGGTGCAGCACCTGATCGAGGCGCTGACGGCGGCGAAGAAGGAGTTTCAGCACAAGATCTACGACGCAGCCCCCGGCGGCCACGAATTCAACCGCATCGACACGCGACTCGCACGTGAGTCCCGCAAGGAGATCTGGGCGTTCCTTGCCCGATACCTTCGTCCGGGCACGTGAGCGCTGTGGCGTGTGCGATGAACGGCGAATCGCAAAACAGCAACGGCCGCAGAACTGCAACTGCATCAACGCAGAGACGCAAAGGGTTTGAAACTGCTTTGACGCAAAGCCGCCAAGGCGCCAAGCGGTCAAGGCGTGATATGTTGTCTAGTCCTGAAATGTGTCTACACTGGTAAGGCACGCTGGTCCGGCTAGGTGGCGCGGTGAAAGACAGCGTGCGGAGTATGCAGCTTGAGACTCCAGTGCGTGCGGACGGTGTTGTAGATGTGGACCGCCCGTGCGAC
>JACMLX010000020.1 GCA_014379355.1 Gemmatimonadaceae bacterium
CTGAATTCGCAGCCGAGCACACCGGGTCAGCGTCAGGAAGTGTTCTGCACGAAGGTCGGTAGCACGCATCCCGAGGAGATGTACATCGTCGGTGCCCACATGGACGGACACGGGTGGGGCGAAGCAGCCAACGATGACGGCTCGGGCACCGCACTGGTGATGGAACTGGCGCGTGTGTTCAGCAGCCCGGACATCACGACCGAGCGATCGATCCGCTTCGTGCTGTGGAACAACGAGGAAACGGGGCTCAACGGTGCGCGCGCCTATGTCGCACAACGGGCGGCGCTGCAGGGACAGGAAATGCCGGCCGGTTCGGGCAAGTATCCCGAGCCGAAATGGCTCGGGATGATCCAGCATGACATGATGATGTTCGATCACGGCATGCCGAAGGCCGACAGCACGATCCCGAAGGAGCAGCGACCGGAAGCCGATGTGAACATCGAATTCCAGTCGGCCTCGAAGTTCGCCGCGCAGTCGCAGGCGCTGGCGTGGATTCTGCACGGCGCGAACGAGAAGTTCGCGACCGATTATCCTGCGTCCGTCGGTCCGCACATGACCAACACCGACTCCGGGCCTTTCCAGGATCTCGTGGCGGCCATCAGCCTGCGCGAGAACGAACGCGGCTCACAGATCGGCAGTGGCTGGGATCCGCACTGGCATCAGCCGACGGATGTCTTCTCCACCTTTTCGGACAAGGACTTCCGGCTGGGCCTGAACGCCGCGCAGACCACATTCGGCGCACTGGCCACACTCACCGGCGCGACGCTGCGACGGTAAGGAAGCTGGTGCACGTTGGAGGATCGCGGCCGACCGGATAAACGCCGTGACCGCGGACGGCATCAAAGGGTGTGTCCGTCAGCGCAACCATCCGCCTCCCCGTGCCACTCGCCAGCGCCGATACGGTCGATCGCACGATTCGAGAGGCGCAGCGGGGCGACGAGATCGCCTTCGCTGCGCTGTACGACTCGCATGCGGCCCGTGTCCACGCCATCTGCCTCGGGTTGTCGGGCGATCGCGCCGCAGCTGCGGAATTGACGCAGGATGTCTTCGTGCGCGTGTGGGAGAAGCTGACGGCATATCGCGGCGAGTCGTCGTTTGCGACATGGCTGCATCGTGTCGCGGTGAACACGGTGCTCGAGTCGAAGCGCAGCGATCGACGCCGATCGGTGCGTGTGATGATCGCCGCCGATTTCGCCGGGATGCAGGACGAAACCGTCGGCATGCTGCCGGACCGGGCCGGCGTGGCGCACGACACCGGCCTCGCGATCGATCTCGAGACGGCGATCCTCCGCCTGCCCGCCGGCGCGCGTGCCGTGTTCATCCTGCACGATGTCGAGGGGTATCAGCACGCGGAAATCGGGGAACGGCTGTCGATAGCGGAAGGCACATCCAAGGCGCACCTGTTCCGGGCGCGCCGACTGCTGCGGGAGATGCTCGCGCCATGACCTGTCAGGACTTCGACGACCAGTTCGATGCGTATGCGCGCGGTGCGCTGCGCGATGATGCGGCCACCGCGCTGGAACAGCACGCGGCGGATTGTGCCGTGTGTGCCAGTCGACTCGAACGATTGCCACAGATTGATGTCAGCATGTACATGCCCGCGCTGCCTTCCGGCGTGCGCGACGCGACCCTCGCCGCCATTCGTCGAAAGCCGGCGATTTCCGTGCGTGGACGGTGGATCGCGTCGGCAATCCTCGCGGCCGCAGCGGCGCTCGCGTTCGTGACGCTGCCCGAGTGGCGCCGCTCGCGTGCGGCTGCGTACGTGGCCGCACCACAAGACACGCTCGTCCGGACAGGCCCGGCCGCCACGACACTCGCAACCGACCGTGCGAAAACGGAGTTCCAGGCGATCGATGCTGCGGAGCGCGAACTCCTCAGCGCGATCGCCGTCGCCCCGGATGATGCGCAGCTGCGCGCGTTTCTCACGTCCGTGAAGGCGCAGCGTGAAGAATTGCGCCGTCGTGTCGAGGCGGCGCACACGTGAGAGGTCAGGGCCAGCGAATGCGCATCCTGTGGCGGGCGATGATTCTCGTTGCCGGTGTCGCCGTACCGCTCTGCGCACAGGAACGCGTGCACCGAGGCATCCCCGCGTCGCCGTCGGTTTCGATGCGCGTGTGGGTGCCGTCGGGCACGGTGCGCATTGCCGTCTGGAATCGTGATTCGATCGACGTGAGCGGGACCATGAGCGCGTCCGCGTCGCTGTTCGGTGGTGGCAATCGAGAGTACGCCAAGTTCGGCATCGAGCCGTTGCG
Organism: Gemmatimonadaceae bacterium; assembly: GCA_014379355.1. Taxonomy (GTDB): domain Bacteria; phylum Gemmatimonadota; class Gemmatimonadetes; order Gemmatimonadales; family Gemmatimonadaceae; genus JACMLX01. Next base: position 2,253 of record JACMLX010000020.1, read on the forward strand.
CACCGGCGACACTCGCCTTCCCGAGGCGGACCTGGTGGTGACCGTGCCGCGCGCCGCGCACGTGTGGGTGAAGATGACGGCCGGCACCATCGAGACCGATGGTACGGCCGGCGAGATCGAGCTCTACACCGTGGGCGGTCGTATCATCGTGCAGCGTGCGACCGGTGTCACATCCGTCGAATCGATCGACGCGTCGGTGACCATCTCAGCCAGTCGAGGCGACATCCGCGTGCGCGGTGGCAAGGGTGCGCTGCAGCTCGTCGACGTCGCCGGCACGGCATCGGTGACGTCGGTCAGCGGGCGTGTCGAGATCCGTGGAGCCTCGGCGCCGGAGGGTCGTATCGAGGCGCTCGGTGGTGACATCGCCGTCGACGTGCTTCAGCTCAAGGGTGTGGTCCTCGACCTGCAGACACACAGCGGCGCGATCAGCGCGGTCGTGCGTCGCCCTGCCGTGCCGCTACTCGATCTTGTCTCCCGTTCCGGTCGCGTGACGAACGCGGCACCGACTGGTCAGCGCGTCAACGGGAGCATCACCGCGCGCTCCTTTCGCGGTCCGATCACCATCGAGCTGCGAACGAAATAAACGCGGGATCGTGCACCGGCATCCAATGTTCGCGAACGACGATTCACGACTCACTGGAGCTTCCCATGATGCTGGCACTGACACTCCCGGTTACGAAATTGATCACGATGGCAGCGGTCTCGCTGTCGGCACTGTTCGGTCCTCCGCGCATTCAGGTGACGGAGGTCACGCCCGGTCACACTGCGCCGGCGGGCGCTGTGCTGCTCGTCGAGGGCCATCATCATCAGGAGTCCGCGACCCTGACGATCACTGGTCGCGCCGAGGGCATGAAGAACGGCCAGCGCATCACGCTGCCGCTGAAACTGGACCCGGCTGGTGGGGGTCGCTTTGCGGTGATGCGTCAATGGACAGTCGGCACACCGTGGGTCCTCGTGCTGGCGGCAGGTCAGGGCGAGGACGGTGCCCATGGCGTTGCCGAGGCGCTCGTGAAGATCGATGCGAGCGGAAAACTCGTCGGAATCGAATATCCTGCGGCTGGGTGGATCGGCACGTCGAACACGCCGAAGCGCACGTCGACAGACGCGATCAACAGCGTCCTGCTCACGCTCGCGTCGAAGCGATAGACGCTCGCCACGGTCGCGCGCACACGTCTGCGGTTCCGGACGTGTGCGCGCGATCTCGTTATCCCTGATCGTCCGAGTGCGGTATGCGCATCGGGCGTCGTGCGCTGTTCACGGTGGATGCGCCCGTTCGAGCGGTATCGCGTACGCTACGCACGGCAGTCGTTGTGTTTCGCTGCGACGGAATCCCGGCAGGAAGACGCTGTTGGGCGCCGCGAGTCGCACGGCCATCGAATCCACGGCAGCGTCGGGCGTCACGCGCAGGTGGATCGAGAGACGATTGACGGCCGCGGACAGCGTCGTGACGGCCCGCGCGTCGAGCAGGTCTGCCGGGAACGCCGTGCACACCGACAGCGCCACGCGATATACCGCGCCGAGCGCATCGACTGCCGGTTCGTACGGCCGGCGCGCATCGAAGCGCACCGATGCCAGCGCGGCATCCTGCATCTGCGCGGCGATCAGTCGCCGCGCCTCGACGACGGTGATCGGTCCGATGAGTTCGCGATACGAGCGACCACGCGACCCGCCGATGGTTCGAGCCAGCGCTTCCTCCGCCACGTACGGAATCGACGAGCCACGCACGTCCACCTTCGCGTAGACACTCTTGAGTGCGACGTGCACCAGTTCGTGCGAGGCGATGCCGTTCGCACGGGACGCGGCGAATATCGTCGCGCCGATGCCCGGTTCCGAGAGCGTCCAGTCGCTGAAGACACCATCGATCCAGCCGATCGGGAATTGCGCCGCGAACTGTTGCTGGTTGGCAAACAGGAATGCGAGCAGCGGCGTGTCCTCGTGCACGCCGAGCAGCGCTTCGAGTTGCGCGAGGGTATCGGAGACGGCGGCCGCGACCGATCCTGGTAGACCAGGTGCGATCAACGCACTGATACGTCCGGACGTCACCGGTGTCATGCCGTGTGCGAGCGCGTGCAGCGCCATCGGTGCGAGCGGAGCCTCGCGTTCCAGCGTGCCACCCATGCTCAGTGCGCGCAACAGCGCGCCGCGCTCGTATGCGCACAACGTGCGTGGGCGCGTGTCACCACGGCCTCGCGAAGCGACCGACACGACGCGATCGGCGGAACGCACGCCGGTCATCCAGAACGCAAGCAGGCTGGTGTCGAAGTGTTCGAGGAGGCTCGAGAGCTGCTGCCGATCAGGCGCGGGGGCAGAATTCGGGCGCCGCATAGCAACATCGCGATCGGCGGGAGTTACCTCGATTCCCGTCATCGACGCTGCCGCGATCGGCGGACAGTCCCGGAGTGCTGCGTTCGCGCCGCCGGCCTCCGGATTCGCGCTCGCACGTGACACCGTGCGCGGTCCGCCGCCGGCCGCACATCCGCATACCGCGAGCAGCAGCACCACACAGCGGAAGGCAGGCATCGAGGCTGGAGGGAGGTTCGAGCGCGACGTCGCGGTCACAGGTGCATCCGGTCCCGTGTGCGTGACGCGGGGTGTGCCCGCATCGCGCAGACCGCCAAGCCTACACGGTCGCCCCGCTCCGCGCCTTCCCGATCACCGCGAAATCTTCACTGCCCTGCCCATTCGCGATCTCTTCGTCCATCCGCGCGGCGAGTGCACTGAGCAACGGCGTCGGCGCATCGCCCGCCGTCTCGAGCATCAGGCGCAGATCCTTGCGCGCGACGTCGAGCGTGAAATTCGGCTCGTACTTTCCCGTCGCCATCATCGTGCCACGCAGACCGAGCGGTCCGTTGAGGTTCACCTTCGCGAGCATTTCCAGCGCGCCGGCCCGGTCCACGTTCGCGCTGTCCGCGAGTCGCATCACGTCGGCAATCACGCCGACCACCGACAATCCCGCCGCGTTGCCGAGCAGCTTGTACACCGACGCGAGATCGCTCCGTTCGCCGAGATACCACAGTTCACCGGTCATTTCCGCGAGTGCCTCGCGCACCGACTCGAATCGCGCGGCCGGACCAGCCACCAGCATCAGGCCTTTCGCAGTGCGCGCGGCACCGGGGCCCATCATCACCGGCGCATGCAGATACTTGATGCCGACTGATTCCAGCGCAGCGGCGCGCGCCGCCGTGCGCGCGGGCAGCGTCGTCGTGTGATCGATGATCACCGCATCGGGATGCAGCGCGGCCTGGAAATCCGCGATCGTCTCGTCGACGGTATCGTCGTCCAGCAGCACCAGGTGCACGCGATCGGCGCCTCGCACCGCTTCGGCCGATGATTCGGCGGCCGTAGCACCGAGTGCAGTGAGCGGGTCCGTCTTCGCCTTCGTGCGATTCCAGACCACCAGTTCGGTTGCGCCACGCGTCAGGAAGCCCTCGGCGAAGCCGCTGCCGAGCAGCCCCGTTCCCAAAACGGCAATTCGTGTCATCGGCCCGGACTCTGCTCGAGGGTTCATTTCCAGCACTGTGCGACAAGTTGGGCGTTGGCAAACTGCCGATTCGTCACGCAATGAAGAATAGCAGGTCAGGCAATGACGCCGAGCACGACCGCAGCAGCGCGAATGTCGCGCGCTAACGAAAGGTCACATCGCCCGCCGGACACCCGAGCACGATCGTCATGTGAGGCGTGTCACCCTTCGCGACAGAAACGTTCACTCCCGTTGTCGCAAGAAATTTCGTCAGAGGCGCCGGATCCGGTTCCGTCAATGTTGCGGACCGAAACGAGCAGCCCGTTGGCGACTGTGTACTCGGATGCGGAGTGCCGGCTCCCCACGCGATGAAGAACGGTGCCGCATCAAGACCTGCACCGCTCACTTCTGCTGTCTGCCATCGCAGTTGCACACCGTCAGGCCGAGCGCGCGCGCCGGGACGAATCTCGGAGACCGAGAAGCCCGCGCTGCGCAGATTCGTCACGACTCGGGCGAGATCCGTGGAGTGCAGTGCCCAGCCCACCGGCGTGAGCGTCGGAAACGCGATGCGCGCATCCGGCTTGGTGCCGCCTTCGTGCGACGGCGCGAGAATCTCCACGTAACTCCCGTCGCCGAGCGAGGCGAGCGCGTTCTGCGTGCCACGCCCTGGGTGTACGCCACCCTTCACCGGTGTGATACCCGTGCGTTGCGCGAACTCCGCCATGCCTCGATCGAGATCGTTCACACCCAGGATCAGGTGGTCGATTCCGATTCCCGTTTCGCGTGCGGTCTGTGCATCCATGCGCGTCGTGACCACGAACATCGTCGTGACGGCGATGGTCGCCATGTGACATGTGGCACGCGACACAGCGCGCCAACGCGTCGCCCGCAGCGACAGTGCAGCCCCTCGCGTCAGTTCCTGTCCGGACATACACTCCCTCCGAGTGATTTCCTTCGGTACACGCAGCATCCTGCTGCTCATTGGCACCGTCCACGGGCTGGTGCTTGCGGCCCTGCTGCTCCGCGCGCCAGGCAATCGTGTCGCGAATCGGCTGCTCGCGCTCCTGCTCACGCTCGTCGCGCTGCGCATCGTTCCGTACATCATCGGCTTTGCGGGATTCTACGATGCATATCCGTGGCTCACGTACCTGCCCTACGACTGGTCCCTGGGCTATGGCGCGGTAATCTGGCTGTACGCGCGCGTGATCTGCAGCGGCGGGTTGCCTGCGCACTGGCGCTGGCATCTCGTGCCCGCGGCGGTGCAGGGCGTGTACTACTGCGTCCTGTTCGTGCAGCCACTGACGTTCAAGAACGCGTACAACGGCACGATTCATGATCCGATCGTCGCGCCGATCGAGTCAGCGTTGACGATGCTCTCGATGGCCGGCTACCTGGTGCTCGCAGGGCGCGACTACAGCCGATATCAGCGCTGGCTTGATGCCGACCTGTCCAATCGCGAGGATTTCCGGCTCGACTGGCTGCGGCTCTTTCTGGTCGCCTTCGGGGTCACGCTGCTGTTGTGGGGCGTCACGCTCTTCGCTGATGCGTTCGTCAAGCCGCTTGACTATTTCGATCGCTTCCCGTTGTACCTGTGGTTCTCCGCCCTGATCTACGCGCTCGGCCTGGGTGGTCTGCGCAACGCGAACAAGGTGTATCCGCGTCCGGCAAGCGCAGTCGGCGGTCGCGAAGACACCGTGACCGACATCGGCGATGTCGCGGAGCCCGGGACGACGGCGCCGTTGGAGCGCCAGCAGGACTGGGCTGCCATGGGGCAGAAGTGGAGCACGTTGGTCCGGCAGTCCGACTGGTGGCGCGATCCCGACCTGACGGCGCCCCTCCTTGCCCGGCACCTCGCCACCAACACCACCTACCTGTCCCGCGCCCTGAACGACGGTCTCGGACAGAACTTCAACGAGTTCGTGAATCGGATCAGGGTGGAGGCGGTCCAGGCGGAACTGTCGCGACCGGAGAGCGATCGGGACGTGCTCGTCATCGCGCTTGACGCCGGCTTCAACTCCAAGGCCTCGTTCAATCGCGTCTTCAAGCGCGTCACCGGGCAGACGCCAACCGAATTCCGGCGTCAGAACGAGTCGATCACGTCTCAACTTCAGTAATTCGGCACGATTTGCAGGATTCGCGACGCTGAAGGTGGCCCACGAGCGCACTCTCGTCATGTCACTTCACCTTGGAGCCACTTTGGTCGCTGCGCGTCGCCTCGCCCCTGTTTCTCTCGCCGCTGTCATTCTGGCAGCATCGGCCTTTGGTCAGACAATCAGCGGATACTCTGAAGTCACCCTGTCGCCCAAACAGCTGAGCGCGGACATCAGCATGCTCCGACAGGCGATCGCGCAGGTGCACGCGGGCTACGACCGCTACATGCCCCCGCGTGTACTGGACACCGCGTTCGCACGCCTCGAGCGGCGAGCCGCCTCGCCGATGACCGACGTGACGTTGTATCACGATGTGGCCTTGCTGCTTGCGACGATCCGATGCGGGCATACGAAGGCCGAGTATCCGGATCGTCTCACTGAATTTCGCGAACGCACGCCGACGCATCTGCCCGTGATGGTCCGGATCTTCGGCACGCGGATGTTCGTCGCCCGCAGCGCCGTGCCATCGATCGTTCGGGGAACGGAAATCCGCCGCATCAATGGCGTTCCCGCGAGCGACATCATTGCAAAGCTCGCCCGGTACGCCGCCGTGGACGGCTTCACCGACTTTGCTCGCACGACGTTGCTCGAGCAGGACGCTGACCTGATGGGCTCCGATCTCGATCACTACTGGCCGATCGAGTTCGGGTTCCCGGGCGTCTGGACGTTCGTGCTGCGGTCAGCGACCGGCGTGGATCGTACCGCGACGGCGGCACCAAACACCTTCGACGCCTGGAAGTCGCTCGCCGACGCATCGGAACCGAACGATTTCCGCAACGGCACGCGCCTCGTGACGCTCGACGACACGACCGCGTCGCTGACGATCCGCAGCTTCGTGAACTACCGCACGCCGGTGTCTCCCGACTCGCTCTACCGATCGATGTTTGCGGAGTTGCGGTCGCGCCACGTTCGGCACCTGATCCTCGATCTGCGTGACAACGGCGGCGGCTCGGATGACGCATCGGACGGGCTGATTCGCTTTCTCGCCGATACCGTCATTCGTCCCCTGCGCGCGATCCGCCGACGCGCGATCTCTTTCGACTCGACGCTCGCCGCCGCCTTCGAGACGTGGGGCGACCGCGCCCCGATCTTTTCGCCGTCGCCAACAGCGTTCGATCAGGACTCGAGCGGCTGGTTCACTGAACGGCTGCGGGCGCGTCCCATCACGCCCGACTCATTGCGCTTCCGCGGTCGTGTGTCGGTACTGGTCGGGCACCGGAACGCATCAGGTGCCACGATGCTGCTCGCCGTGCTCCAGCAGATCGGAGCGCGCACCGGGCGACTGCGCCTCGTCGGCGCCGAAACCGGTGGCAGCGCCGAAGGACCGACGGCCGGCCAGATCCTGTTCCTGCGATTGCCGAACAGCGGCATCCGCGTGCGCATTCCACTCAAGCGCAGCGACGTGAATGTGGCATCGTTCGTCCCGGGCTTCGGTGTCTTTCCAGACGTCGATGCAACGGAAACGCTGACGGACTTCCGACGCGGCATCGATCGCGCGCTCAGCACGGCACGCACGACCCCATGGGCGCCGGCCGTCTCACCGCTCGCACCGACGGTCGGACTGATGCGCGGCGCGCTCGAGTATCGCGACTACACGAGCGGCAACCGCGTGCTGCTTCCGACCTGGCAACACACCGCACCGATTGGCGCGACCGGCGCATTCCGTCAGCGTGTGATCTACGATGACGGTCCGGGCAACACAATCTTCTCGAGCGAGGTGCTGCGTGTGATCGGTGACCGGTGGATCGAGGGTGACGGCGCGGCGGAAGGTCAGTCGGCCGCACAACGCACGACACTGCGCATTGCATCGCGCGCGCGTGTCGGCGAAACGACGCAGCTCGTGTTGCGCGGGACCGGCATGGACGACAACCGACGCGTCGAATTCCGGTATTCCGTCACACTGAGCGACACGATATCGAGTCGGCTGAAGGAATTCCGGTTACCCGGGAAACCTTGGGAGTATCGTCATACGTATCGATTCACGAGAGTGGCACGGTACGCGCGATAGACTCTCCGCTTTCGGCACTTGCCCTCGCCGGTGCGAGGAATTTCACGCTGCCGGTTGACGAATCGGAAACGCCGGGCCTGCGCGTGATCCGCGACGAGGAGTGGTCGGCCGTACTTACGGCCTGATGTGTCACCGATCACTGCATGAAGTCGTCGGTGGATGTGTCCTCCCCGACCCTCTCCCGACCGCCGCTCTTCGCCGGTCTTCCTGTCGCCGAGTTCGATGTCTGGGAGTGGCGCAAGGCCGAGCTGGCGGCGTTTGCCCGATCACTCGGCATTCCGGCGACCGGCAACAAGGTCGCGCTGGCCACGCGCATCCGCCGGCAGCTGGCGGCGCACGAGGTGACGGCGAAAACCGACGTCGCGCATGTGCCGGCGGCGGTCATCGTCAGTGCCGACATCCCCGCCGTGGCGAGTCCCACGGTCGAAGTGCGGACTCCACCAGTGGATGCGGAGCCTGTGCGTGCGTTCTTTTCCGCGGCGCCCGGGGTTTCGCGGTCGCGGGCGTTGGCGGAGTGGTATGCGCGGCGGAAGGCGGCCGCGCGTGGTGCAAACCGGCCGCTTCAGGACACGTAGCACCGTCGATCAGGGCTCAGATCTCAGATCCTCCTCATCGTCTCCGGGACCCGCGCGGCCGATGACGAGGCCCGTCGACAGGCCGGGAAATTCGTGCCCGGCGATCAGCAGCCAGCCGCCGCTCGGCTGCCTGCGGCAGGATGTACTGCGCGGCGAATGATTCCCGCGCACGTCTGCGTACAAGGCCTGTTCGTCCGCCGGCAGCGATGCGATGCGCGCCAGCTCCTTCGCCGCCCAAGGATCGGCTGGAGCCTCCGGCGCGAGCACGTCGTGCGCATAGAATATGTGCGCCAGCGAAGGGCTGATCTCGATCACGCCGATCGACCTGAGTCTGCCGCGGAACGCATTCAGCAGCTCCGATACGCCGACGTCCGCCGCACTCATCTCCCCGTCGGCGACATGTCGCGCGAGCCGCCAGCCGATGGACTGGCCTTCGAGACACGAGGCGAACAGGCGTTCGGGTTCTGCCGCACGAAGTGCGTCGAGATCCGTGATGCCCGGGAACTCGCGAGAGACGTCGCCGAAACGATGCATCGCCTCGTGATGCTTTCGAAGATTGTACTCAGCGAGTTCGCGTGGCATGTCGGGATCGCCGTGCATGAAATCCTCCAGCTGCGGCGTGCGCCGCGCACCTGAGTCGGCGAAACGCGATACGGTCTGCCGGTGAAATGCCCGCAGGCTCACCGGATCACAGCACTGCGCCGCGCCCAGAAAGTCTTCCGCGTTCATCCGCTCGACTGCGACGCGGAAGAGTACCAGTGGATCGGCGAACGGTGTCACGCAGGCCTCCGGAGACGGCGCATATAGATGCACTCTGATACGCAATCAGATGTACGTCCGCCGTGAGGCATTCGCAACGCGAGCGTCACAACTTCGAGATCACCCCGAACAAATCCGTCGGATCCGCCAACGCCGGCACGAGGTCGATCTCCACGCCGCCACCGTCCCGCCGGATCAGGTCGTACAGGTACCGCAGCATCGAGAAATCCTCGATCGCGAAACCGACGGAATCGAACAGCGTCACGTCGTCCGCCGATGTACGACCGGGTGCCTCGCCCGTGATCACGCGCCAGAGCTCCGTCACGGCGAAGTCCGGCGGCATCTGCTGCAACTCCCCTTCGATGCGCGTCTGCGGCTCGAACTCCACGAACAGCCTGGACCGCGCGACGAGCGACGCATCCAGCTCGGTCTTGCCGGGGCAATCGCCACCGATGGCATTGAGGTGCGCACCGAACGGCACCTGCGCGCTGTGCAGCACAGCGGCGCGCTTCTTGGCCGCGGTCGCGGTCGTAATGATGTCGGCGCGGTGCACGGCATCATCCACCGACGTCGCCGCCACGATCGTGATCTCATGGCCGACCAGGTTGCGCGTGAACCTGGCCAGTGCCGCCGGATTGATGTCGTACGCGCGAATCGTGCGCACCGCCGTCGCCGCCACGAAGGCGAGCGCCTGGAACTCGGACTGTGCGCCGAGTCCGATCAGTGCCATCGTCTTCGATTCGGGTCGTGCGAGAAATTTCGCGGCCAGTGCCGATGTGGCCGCGGTGCGCAACGCGGTGGCGAGCGTCATCTCGCTGACCAGGAGCGGATACCCCGTCGCGACGTCTGCCAGCACGCCCAGTCCCGTCACGGTCAGCTTTCCGGATGCGGCATTCGCCGGGTGGCCGTTCACGTACTTGAACGCGTAGAGCGTCTCGTCGGCCGTGGGCATCAGCTCGATCACACCATTCGGCGAGTGGCTGGCGACCCGCGCGCTCTTCTCGAACTGCGGCCAGCGTCGAAAGTCCTGCTCGAGATACTTCACCAGACCGGCGAGGAATGGCACCGGGCCCACGCGGGCCACCAGTCGGGCAACCGCCGGGACGTCGAGGAACTGCACCATCGGATAGCGCTCCGATCGGGTCGGCACTCCACGCGGCGCTACGACAGCTGGCCTGTCCGGCGAGCCGCGATGGACGAAACATATCGGGACCCCTTCACGGGTCTGCCGACGCTGACGGGCCGCGCCGATCAACGCTCCATCTGCCGAGCGCGACAGCAGATAATCCGCCCAGCGTCCGACACTGCCCCGCATGATGCGCCGACTCGCGCCATTCGTTTGCCTGGCCCTGCTCATGGGTCGTCCCGCGCGCGCCGCCGCACAGGATCGCGCCCCACTCGTCGCCGGCCGGACCGAATCGGACTGGCGGGACGACCTGCGCAATCCGCAACCGATCGTGCGACAGGCCGCCCTCGAGGCGCTGGTGCAGTTTGCCGACGTCACGAGCCAGACGATCGTCTATCTGGTGCCGCTGATCGGCGACCCGGACGTGAACGTCCGCCGCACGGCGATCCGGGCCATCGGGCACGGTGGCAAGGAGGCGCGACGCGCCTCGCCCGCTCTCTGGCGCGCGTGGAAGGACGACGATCCGCTCGTGTCAGCCGATGCGGGCATCGCACTGGTGCAGATCGGCGACGACAACATCCGCACGTTCAGGAATCGTCTCTCCGTCGGCGAACCGATCGATCGCGCACGCGCCGCGGCTGCGCTCGCGAACGCCGGCGTGGCGGCGCGCAATGCCATTCACGCGCTTCGCGATCATGTCGGTGATGAGGATCCGCGGGTGCGCGGCGCCTGCCTCGCCGCGTTGTCGGCGCTCGACGAGACACCCGGCAGCAAGACGGCGACGCTCGTCGCGCGCAGCCTGCTGCGCGAGATCAGCGATTCACCAACGCTCGACGCGAGCGATGCCGTGCTCCGTGCGCGTACGGCGCTCACGATTCTCACGCGCGCAGGCAGGAACGCGAAAGGTGCACTGCGCCCGATGCAGCTGATTCTCTGGGACGGCCCGAGTCCGCTTCGCGCTGGCGCCGCGCAAGTGCTCGGCAGAATTCCCGGCGACGGTGACACGGCGCTCTCACTGGCCGTGGCCGCCGGGGACACCCGCGTGCGCGAAGCGGGTCTGGCCGGACTGGCCGTCGATCGGTCTCGACGACGCGCGCTGCCCTCCGTGCTCGATTCGTTGCGCCAGATCGATCCGCAGGCGGACACGGCGCGGACACGCGTGATGGTCGAGGCGATCGGCATGGTCGCCACGCGCAACCGCACCGTCGACCGCGCGCTCGACCGCGTGCTCAAGGGCGCACCATCGCTGGTGGCCACAGTCACCCTCGCACGGCGACGACTCGCGATCGGATTCTGACGCCGACGCACACGTGACTGCACGGCGATCACCACGGACCGTTGCCGCATTCGCGCCTGCCGGGTAGCATCGCCGCATGGTGATTGAACAGCACAACGATCCGCTGACGCGATTCCGCGCGCAGGATCTCGACGCGGCGATGGCCGATGCTCGCCGCAAGCAGGGCGTCGTGACGCCAATGTTCGACGTGATTGCGCCGCGCTACGATGCGTTCACACGCCTCTTTTCATTCGGCATGGACGCCGTATGGAAGCGCGACCTGATCGAGGCTGTCGTGTCGCGTTCCGTCGGCGCGCACCGTGCGCTGGATGTCGCGTGCGGCACCGGGGATCTGGGTTTCTCCCTCGCCGCGCAGGTCCCGTCATTGCACGTCGTGGGTGTCGATCCGTCGGCCGGGATGCTCGCCCTTGCAGCGGCGCGTGCGACGCGAGAGCACACCGAGCGCGTCACGTTTCACCTCGGTGAATTCGCGGCGCTGCCTGCCGATCCCGCATCGATCGATGTCTTGACCGCGGGATACGGATTCCGCAATGTGCCCGATCTCGACGCCGCCGTGCGCGAATGTGCGCGCGTGATCAAACCCGGCGGGACACTCGGTTCGCTCGACTTCTTCCTGCCGCCGAATGCGATTTGGCGCGCACTTTTTCTCTGGTATCTGCGCGCGTCCGGAAACATCGTCGGCTGGTGGTGGCATCGCACCCCGGCGATCTACGGCTACATCGCGCGATCGATCGCGTCGTTCGTGACCGCCGACGAATTCACTGCACTGCTCCAGCAACATGGCTTCACGGTCGTGTCGACGCGCCGCATGCTCTTCGGTGGTACGGCGCTGCATCTCGCCGTGCGTCAGGGCACGTCGTGAGCACGCTGATCCTCGGTGCAAACGGACCACTCGGCCTGGCGTGTACGCGTGCCGTTCTCGCGACCGGCCAACCGGTGATCGCTGGTGTGCAGGCACCTCACCGACTGCCGCCGGCGCTCGACGACCTGCGGACGGAGTCGCCGTCGCTGCTGACGGCGTTTGCCTGGCAGCACGGCGCCATGCCGTCCTTGCCGAGGATCACGCGAGCGATCATCACAGAACTGCCGATTCCTCCCGCGCAAAGCGACGAGGCGGATGATCCGTTCGCCGATCTTCGGTCGCTGACGCCCGAGCGTGTGCTGGCCGATGCGCGCGGTGTGATCGCCCCGACGCTCGCGGCGATCCAGTTCATCGCACACGTGAGGCCGGCGCGTGTCCTGATTCAAGCCAGCTGGCTCGGTTCGATCGATGAGAAGATTCGAGGCGGCGGTTACGCGATTGGTGTGGCGTATGCGGCGCAACTGATGCTCGTGCGGGCGGCCGCCCTCGATCTGACCCGCGGCGGCATCGCGACGGTCATCGGGAACGCGGGGCGCTACAAGCTCGACATGTCAGGTCCCGGCTTTCATGCGGAGGTGGATGACGTGGCGGCGGGGCTGCTGGCCGTGCTCGACGCGTGCGGGGCGGGTGCGGAACCGGAGTTCCGCGACTGGCGGGGTGCAATCCGGCGCTGGTGACTCGCGGGGAATGACCCGAGCGTATTTCTCAGTGCGGTAAACCTGCGAACGCAAATGGCCGATCCTCTCCCTGATGGATCGCCCACGCATCACGCATTCGCCCCGATGACGATCCCTCCGATACAGGGCGGCATTGGCGGATCCACTCCGCTTCGCGTTCCAGTGCTGACAGCGCCGGTCAGCACGGGTGTGCCGCCGGTCATCGGCGATGAACCGCTGGTGCTGCCCAAGGGTGCGCCACCGGCAGGCTCACCACCGACTGCCGGAGCGGCTCGACAGGACCCGCCGATTTCGCTGGCCGGTCGTCTCGACCTGGGCGATCTCCTGCCGGACACCACGCGGCTGGCACTCGCGCTGGAATCCGCCACCCGCGCGCTGCAGAACGGACGGCCCGACCTGATCCTGACGGAACTCGACACCGTGTGGTCGAATCAGCTCGCCTCCGATTCTCCGTGGTATCTGCGCACCGCTGCGCTCCAACTTCTCGGGCGCACGGGTGATGCCGAACAGGTGATGCGCGAAGCGATCCAGCGACTGCCGCGTTCTGCCGCGCTGCTGTACCTGCTCGGTGTGCACTGCGCCTCTCGCAATCAGACCGAAGCCGCGCGCCTGGCAAACGATCACGCGCTGGCGCTGCATCCCACCGAACCGCTCCTGTGGCTTCAGCGCGCCGCGCTCTCACAGAGCGACGGCATGACAGGCACCGCCGCGGCGATCCTCGAGCATGTGGTGAGCATGACCCCGGCATTCCCTGCCTCTGCATGGCTCGAGACGCTGGCCAGACTCGGCCAGGGATCGGGCCGCACTCCGACGCCGTCGCTGCAGCGCGCGATCGCACGGCTCACCCCCGCTGGAGTCCCGGCGATCGTTGAGCACTTTGTTGAACCGCGCGCGACGCCCGCAGCAGCGCCGTTCGCATCGACCGTGCTCGACACGGCACTTCGCTACGGTCTGACGCTGCTCGAATCGCCGACGCAGAGTGCGCGAACTGCGACACACGCCGGCGCTGCAAGTGATGCACCTTGGATACACGCCGAACTGCTTGCATGCAGCACGCCCGCGCCGACGCCGCGCCCGGAGCTGCCGTCATGGGAATCACTGCTGCTGATTGCGGGCCTGATCGTGATCGCCCTCGTGCCACCACTCCGAATTCCGGCGCTTGTCGTCAGCGGTGTGATGGCACTGCTGATCACGTCGCGTCGAATGCGCTGACGTTCGGCCTTCGTCGCGCGCTCGGATCAGCGGCGTACGAGCGGCGCGGGCTTTCGCTTCTGCTCGGGGAACAGCGGGTCTCGCACAGAGGCACGGAGGCACAGAGCTTCAGTCCTGCGGTGCGGCGGTCGGCGTCGTTTGTAGCTGGAACAGCGTTGCTGGGAGCCGCGGGGCCGCGGGGCCGCAGAGAAGTGCAACTGCATTCTTCTGGAACCGCGGTGCTTCGCGAGCGTCCGCTCGCCTGCGCCACCTTTGCGTTTCCGTTGCCGTTGCTGTTGCCGTCGCTGTTGATGTTCCCAAAAAAATTCGATGGTCATCACGCGACGGATGCTGTGACCGCGCACTGTAGTCCCCCGCGGCCCCGCGGCTCCCCGCCATGCAGTTTCAGCCGCGCCGTTCATCGACAGTCGCAGAGCGAACCATTCTCTGTGCCTCCGTGCCTCTGTGCGAGACCGCTGTTTCCTGAGCACGAGACCAATCAGCGTATCGGAACTCCTCCCCTACTCGGCATGCGCCCGCTTCCGCACCGTTCAGGATTCTTCAGCGCGCCGGAAAAGCTCGACGCGCGACGACTTTCACGTGCTGGCGCTGCAGATGGTACAGCCCAGCGCCGTACGCCGCCGCGCCGAGTGACAGCACGGCGCGCAACAGGCTCGCGCCCTCGTAGCCAAAGAAACTGCGCGACAGCTCGCTGGTGATCAGTACCATCGCGGCCCAGAACATCAGCCGTGAGGCCGAGTCACGGAATGCACGTTCCGAGCGCCCATGAAATTCGGCGATGATGTAGCCGAGCACCGTCGCGGCGATCGCGGCTTCGAGCAGTGGCAGTGCCAACTCCAGTCCCGCATCCGTGGTCGGCATTCCCAGGTGCACCAGCGGAATCGTGCGAAAGCTGTGTCCAGGCCACACGCCGGCGCCGATGAAGTAGATCGCCATGAAGGGGGAGGCCGCGAACAGCGCCGGCACTTCATACCGTCGCTCCACGAACATCGGCGCCGACCATCGACCGCGCCACGACGCGAACGCCGTCACGATCGCGATGCACGCCAGAGTCAGGCGCCAATCCACCAGCAGCGATGGGATCAGTCCGACGCTGATCCAGGTCACCGCGACCAGGGGCACGAGCCACCAGGAACGGTTCGGCGTATGCGCCCGAACGGCCCGGGCGATCGAACCAAGCAGCGATGCGCCGACCAGACCCACGCTCAACGTCAGGCCGAGCCGCGCCGGATCGTCGTGCGCCGCCGCGCCACTGGCCCACAACAGCGGGAGCAGCAGGTACGAAAGCCCCATCAGCGGCAGTTGCAGCAGCATCGCGTGCAGGGCATTGGCCGTTGCGTTCGCATCATCGTGTGCCCGCTCGCAGAGCCACGCGCCGATCAGTGCGCCGGCGACGGCAGCGAACACGTGCCAGATGGTCGCTGCACGTGACGGTTCGAAGAGCTGCGCCGTCTCGAGCACCAGCGCCAGCGTCGCGGCCGACAGAATCACCGTGGCACGAGGCTGACC
The DNA here is from genome assembly GCA_014379355.1 of Gemmatimonadaceae bacterium. Lineage (GTDB taxonomy): Bacteria > Gemmatimonadota > Gemmatimonadetes > Gemmatimonadales > Gemmatimonadaceae > JACMLX01. The sequence continues at coordinate 17,888 of JACMLX010000020.1, forward strand.
GACGCGCCCCATGCGAGAGCGGCGCGAGAGAAAGCCATACGGGACGAACATCGCGCACGTCGCGAGCGTCCCGAGCGGATCGAGGGCGAGCTGGAAGCGCAATTGCGCCGGCATCGCGAACTCGAACGGCAGCAGCGTCAGCGCAGCGATCAGCGCGACCAGGTAACTCAGCAGCGCGCGCGACAGTCGGGCGCCGCTGTCGAGCGCAGTCGTGCGACTGAGCCCGAGGTCGGAGACGTCGAGATCATAATCAAGCGTGGTGGCCATCCCGCTGAGGCTCGGGTGAACGGCTGATTACTTGAGAACGCCAGCGCGGTCGCGTCGCCCCGAACTTCGGTTTCCCTCCGCCTCCGGTCATCTTTCCGCATGCCCAACGCGTCCGTGGTGCTCCGCACCGCCACCGAAACAGATGTTCCGGCGATTCTCGAGCTCATCGAGGCGCTGGCCGACTACGAGCGGTTGCGGGATGCATGTGTGGCCACCGACGACCGGCTCCGCGCGACGTTGTTCGGCGTCTCGCCGAAGGCCGAAGTGATTCTCGCCGAGTCTGCCGGTGTCGTGGCCGGCTTCGCCCTGTTCTGCACGAACTATTCGACCTTTCTCGCACAGCCCGGCATCTGGCTCGAGGACCTGTTCGTGCGCCCCGAATTCCGATCGCAGGGCATCGGCAAGCTGCTGCTCGGCCACCTTGCGCGACTCGCCGTGGAGCGGGACTGCGGGCGCGTCGAATGGGCCGTGCTGGACTGGAACACGCCGTCCATCGGGTTCTACGAGTCGCTCGGCGCGCGTGGCCTGACGGATTGGACCACCTATCGCCTGACAGGTGACGCAATCACGACGCTCGCCGGAAGTGCGACATGAGCGCTGCCGTGAAGGACCGCGCCGCACTTCCGCTGGCCGTCAGTGCGACCGACGACGACGTTGCTGCGATCGTCGCGCTCAACAACCAGTTTTCCGCCGACGGCCTGACGCTTCCGCGCACCGAGGCATTCGTCGCGCAGCATCTCACCGATTATCGGATCGTGAGAGGTCCCGACGGTTCGTTGTGGGGCCAGGTCGCGCTCGACGAATACTCACCGTCGCTCTGCGAGCTGGTATCGCTGGCCGTAGCGCCGGCCGCACAGGGCAAGGGCCTTGGCCGACACCTGATCACAGCCGCCGTCGATCTCGCGAACCGGCGCGGGTATCCGCAACTCTTCGCGGTGTCGCTGGCCGACACGCTCTTCCTCGGCGCAGGCTTCCTGCAGTCGTCGATCGACCAGTACCCGGAGAAGATCTGGCGCTATCGCGCCATCTCGCGCTCCGAACTCTCCATCGGAAAGAAGTTCCTGTTCGTGCGCGACCTGCCGCCGACGTCGCCCAGGCGCCCGCACAAGACGCGATCGAAGCGGCCGAGTGTGCGCGGCAAGCCGAAGTAGGAGAGCGATGCGCAGTGCCGTCGCTCTTGACTCGCGGCACCATCGTCCGTAGCGTCAAAACACAATCGTCCACGTGGTGATTTGCCGCCGTATTGCAGCCACGCTAAACAACTCGCTAAAATGGACGCGCCTGGCGGCTTTTATACGCACAGGCGCGATGTGTTCATGCCCGCTTTGCCCGAGACACTCGCGCAGCACTCGATCGGTCGCTTCAACTTCGAGGACGGCACGATCGTCCACGACGCCGCCTTCAGCTACGCGCTGACCGTGCCGCCCGGTCCAGTCGACGGACTCGTGATCATCTGTCCGTCGCTCACCGGCACGCCCGTCATTCAGCAGGCGTGGTGGCAGGATGTCGGTGTACCGCTCGCGCACGAGCGGTACGCAACGCTCTACCCGCACGCGTTTTCAGACGGCACGCTGGCGCACTTCCCTCGAGACCGTCCACCCGGCATTCGCGACATCGCGCGCGGCATCGTGGCACTCGGGCGCGCACTCGGCCTGCCTGCGGCGACATTCGTGACCGGTGGCTCGATGGGCGGCATGCTGTCGCTCGAAGTCTGCATCGAGAGTGGTGCGCCGACGCATGCGCTGGTCCTGGCCGCGCCAGCCGTGCAGACCGCGTGGGGCGCAGGCTGGAATCTCGTGCAGTTGCAGGCACTCGCGCTTGGTGGCGCGACGCACGGACTGGCTCTCGCGCGCGCCGTCGGCATGATGACCTATCGCACGGAGCGCGAATTCGAATCCCGCTTCGGCATGGATACCCTGCCCGGTGACGGTCGCACCATGTCGGGGTACCTGCAGCATCACGGTGATCGGCTGATCGCGCGATTCGACGCCGCCGAATACGAACGTCGCGTGCGCGCGATGGACACGCACGACGTCGGCCGCAATCGTGGCGGCTGGCGCAATGCGATCGCACCGCATGCCGATCGCATCACCGCAGTCGGCGTGACGGGCGACGCACTGTACAGCGCGGACATCGTCGAAGCGTGGGCGAATGCGTCCGGCGCCGAATTCGTGAATGTGAGCTCGATTCACGGACACGATGCCTTCATTCTTGAACGCGAGCAGATCCGGGCAGTGATCGCGACGGTGTTCGCGAGAGCGACGCTCGTCACGACCACGCACTGACCGCTACTGCGCAGCCCCGACCGGGTCGTTGCTGGTTCGGTCACCGGGCGGCGCGCTGGCCAGTGCGGCCCATCCATTGCGGAACGGGTGCCTGGCCACGAGACCCTCAGGCGCCGGCGCATCGCGACCGCGATCGTAGCGCAACAGCAAACCGGTCGCATGGGAGCGCAGCCATGCCGCGGCGTCGGCCTTCGCGATCACGTCGATGCGCACATCCTGCAGATGCCCTTCGAAGTGATATTCACCGTTGTAGGCGCCGATCATCGCGACGTCATGTCCTTCCGCGAGTGCGCGCTTCACCGCCGCAGCCATCGGCGCCGTGTCGTAGGGTACGGTGAATGCACGCGCCGCTGCGAGCTGGATGGCGCACAGCAGCACCGTCGTCGCGACGGCCACGGAATGCACGGCGGCGTTGCGCGTGATGCGCCCGCGCTGCCAAACCACGAGCATGATCGCGGCACCTATCGGCAGCAGCGCCCACCACCACGCAATCGTGTCATGCGGCCACCAGACGACGGTGTTGAGCAGTGTCGTGGTACCGGCCCCGATGACCAGCGAGGCGATCAGCGCAATGACGCCGGCGACGAGCCACGGCCGGCCAAGTGGTGCCGCCTCGCGCTGACCAAGTCCTCGTGCGAGCAGCAGTGCGATGGCGGGTGCGAGCGGCAGCAGGTAGTGCACCTGTTTTCCGCTCACGAGCGAGAATGCGAGCAGTCCGACGCCGCCCCACACGACGCAGAATCGCACGCCCGGATCACGCGGCGCCGCGCGCAACGCACCCATCGCACGCCACGACTCTGGCCACATCATCCATGGAAAGAGCAACGCCGGCAGCAGCGGCAGATACCACCAGAACTGTCGTCGGTGCGCGAAACTCTGCGTCACACGGCCGGCCGTCTGTCCGAAGAAGATCGCGTGATTGTACTCGGGACCGCCGGCCATCCCGGCGGGAATGGCCCACAGCAGTGCCCCGGCCGCGCTGAGAAGCACGGCGCCCGATAGCGACAGGTACCACGTCGTCCATTTGCGCGTCGCGATCGGCGTGGCCCACCAGGGCGCGGCAATTGCCACCGGCAGCACGTGAATCAGGATCACGGGGCCTTTCGCGAGAATGCCGAGCGTGATGCCGGCCGCCAGATAGAACACGCCACGCCTGCGCCCGTGCTCGACCGCGTGCACCACGCCGAGCAACGCGAGCAGGGCGCCGCAGGCGAGCAGCGTGTCGAACATGAACATCGTGCCGAAGGCAGCCCAGACGAGGGCACTGGCCGCGATCACCGGCGCCCATCCGCGCGTGCGTGCATCGTGCGGCCAGAGCGCCCGCGATATCGCTGCCACGAGCGCCAGTGCGACGATGCCAGCCAGGGGCCCGACCACGCGCGCCCACGCGGCGCTGATGCCAAGGAGCTTCCAGCCAGCCAGCACGAGCCAGAACAACAGCGGCGGCTTGTGACTGTAGGTCGTGCCATTCAGGTGTGGAACGAGCCAGTCGCCGCGCTGGAGCATGTCGAGCGCCACCGCGGCATAACGAGTCTCGTCGATCGCAAGCAACGGGCGAGTCACCAGTCCGGTGACGGTCACCGCAGCGATCAGTGCACCGGCGACGGCGACGCCACCGCCGCGAGGCGACGACGACTCGTACACACTCATGATGACGTCAAATTTCGGCGCTCTCCGGCGACGGGGTATGCACCAACTCTTCGGCGCCCTCATGCCGCGGACGCGAAATGAGCATCAGGTTGCGCGCGTAGATGATCAACCCCGTCGCCTGCCCCACGATGAACACCGTGTCACGACGATGAACGGCGTACGCCAGCAGCACGACGCCGCCCGCAAGGCTGAAGTACCAGAACGCGATCGGCGTCACACTCTTCCGACGCTTTTCGCTCACCAGCCATTGCACGACGAAACGTGCCGAGAATAGCGACTGCCCGAAGAATCCGATGACCAGCCAGAGATTCGAGCTCTCCATCAGCGGGCTCCCACCGTGGTCACGGCAGGTTGCTCCGTGACGCGCGGCACGCGACTGCGGTGGGTCAGCCACATCACGCCGAGCATGTCCACGACGCCGGTCCAGAGGCGATTCATCATGCCGTAATGTGACTGTCCGCGAAGGCGTGCGCGATGATTCACCGGCACCGACTGCACGGCGCCACCCTCGCGACGCACGAGCGCCGGCATGAACCGGTGCATGTGGTCGAAGTAGGGTAACGCGAGGAATGTGCTGCGCGCATACACTTTCAGTCCGCAGCCGGTGTCGGGCGTGCCGTCGCTCAGAAGCCGCGACCGGACCGCGTTGGCGATGCTCGACTGCCATCGGGTGTACGACGAGTCGCGGCGCCTGGTGCGCCATCCCGCGATCAGCACACGCTCGTCGCCACGCTGCGCCGCCAGCGCGCACGCGCGCGTGAGCAGTGCGGGGACGTCGGCGGGATCATTCTGGCCGTCGCCATCGAGCGTCGCGATCCAGCGCCCATGCGCCGCCAGCACGCCGCTGTGAATCGCGGTGGACTGCCCCACACTGCGATCATGTCGCACCACGCGCAGCATCGGCGTCGCGTCCTGCGCACGACGCAACGCATCTGCGGTCCCGTCGCGGCTGCCGTCATCGACGTACACGATCTCGAACGGCACCACGCCCAGCAATGCGCTCACGATCTCCCGCACCAGCGGCGCGATGTTGTCCTGTTCATCGTGGACCGGGACCACCACCGACAGCTCGACGAAATGCGCACTGGTCGCTGACGTCGGCGCGAGGCGTGACTCGGGAGTGGGAGCGCAGGTGTAGTTGGACATTGGCAAGTCAGGGGTGCGGAGCCATTCTCCGACAACTCAAGAGTAAAGGACTTCAGGGCGTCAGGCACAGGCCAACCGGCCAGTGCGCAGCGGGCCGTCGGAACGCGGGTTCCGCTGTGCACAGTCGTCGCATACTCCAGATCCACGATGAGATACAGCAACGACACCCGACCTGTGCTCGAGCCCCACACGTGATTCCCACGTCTGTGCTACGAACGGCGCGCCTCGGATTCTCGCTGCCGCGCGGATCGGTCCGGCTGCTCAGCACGCGCTTCGGCAAGATCTGCCTTGCGCACCGCGCTCGCGATGGAACACACATGCAGCTCCGGCTCGTTCATGAAGGTCCCGACAGCGTCGATCGGCTGGCGTCCGAGCAGGTATGGCTCGAGCATCTCGCTGGCCGACATCACCTCGCCGTGCCGGTGCCGAGAGCCTGGAGTGATGGGTCGCTCATTTCGCCCCGCTTGATGCATCGCGACGGAAGCGCCTGGCACGCATCGGCGTTCAGCTGGGTGGAAGGGCGTCATCTCGATCGCGGCCTCGACTCGGCGCAGATGCGTCGTGCGGGTGCGTTCCTCGCACACATGCACCGGGCCAACGAGGACGCGCCAGCCGGACTCGCGGACCGGCGCCCCGTCTGGTGGATCCCTCGACTGTTCGAGCTTGCCACGACACTTCGCGATATCGTGCAGCAGCGCGCGATGCTGCCGCCAGGTATTTCACCGGCCGTCGCGGCGGAACTGCGACGCACGCACGACGCCATCGCGGTCGCACATGCCGCCCTGCCCGATGGCGCGCGTTACGCGGGACTCGTTCACACCGACGCACACTGGCAGAATCTGCGCTTCGGCGATCAGCGCGTCGGCCTGGTGGACTTCGAGGATTTCGCGACGGGTCGCTTCATGCTCGATCTCGCCTGCCTCTGGGGCAAGGTCGAGGATCGCCCGCACAGCGATCGGTTGCTCGACGCGATGCTCGAGGGCTATGACCGCGTATCGCCACTCCCGACCGGCCATCTGCACGACCTGCATGTGATGCTCGCGTTCCGACGATTCGACTATGCCGGATGGGTGCTCAGCTGGCCTCGTCTCGACCTGCACGCGTGGGGGCCTGCCCTGTTGCGTGGCGTAGGTCGCTACGTGGACCGGCACCTCACGTCGTAGCACCGGTCCTGCGCGCATTACGGAGCGCGCGGAATCACCAGCAGGCCGAGCGTATCGAGAGCTGCTGCTGGAATCGTGTCGATCCGGAGTGGCGTGCGCTTGTCGCCGAATTCGACGGGCTCGTCGGTATCGCCGTACCCGGCCACCGCGATGCCGCCGTCGATCAGGCGGCCGAGTGCATTTCGCGCCCGAAAGACCTGGCCGCGCTTCGGATCGACCACGGTGACGTGCAGGCTGCCCCGGCCGCCGTCTCGCATGTGCACGAGCAGACCGCGGTGTCCAGCAGCGTCGAGCAGTTCCACCCGCACGATCGCGAAGTAGTCCGCCACCACGCGCCGCCGGAATCCGTCGGCGACGTCGATCACCGTCAGCGATTGCCCTTCATTTTCATAGCCGCCGGCGCCATCGAGGCCGGACACGGCGACCAGCGAGCCACCGAGTTTCCACGCTCGCACGGCGCTGTCCGCCACGACGACGGAGTCCCCCGTGCTCAGTGTCACGACCGCTCGACCGACACTGAACGAAGTCGTGTCGCGCCGCACGACGATCCGGGCGACCGTTGCACCGGGCCGGGCCGGGAGCGCGTTCAACTGTGCTGGCATCACGGCCACCGGATCGGGACGATGCACGGCGGCCGAGTCGATCGGCGCGTCTCCGGGCGGAGTCTCAGGCCTGGGGCTGCAGGCAGCGACCAGCACGGCCAGCAGACCGATGCGGCGGCGAATACGGATCATACCAATGGCGTCACAGGTCACGGTCGCTGCACTCGACACGAATAGGATGCGCGCGTCACACATTCGGTGTCGCGCATTGACAGATGGCCTGAGCCCGCGTGCAGATTAGTGCACGAACCCTTGCGGAGGCAGGAACAGTGAAGGACAACCAGCTCCAGAAGCTGCTCAAGAAGACGCAGGCCAAGGCCGCAGAAAAGGCCGCCAAGCCACGCCCCTCGTTCGACGCCACGCTGGACGCGACCAAGAAGCCCGGTGGTGAAGATGGCCCGGGTGCGGATGCGGAAGAGATCTTCAAGGAAATGAAACGGCGCGAATTCTGATCGGGTGACGGAGGCGTTGCGTCTCGCGCAGGCGCGACCGCCATCGTGATGCGCGGCAGGCTTCACCTGCCTTCCGGTGCGGTCGATACCACAACGGGAGATGCTACACCCCTCCCAGGACTTCCGGCTCGATCGCGGCTCCGTCATGACGCTCAGCCGCGTGCGCCTGAGTTGTGGCACAGTTGCGCTAATGCTTGGCGTCGTCGCGTTATTCACCGGACTGGGACTCTCCCCACTGGCGCTTGTGGTGACCGGCCTGTGGTTCGCCGTGTCACTGGTACAGCACTGGATGATGGCGCGCCGCCACGACGTCCATCGGCTCGAAGTGCTCGTGTTTGCGTCGCTGTGTTTCGACGCCGTCGCAATGACTGTCGTGATTGCGTTCATTGGCGGTGTCTGGTGGTGCGGCGCGATGCTCTACGCAATTCTGCTGGTCGCCGCCGCCTCGGTGCTGCCGCGTAGCCGCGCCGTCGCCGTCGGTGCCGTGGCGACCACCGCCTTCGGTGCGGTGCTCACGCTGCAGGTCATCGGGCTCCTGCCGACCAGCGGCTTCCTCCATGTGCCGTCGGCCCGCGGGTCGTGGAGCGCGAGCATCGCCGCCTTCGTGCTGGTCGTCGTCGAGATGTTCGGCCTCGGGTGGACGCAGTACAACCTCACGCTGCTGCTGCGTCAGCGTGCCTCGCGGTACCGCGCGCTGATGGATACGGCGTCCGACTTGTTCCTCGTCCTGACGCATGAGGGACGCCTGACGCACGTCAATCGCGCCACACTCGCCATGGCACGATGTGAGCGCACGGCCATGCTGCGCGATGGCATCGGCCGCCTGCTGATCGACGAGGACGTCGCGTTCTTCCGCAGTCGCATGGCGCGCGCGCTGGACGGCGAGCCGCAGTCGATGATGCTGCGTGCCCGCGCGTATCACGGGATCCGCTGGCTGTCATGCACACTCGCACCGATGCATCCCGGCATCCGCTCGTCGGACCTGTTGGCGATCCTGCGCGACGTCACCGATGATCGGCTCGCCGCCGACACCGTGCGCACGAGCGAAGCCCGGTTGCGCGCGGTCTTCAATCAGGCCGCGATCGCGATCGCGCTGCTCGACCTCGACGGCTTCTTCGTCGAGGTCAATCCGGCCGTGGAGCGACTGCTCGGCTACGACGGTGTGGGACTGATCGGCCGGCGCTGGAATGCGTTCTCGCCGCCAGAGGACCTGGAACTCACGACGACCATGATCGGGTCGCTCCGCGCGCAGGAGCGCCAGGACGTGACCGTCGAGCAACGCTTCGTACGCGCCGATGGGCGTGTGCTGTGGACCATGCTGACGATCTCCCGCGTCGACAATCCGACCGGATCCGCCGGCCTCATCGCGATGCTGCAGGACATCACGGAACGCCGGGCACTGGAAGCGCAGCTCACCTGGCAGGCCTTCCATGATCCGCTCACGAATCTCGCCAATCGCGCCCTCTTCCGCGAGCGCGTGGATCGCGCGCTGTGCCAGCACGATGCGTCACCCGGGAGTGTGGCGGTGCTCTTTCTCGATCTCGACGACTTCAAGTCCGTCAACGACTCACTGGGCCACGCCGCCGGTGACCAGTTGCTGTTCGAGGTCGGTCGCCGACTGCTCAACGCCACGCGCGGCTGCGACACGGTGGCGCGCCTCGGCGGTGACGAATTCGCCATCCTCATCGACAACGTGCGCGCCGCGGCCGACTGCGTGCGAGTGGCAGAGCGCATCCTGCTCTCCATGCAGGTGCCTGTGCAGCTCGACGGCGGGGACGTGACGGTCAGCACGAGCATCGGCATCGTGCGTGACGCCGGCGGCGAAACCGCCGATGACATCCTGCGCAATGCCGACGTGGCGATGTACAACGCGAAGCAGCGTGGCAAGGGCCGTCACTCGCTGTTCGAACGGGGCATGCACGACAAGGCCGTCGAACGCCTGCGACTGCAGACCGAGTTGCGCGGCGCGATCGAGAACAACGAGATCACGCTCGTGTTCCAGCCGATCGTCACGCTCGAGGACGGGAGGCCGTGCGGCTTCGAGGCGCTCGCGCGGTGGTCGCATGCGGAATTCGGTCCGGTGCACCCGTCGACCTTCATTCCCCTGGCGGAAGAAACGGGGATGATCGTCACGCTCGGCGCGAACATCCTGCACCTCGCCTGTACGGAAGCGATGTCGTGGCGCACTCCGGTCGGGCAGTCAGCAGCGATCGGCATCTCGGTGAACCTGTCCGGACGTCAGCTCGAGGAAGTGTCGATCGTGCAGCATGTGCGCGATGCGCTGGAGCGGAGCGGACTCGATCCTGCGCGTCTCACGCTGGAAATCACGGAGAGTGCACTCGTGCACAACTCCGACACGATGCGCGAGCGACTCTATCAGTTGAAGGAACTCGGCGTCTCACTCGCCATCGACGACTTCGGCACCGGCTACAGCTCGCTCAGCTACATCCAGCAGTTCCCCGTCGATGTCCTGAAGATCGATCGCAGCTTCGTGGAAGGCCTCGGTCGCACGAGCGGAACCGACGCAGCGCTGGCACGCACCATCATCGCGCTCGGCGCGTCACTGCAGCTGCGGACGGTCGCCGAAGGCATCGAGCTCGAAGGACAGCGCGCGATTCTCCGCGAGCTCGGATGCGAGCTGGGTCAGGGCTTTCTCTACGCGCGGCCGATGCTCGCTGGCGAAGTGGCGGATTGGTTGAATGAATCGCGCGGCGCGACGCGTCCGCGCGCGAGCCTTCCAACCGAACTCGCCAACCGCCCGATGCCGCGATCCGTGCGCGACACCGGCAGCATGTCACGGATCAGCGCCTGAGCGCGAGTTTCGCGACGACTTTCGTGACGGCTTTTCGCGGCACCGACAATCGCGTCCGCCCACCGCGCGCCTTCAGCGCGAGATCGGCGACGGTCTGCGTTTCCAGCAGCACGGCAACCCTGGTACGGATCGGCATCCACTTGTCGTGAATCGGGCAGGCGGCGTGGTCGCTGCACTTGGAGAGGCCGAGCAGGCATCCGGCGAACGGATCGTTCCCGTCGGCGACCGTCGCGACTTCGCGCACCGGCGCATCGAGTGCCTTCTTCCTGATGCGATAGCCACCGCCACGGCCCTTGGCACTCTCCAGATACCCCGATTGGGCGAACCGTTTGAGCACCTTCGCCAGATAGGGCCCCGGAACCTCGAGCTGTGCGGCGACATCGCGATTCAGCCGGAAGTCCGCGGGTGTGAGCGCGAGCAGCACGAGGGCCTGCAAGGCATACTCCTGTGTCTTGCTGAAGAGCACGGGTTTGGACGGCCGAAGAGGGAGTGAATCGATGTCCATAGCTCCACACGCGCAGAAATCGCACGCAGGAGCTCACGCCGGAACCACGCCGCTGCGGGCGGGCTCCAGTGTGAGGGATTCCGATTTGGCTGGCAGATGGGACTAGACGACCACAACCAGCGGTTTTCGCACCGACCGAACAAGCGCGTCGCGGGGGGCGTCCGTCGCCTTCGTCAGAACTGGTATCGCAGACCCGCCTGGATCTGTCGCGGATCGCCGAGACCGCTGCGAACCGTCCCGTCGAAATTGAACAGCAGGCCGTTGAACGCCGGATCCTTGAAGTTGTTGCGACCGAGCACGTTGAACACTTCCACGATCGCCTCGACCGCCTGCCCGCTCCGCACCGCAAACGGGCGGGATAGCCGCAGGTCCCAGCTTGCATATTCATTGTCACGACGGAGCGTGTTGCGATCGAGAATGGTGCCGTTTGCGCACACCCGGTCCGCATTGCCGCCGCGCTGGCCACTCGGTGCGTTGTTCACACACTTCTCGGACACCGGTTGTGCCGAGGTGTAGCTGAAACGGTTGTTGAGGAAAAAGCGTCCTGGCAGTCTGTTGAGGAGGAACGCGTTCAGGCGATGGCGCTGATCGCGATCACTGTAGCCCCACTCACGGTCGAGTCGATTCGCCTTCGCGTAGCGGAAGGTGAACGGATCCCGCTCGTTGTCGTCATCCGACCTGTCTGACGCCAGCGTGTAATTCACCTCGAAGTTGTAGTCCGACGCATTGCGACGCGCGAGACCGATCGTCACGCCGTTGTATTCGCTGCGCGCGGTGCTTTCGACGGTGGTCAGGGTGCCGATGCCGTTGCCGCCGGGGAGGCCAGTCGAGAACGGGCCGTCGGTTCCGTTTCCGAAGACGACGTCGTTGCGGTTGACGAAGCGCGTCAGACGGTCCGCCTTGGCGTACACGTAACTCAGCGATGCAGAAATACCCGGCAGCAGTTCCTGCTCGTACGCCGCGGTCACACTGGTCGTGCGCGGATTCCTGAAATTGCGGTCGATCACGAAGATGTCAGGCTTGAACGGTGCGCCGGTGGGCGCTGGCAGCAGCTGATCGTACGCCGGTGGAGCCCCGAGTACGCCGGTCAGCGCGCTGTTCCGGAAGATTGTCTGGCCGACCGACCCGTTGTTGTTGCGCACGCTGGCCAGGTTCAGCGCGGCAACTCGAGCAAAATATTGACCGGCGCTGAACCGGAAGACCGATTTCGCATCGCCCATCACGTCCCACGCGAGCCCGAAGCGCGGCTGGAACATCCCGTAGTCACTGGGGATCTTGCCGTTCGACGGAAACGTGAATGCTCCTGCCGGCGTCGTGACCGTCCTGCCGATCAGCGGCGCATAGAACACGGTGCCGGGATCGGTGATCGGGTCGGGCTGCTTCTGCCCTTCCCAGCGCACGCCATAGTTGAGCGTCAACCGCGGCGTCGGCTTCCAGCTGTCCTGTATGAAGACGCCGATGTCGGTCTGCGCCAGCTGCTGCGTGCCACTCTGCTCCACTGTGAGTCCGCCGACGCCTGCCTGCTGCAGGTACAGCTGCACCGGGCCGGTGATGTTCGATCCTGTCGGGCACGCGCCGGTGACGTTGCTGCTGCCGTTCGAGCACTCGACGTAATTGCGCCCGCCATTCACGTAGTTGATGAATCCCGTCACGCTGCTGAAGATGAAGCGGCCGTTCGCAAAACCGATGAATGTCTGGCTGGAGTTCACTGCATTCACCTCGACACCCACCTTGAACAGGTGATTGCCCGCGGCATACGTCACGTTGTTGAGCACCTGGAACCGCGTGTCGTGATAGACCACTGGAATGAAGAATGGGCGCCCGATGCGGAAGCCGTTCGCGAAGTCCATGCCGGTATCGGGAAAATCGCGGCCGCCCGGAAGGGTCGGCGCATCATAGTCGCGCGGACGGTCCTCGCGTGCGAACTGGAACCGGAATTCATTGGCGACGTTGTTCGACAGCTGCGACGTGAGCTGACCGCTGATGGCGTTCGAGAAATCGCGTTCGATGGCGTTCGAACTCGCGGCCCACGAATCGACGTCGAAGGTGCCGTTCACCTGCTTGCTGTTGGTGAAGTTGTACTTCAGCGAAAAGTTGTTCGTCTCATTGAGCCGATAGTCGAGCTTCAACAGGAAGACCTGCCCGTCGTTCGTGCGATCGATGGGACGGAAGTCGTCGCGCAGAGCACCGCCGAACGCCGTCTGCAGGAACGTGGTGAGCGAGTCGTAGGCGGACCGGAACGTGGCGCCGCCGCCGCGGCTCGTCTGCTTCGCCTCGCGGTACACCTGCTGATCGTACGCCGTGAAGAAGAAAAACTTGTCCTTGATGATCGGACCGCCCATCGTGAACCCGAACTGATTCTGCGAGAAGTCCGGATCGAGCGTGACCCCGTTGCCCGTCAGGTTGCCCGAGAGCGATCCGCTCTTGCCGAAGTAGTGTACGGTGCCACCGAACGTGTTCGTGCCGCTCTTCGTGATCACGTTCACGAAGCCACCCGCCGAGCGTCCGAATTCGGCATTGGCTCCGGAGTTCGTCACCACCAGTTCCTGCACGGCATCGAGGTTGAAGGTGAACGCCGGGCGCTGGCCTCCCCGCTGCTCGCCGAAGAACGGATTGTTGAAGTCCGCGCCATCGACACTCACGTTGTTGTACGTGCCGCGTTGCCCGGCCACGGAAATCACATCACCGTCGGGCCCCTGCGACGACGCGACATTGGGCGTCAGCAGCGTCAGCGCGAGAAAATTCCGGCCGTTGTTCGGGAGACCTTTCACCACCTCCTCGGACAGCGTGGTGGTCGCATCCGATCGCGTGGTATTGACCGCCGTCCCTGCGCGATCGGAGACTCTCACCGCCGCGAGTTCGACGGCCTGTCGTGCGACCCTGAATGGAATGTCGAGTGCCTGACCGACCCGAAGCACGAGATCCTTGCGGGACACCGCCGCGTATCCGATCGCACGGACGCTGACTTCATAGCGACCGAGTGGCAGCAGCGGTGCAGCGTAAATGCCACGATCGCTCGTGCGCACGGTCCGCGTGACGTTCGTTTCCTGGTTCCGGAGCGTGATCTGCGCGCCGGAGACCGGCGCGTTCGACTCGTCCGTCACGAGTCCGCGAATGACACCAGTGGTCGCCTGCGACTGCGCACGCGACATCTGCGGCACAGCAGCCGCGCCGACGGACAGCGCAAGCGTGAAGAGGCGGTGCGCCAACGAACGTGAAAATCGCATGGTGGGGAGCCCATTTGAAAGTCAGAACATCCGCCGTGGCAATTGCCAACGGGATGCTCCGAAATTGTCACGAATGAGACCGCTCGTCGACGGGCAAATTGTAACAACCGGCAGTGCCACGGCTCCTCAACAACCAGGGCCCAACCAAAGGGCGCGCGAAGACTTTGAAAGTCACCATCCGCGGCTATTCAACTAGCGAGCTCTTCTAATACAATCCACCGCGAATTTAAACGCTCGAGCTCGGTGAACGATCTCGCGCGACGGCCATCGACGTCAGTACGCCATGTGCACGACCAGCGTGGTGTCGTGTCGGATCTGCACCGCCGCTTCAGCGAAGCGCGGCGCCCGGAACTTCGGTCGCACGTCGTTGCTGACGCCATATCCCTCCTTCGGCATCCCGAAGAAGTTCGCGTCCATTCGTCCGTTCGTGTTGGCATCGTGGTGCACTGCCACGGCGAAGATGCCGGGCGGTGCGTCGAACGTGACTATCGACTCCATGGCAGGCCGCACCATCTGGTTCGTGAGTTCTGACGGCCCGGGAAATCCCGTGCCGGGCGCACGATGCAGGCCGACGCGCAGCACGCCGCCTTTCGCGCTGCGCACATCGAGCAGTCGGACGGTCACGTGCACCGTCGCGGGTTGAGACATGGTCAGCCCCGCGAGCGCGAAACCGATCAGGACACGCATCACAGGCCCATACCTGGTCGAAAGGTTGTGAAACACTCGTCGTCGAGAATGCGATCCAGTACGGAACGAGGCCAGAGGACGTACGGTGCCCGGCGCACGCAGCTGCACCGGCACTCGCCAATGCTATTCTTCGCGATGATCCCGACTGCCGACTCTCCGATCACGATCCGGGCGGGCGTCCCGACGGACGACGTCGCCCTCGCCGACCTCGCCCGACGCACCTTCGCCGACACCTTCGGCGATGACAACACGGCGGAGGACCTGGCCACGTTTCTCGACGCGACATACGGTCCGGACATTCAACGGCGCGAGCTCACGACGCCGGGTCTCCAGTATCTCGTGGCGGAACGGGACGGGGCGATGGTCGCCTACGCCCTGCTCCGCCATAAATGCTCGCCGCATGTCACCGATCCGACGGCCATCGAAGTCCAGCGGTTCTACGTCGACCGTGCCGGGCATGGCCGAGGGATCGCACAAAGACTGATGGTCGCGTGTATCGCGGAAGCCGCGGCTCGCGGCGCGGGTTCGCTCTGGCTCGGCGTCTGGGAGCGTAATGCGCGCGCGATTCGCTTCTACGCAGCCCAGGGGTTTCGTGAAGTCGGCACGCAGACATTCGTCGTCGGCAGCGATCCGCAGACGGACGTCGTCATGGCGCGACCGATTCCGGACGATGCGTGAGCGCCATCACCGCGTCGGGGCGAGACGCTTCACGATGATGATGTACTGACCTCGATCCAGCAGTTCCTTCGCGTTCGCAGCCATCGGATCCGGCGTCGGCACGGCGCTGACGACCACCGTCTTCACATTCGGCAGCCGGCGCGTGACGCGCGCGGCGGTGCCCAGTCCGAAATCGGTGTGGAATGCACCGTTGAAGTGGACCACGATCGACTGCGGACCGGCCTTCTCCCGTGCGCGCACGATGGATTCGGCCATCGTCTCGTCCTTGATGCACTGCGCCTGGTAGAACAGCTCCGTCATGCCGGCCATCGGCGATGCAGGGGATGCGGACGTCGGTGCGGCGGTCGCCGCGCCGTGTCCGCCGCCCATAACCTCGACGAAGTTCGTGTAGTACTGATCCTTCGGACACAGCGACTGCTGCGCGACGTACGCGCGGTCGACCGCCGCCAGTGTGTCGACGGCGCTCAACCCTTTCCGACTCACCATGCTCGCCAGCCGGCGCGGTACGTTCGACGCAACGACCGGCCAGTGTCGTGCCTTCGCGAGTTCGAGCAGGGGACGGTAGTCGGTTTCGTAGTTCGGCCACGGGCGAGCCTGCGCACGGAAATCGGTCTCGCTCAGGCCGCCGGTGAGGTACGCATCGAGCAGTTGCTGCACGTCTCGCTCGAACATCTCGAGTGAGAGCACGACGGTGCTGCGCCGGTCACCGATGGCCGACAGCAGCGCGAGCTCGGCACGATGGGTTTCTGCATCGTCATGCTGCTCACCGAAGAACACCACATCGGCCTTCGCCGCATCGTCCGCCATCTGCGCGAAGCTGACGGTTCGTCCGGATGCAGCGGACACGACACGCGGCGATGCGCCGCCATCGCCCGACGCGGTCGTGGGGGCGGTCGACGCGCGTGCGCCGGCGCAGCCCGTGAGCAGCGCGACGACGATCGGTCCTGCGGTGAGTCGGACGTGACGAAACATCTGTGACATCTGAAGGCGGAAATGATGGATGCGCCGCACTTCTGCGAACGGCGCGGACACTCAGCTGATCGGCGGCGTGGTCTTCACCACCTTACGCACGGACACGCCCTGCACGTTTCCATCCTGCAGCAATTTGTTGAACGCAGGAATCTCCACCTGCTCGATCGTATCGACTTCGCTCCGGATGGTGGCCCACTGCGCTTCGAGCTCGGCCAGGCGCTCGCGCGCCGCCTTCGTGAGCACCGGATTGCCCTCCACCTGACCCATCAGGAAGCCGTACTGGCCGTTGATGCCGTTCGCGTAGTTGATGATGTCCTGCCCGTTCGATGCCTTCGTCGTGAGCCGAGGATCCATCGTGTCGAGATGTGTGACGAGCGACTTCCCGGCCATCGTGATTGCCGCCGCATTGGTGGCATCGCGACCGCGCGTCAACGCGCCCTGTACCTGTCCCTTCGTGTCACGCAGGCGCAGCACCGCGTCATGAATCTCCCGGATGCGGTCTGCGATCAGCGTCGACACCGAGTCGCGCTCGGCGACGACGGTGGCGGGCACGGCGAGGCGCGGGTCCTGCAGCACGGTGAGTGACTGCGTCTGCACGGTGCTGCCCATGGTCATGCGGACGCTGTAGGTGCCCGGTGACACGATCGCACCGCCGCTGCCCGGTGCGCCGAACAGCAGCACCCCGGCGAGGCGAGTCGGCGACGTGCGCCGAAGGTCCCAGTTCAGCAGGTTCAGTCCCGCCTTCGGCTTGAGGCGCGCCGCAATGACGGAATCCTTCGTCGAGAAGCTGCGCAGCACGGTGCCCCGCGCGTCGAGAACATCGAACGACACGCCAACCGTGCTGTCCGGTGCGGACGCGAGTCGGTAGAAGATGCTGGCGCCCGGCACCGGATTGCGGCCGACGCCGCGCGCCGGCACGGACGGTCCACCCGCCAGCACTGCCGCTCGCGGCGCATACAGGAATGCGGTCTTCGCCTGCAGCGAATCCTGATGCTGTCGGATGGCAGTGAGATCATCCATGATCCAGAATGCGCGTCCTTCCGTGGCGGCGACGAGATCACCGTCGTGCACTTCGAGATCGGTGACGGGCACCACCGGCAACGTGGCCGGAAACGGCGTCCACTTCGCGCCGCCATCGAACGACAGATAGACGCCCGTCTCCGTTCCCGCGTACAGCAGGTCACGACGCACCGGATCCTCGCGCACCACGCGCACCGGCTCGCCCTCACGCAGTCCGTTCACGAGGCGCGTCCACGTCGCACCGTAGTCGGTGGACTTGAAGACATGCGCCGACGGATCACCGACGCGATCGGTGCGATACGCGACGTATACCGTCGCCGGATCGTGCGGGGACACCTCGATCTCGTTCGTGAGTCCGTCGGTCAGGCCTTTCGGAGTGACGTTCGTCCACGTCGTGCCGCCATCGCGCGTGCGCTGCACCAGCCCATCGTCAGTGCCCACGTAAAGCACTTTTGCGTCGTGCGGTGATTCGTGAATCACGACGATCGTGCCGTACACTTCGCCGCCGGCGCCTTCATTCGTGATCGGACCACCACCCTTTCCCTGGCGTGCCTTGTCGTTCTTCGTCAGGTCGCCACCGACCGGCGCCCACGTTTGCCCACGATCACCGGAGCGGAACAGCACGTTGCCGCCATGATAGAGCACCGCGCCATCATGCTGCGACACACGGATCGGCGCGGTCCAGTTGAAACGAAAGCGAGTCTTGTCGCTCGGCTCCGTGAGGTTCATCGCGGGCCAGGGCATGATCGCGCGACTCAGGCCGGTCTGTTGATCCAGTTCATCGATGAGACCCTGATAGCAGCCGCCGTACACGTAGCGCGAATCCTTCGGCCCGACGCCGATGTTCGCGCTTTCGCAGCCGGGTCCGGGCCACCAGTCGCGCACGCCGATCGCGAAATCGTCGCTGCGGCTGCGGATGATCACGCTCGAATTGTCCTGCTGGCCGCTGTACAGTTTATACGGAAAGTCGTGATCCGTCGTGACGTGGTAGAACTGTGCCGTCGGCTGGTTGTCCTGCGAGCTCCAGCTGAGTCCACCATCGAGCGACACGGACACGCCACCGTCATTCGAGTTGATCATCGACTTGCCGTCGATCGGATTGATCCACAGATGGTGATTGTCGCCGTGCGTCGCCTCGACGACGCGGAACGTGCGACCGCCATCGATGGACTTGAGCACCGGGGCATTCATGATCCACACCGCATCCGCATTCTTCGGATCCGAGAAGATCTTCATGTAGTACCAGCTGCGCGTCTGGATCAGGCGATCTGACGACTGCAGCGCCCACGTCCTGCCCGCGTCATCCGAGCGATACAGTCCTCCGCGCTCGGCCTCCACGATCGCGAAGACACGGTCAGGATTTGCCGGCGACACACTCACCCCGATCTTGCCCATCAATGCCGGCAGGCCTTCCGTGAGACGCTTCCACGTATCGCCACCATCCACCGACTTCCAGATGCCGCTGCCCTCGCCTCCGCTGCGAACCATCCACGGCGTGCGCTGGTGGTCCCAGAAGCTGGCGTAGAGAATGCGCGGGTTCGTGGCGTCCATCGACACGTCACTGGCGCCGCTGAAGTTGTTCACACCCTTGAGCACCAGCTGCCACGTCGCACCGCCGTCCCGCGTGCGGTAGATGCCGCGCTCGGCGCTCGACTTCCAGCGATCACCCTGCGCGGCCACATACACCACGTTCGGATCGGTCGGGTGCACCCGCACGGCTGCGATCTGTCGCGTCGCGGCGAGTCCGACGTTGGTCCACGTACGACCCTGATCGGTGCTGCGATACACACCGTCGCCGTAGCTCGAACTCTGCCCGCGAATCGCCTCTTCACCGGTGCCGACGTAGATCACGTTCGCATCCGATGGTGCCACCGCGATGGCGCCGATCGATCCGGTGCGAAACCAGCCATCGGAAATGTTGCGCCAGGTGATTCCCGCGTCATCGGTGCGCCACAGACCGCCGCCGGTGTAACCCGCGAAGTACGTGAGCGGTTGCGTCGCTATGCCGGAGGCGGCGTTTGCGCGACCGCCGCGATACGGGCCGACGTTGCGCCATTGCAGTGCGCGGAACGATGCGGTGTCGATGGCGATCGTCGTCGCCGGTGTCGGCGCCGCTGGCTTGCGCTGCGCGCTGATCGTGACGGAGGCCGCAACGGTTGCAACACAGAGAACTACGGGACGACGGAACGACGCGATCATCGGCGGGGAGGCGAGAGTCGGTTCAGGCACGGCGGCAGCGTTCTCGGCTGAATCGCTGTTGCCGAAATAAAGCCGCGTGACGGCCTCCGGTGAGAGGAGAGCGCCGGCGCGCCTCCGATTCAGCTTCCGTTCATCATTACCGCCCGCGCCGAATCCCGCCGTCTGCCACGTCAGCGCGACAGATAGTCGGCGAAGGTCGCCTGCAGCAGCGCCGCACCGAGACGCTGCTGCTGCGCGCCCGCACCGGGCGACTGCTCCAGCGCACGTCCTGCCCGTTCGTCGTACACCAGCCAGCCGGCGCGGTCGATGAACGTGAATCCGTCGTGGTACTCGAAGTAGGCGTGACCGTCGCGGGCTCCGCTGAACAGATCCTGTCCCCAGCGAAAACCCTCTGACGATATGCCGAGTTGCGCCAGCAGGGTCGGCGCGAGATCGACGGACGATGCGATCCGATGCACGACGGTATCACGCACACGGAGGGCGCCGCCGAGCCAGAGCATGGGCACGTGGTGGCGATCCGGCACGGTTTCGGTCACCCCCTGCGCAGGTCTTGGCAGCGGGCTGCCGTGATCCGCGACGATGATGACCAGCGTACTGTCCCACCACGGCTGCGTCGATGCCGAATCGAGGAACTGCGCGATGCTGGCGTCGGAGTAGTGATGTGCATTGAGGAATTTCACCGACTCGTCCGCGCCAGGAAACGTGGCCGCAACGGGAACCTCGAACGGCTCGTGACTGCTCAGCGTGAAGACCGTCGAGAAGAAGGGCCGCGGCTCACGCTGCAGGTCTCCCATCATCCGCGACAACACGACATGATCGTGCGCCCCCCACTTCGAGTTGCGGTCGGTTGCGCCGAACGCCTCGAGTCCGATCAGCCGTTCGAAGCCGCCGTTGATCAGGTACGCCTTCATGTTCGCGAACGCGAGCTCACCGCCGTAGTAGTAGGACGTGTGATAGCCGGCGCGTTGCATGAATTGGCCGAGTTGCGGCAGTCGTGCCGCCTTCGTCGGGCGCGTCATGATCGCTTCGTTCGGAACCGACGGAAATCCGCTGAGGATCGACACCAGTCCCTGCGCGCTCCGGTCACCGGACGCGAAGAGCGAGTCGAAGAAGATGCCCTGATGCGACCAACGGTCGAACTGCGGCGTGACACCCGGACGTCCACCGAGACGCTCCACCACCTTCGCCGTGAAACTCTCCCAGATGATGAGGATCACATTCGGTCGTGAGGTCCGCAGCAGGGATGCCGATGTGGCACGCTGCCTGGGATACAGGCTGTCCACAATCTGCTCCACCTCGGGTCCGGGCAGCGTCAGGTATGGATTTCGCGTCGGCACATGCTGTTGCGCCACTGTCGTGGCGAGCAGATACCAGCCCGGATTCAGAGATGCCATGTTCACGAATTCCGATCGCGAGAAGTACACGGTCGATTCGTTGATGGGTGTCCACTGCACACCGCCGCGAATGGGGATCGCCAGCAATGCCCCCGACGCGAGCAGTGCGACCCCGGCGCCGACTGCCTGCACACCACGCAATGCCTCCAAGCGGCCCTCGGGGCGACGCACGACGCGCCGGTATGACCACCAGGTGACGACGAACAGCAGCGCAAGCATGCCGAACAGCGGCACAACGGCGATGGACGACGCCGACGCGTACGCTTCGTTCGGTGTGCCGAGGTACATCCAGAGCGACGCATCGAGCCGGCGCCGCCAGGGTCCGAATGTCCCGATGTCCGTCATCGTGACGAGCGGAATGAAGACCACGACGAAGGCGGACCAGACACCGAGGACGCGTTGCGTGACCGACCGCTTCGCGGCGACGGTGCACGTGAGGATCAGCCACGGTATGGCCGTCAGGTACGCAGCACTCGACAGGTCCATGCGCGCACCGAACAGGAAGCTGCGCGCGACCAGTGGTGCAGCGCCCTCCGGGATCAGGTCACGAAACCAGAACAGGAACAGTGCGCGGGAGGCGGCAAACCACACGGTCCAGAAACACAGCACGCGGATCAGTATCCCGATGCGACTGCGCAGCGCGGACCGCCAGCCGAGCGTCGCGGCATCCGTTCCGGGCGTGGTGGCGGTGATGGTACTGTCGTCGAGGGTGTGCGGTGACATGTGGCACGACAATGTCACGATTCCATGTATCTTTCGCCACCGGCCGAATGACTGATTCCCTCTCGACCTGATGCCCGATGCCTGTGCACGAAACACGTTCCTCCCGAGTCGTCGTCTCGCGCTTGCAGATCATCGGTGTCAGAGGGTTCATCGCACACGGCCTCGCGCTCGCCGTCGCGATGGTCGCAGGCGGCTGCGCGGCCGTGCATCGTCCGCCTGCCTCGATTGCCTCGCTTGTGACCGATGCGGACTCGAGTCGGCTGCGGGAACGCGCGCTGCGAGACACCGTCATCGCACGACTGGCACGACGCGTGGTGAAACGCGCCGACCACACCGTCGATGTGCTGCTGCTCTCCGGTGGCGGCCAGAATGGTGCGTACGGCGTGGGGTTTGTGCGCGGCTGGCGTGACCGTACCGATGCACCGATGCCGCAGTTCGACCTGATCACGGCCATCAGCACCGGAGCATTGCAGGCGCCGTTCCTGTTGCTTGGCAGCACTGCGGCTGTCGACACGCTCACGTCGCTGTATCGGAACGCCGCCGATCGTATCGCGCCGTCGATCGACTGGTGGTTCTGGCTCCGCAAGACCGGCGGCCTGGTGAACACCAGGCGCTATGACACCAGCATCGCCAATGTCGTCGATTCCACATTGCGCGACTCCCTGCGAACGGCGTTCGCGCAGGACCGGCAGGTGGTTTTCGGCACCACCGATATGGACATCGGCACAGGACGCACCTGGGATCTGGCGACGACGCTCAACGGATCCAACGGCCTCGTCACCACCCGGACACTGCTCAGGGCCGCGTCGGCGATTCCCGGGATTTTTCCGCAGGTGGTGTTCGAAGGCCATGTGCACTCCGACGGTGGCGTGGTCTCCAACATCCTCTCGCTGCTGACACTCGACGACTATAAGGCGATGGTCGCGAAGGTCCGCGCGGCGGGCGTCACCGCGCCCATCAGCGTGCGCATGTGGGTCATCGTGAACGGTTGGACGACCGCCGCGCCGATGGTCATGAATCCCGCCAGCCTGAAACAGATCAACCGACGCTGGAGCAATCTCTCGTTCTACATGCATCACCCGCAGGTACTGGAGGGGCTCGACTATCTCGCGCGCGCCGCCAGCGCAGAAGTGCCTGGCCTCACGATGCAGATGAAGTGGACCGCCATACCGTCCGAGCTCGCAATCGATCCTGCTGCCTCATCGCTCTTCGACAAGGGATGGATGCAACGCCTCGAGACACTTGGCACCACGCGCGCACGCAGCGCGAAGCCGTGGGATTCGATTCATTCCCCATATGTGCGGCCCGTGCCGCAGACGCCATGATGTCGCCGATGACCCGTCGCGCGGCGATGCACGTCGCGATTCTGGCCCTGCTGCTGCCGACGACTCTCACCGCACAGGCGCAGCGTCCACCGACACGACTGACGGTTGTGTCGGACGGGCATCCGCTGGCACTCTGGGCGCGCACCGCCGTGCGGCCCAGGGGCGTGATCGTGCTCCTCCACGGGCGTACCTGGTCGGCGTTGCCGGACTTCGACCTGCAGGTACCAGGCGAGCGGCTGTCAGTGATGCAGGCGCTCGTGGCGCGGGGCTACTCCGTGTATGCGCTCGACGCGCGCGGCTACGGCGCGACACCGCGCGACAGTTCCGGCTGGCTGACGCCCAGCCGGGCCGCCAACGACGTCGCGGCGGTGCTCCGTTTCGTGAGCCTTCGCCAGCCCACGCTCCCGAAGCCGACGCTCGTCGGGTGGTCATACGGTTCGATGGTTGCCCATCTCGCGCTGCAGCAGCATCCGACGCTGGCGTCGGGCGTGGTGCTCTTCGGTTTTCCCTACGATGATGTCCGGAAGAGTCCTGTGGCTGCCGACAGCGGCGAGCCACCGCGCGAGGCCAACACGGCACAGAATGCGGCCAGCGATTTCATCGCGCCGAATGCAATCTCGCCGCGCGCGATCGAGGCGTATGTGGCGGCCGCGCTCAAGGCGGACCCGGTCCGCAGCGATTGGAAGGCGCTGCACGAATGGAACGAACTCTCGGCAGCAAAGCTGACGGTGCCGACGCTGTTGCTGCATGGTGAACTCGATCCGTACGCGCCGATCGCGAACCAGGCGACGGTCTTTTCGCATCTCGGCTCACCGGACCGGCAGTGGATCATTCTCGCCGGCGGTGACCACGCGGCGTTGCTCGAAGCCACGCTTCCGGCGTTCATCGCGGCCATCACCAACTTCATCGAGCGACCGCGCCTGCCCTGAGCCAGCGGAGTGCCTCACCCGTTCGGGTGCTTGCGCGACGCCTGCGCCTGGCCGACGTTGCGAACAATCATCGCACTCATCCACGGAGCGATTGTTGAATCAGGACCAGAAGTCCCGCGTCGGCGGGATGTTTCTCATCGTCGGTGGCGCGCTGCTCGGCTATCTCTCGATCTGGAAGCCCTACAATGAAGCGCTGACCGGCAGCCAGACGATCCAACTCAATCGCACCGGCATCGCACTCGCGATCCTCTTCCCGCTGATGGGCGTCATCCTCGCGATCGGCGGCGAGGCGGCCTCGAACCACATCAAGGCGCAGACCACCGGCAAGAAGACGAAACTCGGCTGGGTCTACATCGCCATCATCGCCGCCATCGCGCTCGGCGTGCACTGGGTCGTCGAGACCAGGTTCGAATCACTCGGCTACACCGTCTGACGTTTAGCGCTCATGGTCGGAAGTGCGGGGCTCGCACAGAGCCACCGGGGCACGGAGAGATCTGCGAGATTCGAAACAGACTTTTCGCGCGGCGCCTGTACGGAGAATTCAGAAGGCTTCGCCACGACTTTTCACGCGGGGATCGCGGGGAACGCGGGGAACAACAAATGCTGTGGGAACTGCTCTCGCGAGACGCGGTTCCACAGCATTTTGCGGTTGCCCTTCCCCGCGTTCCTCGCGCGCCCCGCGTGAAAAGTGTCAAGACGCCGCTGCGGAGAGCGGCTCTGCGGCGGGGACATCCATCACGCCTTCGGCGGTTTCGATGATCAGTTGATCGACGACCGCTTTCAGGTCGTTCGTCTTCGCGAACGTGGCCAGCTGGCGGTCCGCGCTCGAACCTTCGGCGAGGATCTTGTACGCGTATTCCACTTCCTTGCGCGTACCGAGTTCGTCGACGATGTCGCCAAGGAACCAGTCGAGGAACTCGCGGATCAGCTGCGGAGCGGGGAGTTCCACCTGCTTGCCGAAGTCGATCAGCTTCCCGCCCAGGCCATAGCGCACCGCGCGCCACTTGTTCTCCTCGATCAACGCGGAGGAGTAGACGCGGAACGTCGTGTTGTCGCGACGCATCTTGTACAGCTTCGCGATCAACGCCTGCAGGATCGCCGCGATGCTCACGGCCTCGTCAACGCGTGTGCACACGTCACAGACGCGGAACTCGAGCGTCGGATACGTCCCGTGCGGACGGATGTCCCACCAGATCTTGTGCGACCCCGGAATGGACCCCGTCTCGACGAGGGTGTCGATGTAGGACGTGTAGTCGTAGTACGAATTGAGCAGCGGCGGCACACCGCTGCGCGGGAAGGCGCGGAACACCACGCTCCGATACGAGCGTAATCCCGTCTGGCGGCCATACCAGAACGGTGAGCTGCTCGTGAGACAGAGAATGTGCGGCAGGAAATACCGCGCCACGTTGCACGCGTCCACGAGGAAATCCTTGTCCTCGATGCCGATGTGCACATGTGTCCCGAAGATCAGCAGCCGCTGGGCGAGGTCGCCCATGTCGTTGCGTGTGCCGAGGTAGTGATCGTACGGCGTGATCTCCTGCGTCTGCCAGTTGGCGAACGGATGTGTGCCGGCGGCCGCGATGCGATACCCCTTCCGCGCGGCCAGCTCCATCACACCCTTGCGCAGCATCACCAGTTCCTTGCGCACTTCGGCGGGCGTCTGGCAGACGGTGGTGCCCACTTCGATGATCGACTGGTGCAGTTCCGGCTTCACCTGCGTCAGCACGCGGTGATCCTCGGCCAGCAGCTGTGTCACATACGACACCAGATCCCGCGAGACTGGATCGATGATCTGGTACTCTTCCTCGACGCCCAGGGTCAGTGACGGTGCTTTCATTAGGGAACCTCGGGGTGAGTGATGCGGAGTGCGCCAGTGGCGCCCACCCGCACTATAGCGAGAGACGGGCGTGGCTACACTACCGCGCCTGGACGAGGAAGGTGGGCACCGTCGAGCCACCGCCGGCCGAGACGTTGAGCAGCGCGGCCGTGGACAGGCGACAGAGCCAGCCCTCGGAATACGCCCCGTCGCACAGGAACGGCGCCGTGTCGTACATGCGATCGACGACCTGCGAGCGTCCATCCACGAGCGACGGGAAGCCCTGCGACGGGATGGCGACACGTTCCTGCACGACATACGGATGCTCGATCGCCGTCCGCAGGGCCGCGCTCCATGTGTCCTCGTCCACCGTCCAGCCAAGCACGATGCCGGCACCGCCGTAGTCGTCATTCGGCTTCAGGACGAACCGGTCACGATGCGCAGCGGCGTATTCGAGCAGGTCGATGCGCTCGCCATGAAACGTCGTGGCGCGCTCCACCACGACACGCGTCCACGGAATGCATTCCTTCACGGCAGCATGCTGCGCTGCCGTCAGGAAATGTGCATTCTGTTCGTCGGTCAGCGCGGCCAGCGACGCCTTCTTGTGCAGGAACTTGCAGCGCGGCGGATTGACCATGCAGACCTTGCCGTCACGATAGGCCTGGAACACAGGGTGATCCGCCCCGCCCCGCTCCGCGAGTTCATGCAGCAACACGCGCTTGTAGAGGAGCGTGACCGGCGTCCCGGCGAACGTGAGTGTCGCGCCGTCATAGGCGGCGTCGCGCGGATCGACGATCGTGCACGGAAGGCCGAGATGGCGGAAATGCTGCTGAAAGATCTCGAATTCACTCGCCGTCGGGACTTCCTTCCAGTCGATGATGCCGATCTGCGGCACTTCCCGTACGCCGCGCCATGCCGCCCATGCATCGAGGACTGCGCGGATCACGCCGTGCCGCGTCGGGATCGGAATCAACTCCCATTCCTTCGCGAACCTGCGCGTCACGGGCAGGTCGCTGAACATGTCGGCCAGCGCGTCGTTGTAGCCCGCTCCGGCTGGTGTCTCGGCGTTGTACTCCGTCAGCGAGATCTCGCCGCTCTCGTCATTCACGAAATAGTCGAGGCGTGACGTCGGACTGGCGGCCGGGAAACCGGGATTCACATCCACCAGCGTTTCCTCCCAGTCGGCGAGCCTGAACTGCTCACGCACGCTCGGCGTGCTCAGTGCGGCGGCGAGGATCGCATCGAACGCCGGCATCAGCCGGCGCGTCAGCTGTTGCACGCGGTCGTACTGCGCGCGGGTCACGAGCCGCGGCCGCAGCACGGTGCACAGCGGCCGGCCGCCGAAGATCAATCCACGACTCGACAGCTGCGACGTCATCAGGGACGACGATTCCTGCGCCAGCGCGTCGTCGGTCAGGAGGTCATGCCACGCGCTGATGGCACCGCTGCTGCCCGTCATCACTTCGCGCGCGAAGCGGTGAACATCGCGTCCCAGCCCAGCGACTTCGTGATCGTGCGCGGATCCTTCGCGAGCCGGATCACGAGATCGCTCATATGCTCCACCGCCCAGTTGAAATACTGCGGCGTGAGCGAGTTGATGTCGAAGTCCGGCGCCGGATTCATGAAGTCGATGGCGTACGGCACGCCGTCCCTGATCGCGAACTCGATCGAGTTCATGTCGTAGCCCAGGGCCTTCACGATCGTGCGCGCGTCCTTCTCGACACGTGGTCCGAGCACCGGCCCGAGGAAATCGCGATCGGTGCGGTACTTCCGCTCCTTCGGATCGTACTTGATCGGCAGGATCTCCTCCTGGCCGAGACAGATGCACCGCACGAACTCATCCCACTTGATGAATTCCTGCACGATCATCGTGAGCATGCCCGAGTGATCGTAGTGATGGATCAGTTCCGCCTTCGTGTCGCAGACGTAGACCTCCTTCCAGCCGCCGCCGTGGGCGTCCTTCAGGATGCACGGCAGGCCGACCCACTGCACGATGTCGTCCCAGTCCAGCGGATACTTGAGGTTGCGCAGCGACTCACCCGGGATGATGCCCGGGATGTATTCCTTGTTCGGCAGCACGACGGTCTTCGGGCTCACGACGCCCAGCTTCGTGATCAGCGAGGCGCCGAAGAACTTGTCATCGGCCGACCACATGAACGGATTGTTGATCACCGTCGTGCCCTGCAGCACGGCGTGCTTGAGCACCGTGCGATACATCGGCACTTCGTGCGAGATGCGGTCGACGAGCACGTCGTAGTCCATCGCACCGTCCATGTGCTCGCCGCCGAACTTCGCGAGCGATGCCACGACACCGGCGTCCCTGGAATTCACCGCCTCGATGAAGGCGGGCGGGAATGACCATTCGCGTCCCACCACCAGTCCGACGTTCTTCACGTTCGCCATGCGAGTCCTCCGTTGAATGGCTGGTGGTCAGTCGTGACCGCTGACGTACATCCGGATCATCTTTTCCCAGAACGGCCAGTCGTGCGCCCAGCCATCCCAGACGCGGAGGGCATTACCGACTCCCTTCGACCACAGGATGCCCGAGAATTCCTCGTTGTTGCGGCAACTCGGATCATCGCGGCCGATGGCCATGATGATATCCAGTCGTCGCATCGCCTCGAGCCGGCCATGATCCTGTTCGTGCGGCATGAACGCCATCGGGTTCGCGGCGAACACGTTCGCATCCATGTGCCCCGCTGCCTGCCGGCTGATGTCGTACAAGCCGCTCAGGCCGATGATGCGATTCACGAGATGCGGAAACCGCAATCCGAACGACATCGCGTGGTACGCGCCGAAACTTGCGCCGGCGAGGATCACGAACGGCGTCCGGTTGATGTGATGCATGTACGGCATCACCTCATCGCGGATGTAGGCGTGATACTGGAGGTGTCGCCACGCGCGGGCCCCCGGATGACGCGACTTGTCGTACCAGCTTTCGTGGTGCACATGATCGACCGAGATGATCTGCAGCCAGCCGTTGTCGATCTGGTCGCGCAGCACGCGATGCATGTGTCGGTCGGACCATTCGCGATGACTGCCAAGCGACGTCGGAAAGACGAGCATCTTGGCGCCGGAGTGGCCCCACACATGCAGCCCCATCTCCCTGCCGTCGAGCGCCGGGCTGCGCCATGACTTGAACTCGTGATGCATCAGGACCTTGGTTCGTGCCGGTGGCGTGGAACGGCGAGCATGGCAGGCAATGCCTTTCGGAAACGGCGTCCCCAGGCGCTTTCGTGATGCACGCCGATGGCGTCCTCCACCCAGCGCAGGCGCTCACCCGGCAGGTAACCCTTGGTCACCAGGATGTCGCGCATGCGTCGCGCGTTCGCCAGCGTCCGCTCGCCTTCGCGCGCGCCGATGTCGAGGTAGATGCGCACATCCACGAATGCCCGCGAGCGCACCCAGTCGAAAATCGCACCGTGTGCAAACCAGAGGGACGGACTCATGACGGCCGCGAAGCCGAACACATCGCTCCGCTCGAAAATCGCGAACAAGGAGAGCAGCCCACCCATGGATGATCCCGCGACGCCGGTGTGTTCACGCGCCGGCAGTGTGCGGTACCGCTCGTTGATGGCGGGACGCAACACATCGCACAACCACGTGATGTACGCACGCGCGTTGCCGCCGCCGACACGTTCGTCCACGAAAGGGCTGTATTCGTTGATGCGGTGCTGCGACGCGTGGTAGACCCCGACGATTATCGCATCCGCACCCAGTCGCGAGGCCGACACCAGTTCCTCGGCCAATCCCCACGAACCCGAATACGAGGTCCCGTCGTCGAACAGGTTCTGACCATCCTGCATGTAGATCACAGGATAGCGTCGCACCTCCTCGTGGTAGTTCCCGGGCAGGTGCACGACGACGGAGCGCGGCTCCCCAGGCGTCGGGCCAGGAATATCCGCAACGACGTGATACGAACCGGCCTGCGTTCTGGTACGGAACAACCGCCGCAGAGAGCGGCGCAAACGCAATGGCATGGATTACGATGCGTAGAGTTGGAGATCGGTGCTGACTGCATCGGCAATCAAACATGCCTGCTCGAAATCCGGGTGCCGGATGGTGACGTAGCCGTCCGAGATGAGTGTCAGGATCCAGTCACGGCGCGGTGCACCGACCGGCAGCAGATCGACATGCACGATGTGCTCACCGAAGCGCTGCCCGAGATTCTCGAGGCCACTGATCCGGCGGATCGTGCCGTTGCCCTGCGCACGCTTGAAGATGTTGATCGCATTGTACTTCCGCGTCACGTCGAGCGAGAACGTGCCCTGCAGCTCCGCCTCGGCGTACCCCATGTAGAGGTCGATGTCGGAGACGTAGTTCATCAGGTCGACCGTGCGCGCACCGGGCGGGCGGGCAGCAATTTCACCGAACACCACCTCGCCATCCGACTTCCGGTACCACTCCATGTGGGTGAAGGCGTTGCCGGGATTCATCGCCTTCAGCACGTCATGTCCCATCTGCACGCCACCCTTGACCCACTCACTGCCCACATCGCGCAGGCACAGCGTCTGCGGACTGATCCACTCGTTGCTGCGTGCGGCGAGCGGGCGCGGACGGTAGAACCCGACATTGAAGTACTGCATCTCGCCCCCGATGCAGACGGTGTCGAACGTGAATTCCTCGGCCTCGATGAACTCCTCGACGTTCACGTGGTCGATGTGCGTGAGGCGCTTGAGTGCGGCATCCAGTACCTTCGCGTCGTCCACGCGAAAGGTGTCCATCGAACCGGCGCCATCGATCGGCTTGATGATCAGCGGATAGCCGATCTCTTCGGCCGCAGCGCGCACTTCGGCCGCCGTGGTCGCGCCGCGATGCTTCGGCGTCCGGATCCCCGCCGCCGCGACCCGCGCCTTCATGATGTCCTTGTTGCGGAACGCGAT
Source organism: Gemmatimonadaceae bacterium (assembly GCA_014379355.1). Lineage (GTDB taxonomy): Bacteria > Gemmatimonadota > Gemmatimonadetes > Gemmatimonadales > Gemmatimonadaceae > JACMLX01. Next base: position 48,623 of record JACMLX010000020.1, read on the forward strand.
CGCATCGTCGACGCTCATGCCGCCGACACCGAGGGCGACGCGCAGTTTCGCGGCCAGGACGACGCCGGGCTCCCACAGGCAGATGACGCGGTCGAACGTCATGTCACCCCAGTGTGCGGTGACTTCGCGCACCACCGCCTCCTCCTGATTGAGCATCGACGTCTGCAGATAACCCGAGAGGTGACGTCGGGTCATCTCCGGCAGGTTGCCGACCGGCACATCACTGATGCCGTACACACTGCCACCGAAGGTCGACAGCCCACGGCAGAACAGCGGCATCTCGTCCGGATACCCCGGCGCAATCATCAAGACGTCCATTCACACCCTCTCGAAAGGTCGTTCACCCGTGAGCCGCACTCATCCCAGTTCCACATGCACCAGCTCGACGACACGACGAATCGCGCGCTCCACCACCGCGGTGTCCGGATGCCGCAGGATGATGAATCCGTCGCCTTCATAGGTCGCGGCCGGCGGTTGCCCGATCTCGGGCAGCTTCACATCACACACCAGCGTGCCGAGTTCCTCGTGCACACGATCGATGCCGCGCACATGCCGCACGACACCCGAGCCCTGACCGCGCAGGAATGCTGCACCGACGGCGTACTTGCGCTCCGGCGGCGTGAATTCGCCGTAGACCATCAGGTTCGCCCACGAGGCCACGAAGTCGAAGTCGCAGGCGCGACTCATCAACGTGGTGATCTGTGCGCCGGGCGGACGGGCCGCCACTTCGGATATCGCGACGCTGCCGTCCGCCCGTCGGAACCACTCCATGTGCGACAGTCCGGTGGTCTGCCCGAGCGCCGACAGCGCCTGCGTGGCCGACGCCTTGATGTCGTCGAACATCGGATGATCGACCTCGCGCGGCAGGACGACCACCCACTGGATCCATGGATTCCGCAGCACTTCCAGCGGCGTCGGATGGTAGTGCGTGAGTGAATGCCAGACAGCCTTCCCGTCGATCGAAATCGTCTCGAAGGAATGCTCCGATCCGGTGATGAACTCCTCGAGCAGCACCGGCTGTGCGACCGACGGCCGTGTCAGGTCGAGCGCCTCGCCGAGCGACCGCGCGTCGTCCACGCGATAGGTCGCCAACGCTCCCGCGCCGGCCTGCGGCTTGATCACGAGCGGAAATCCGACCCGCTCGGCAAACGCGATCGCGTCCACGAACTTGTCCACCAGCGTGTGCCGTGCACAGGGCAGCTTGTTCGCGCGCAACACATCCTTCATGCGTGACTTGTCGCGAAAGTTGAGCGCGGCCTGCACCGGCAGCCCCGGAAGCCCCATCGCCTCGCGCACCTCCGCCAATGGCACCTGGAGCTGTTCGTACGCGCCGAACAACCGCTCGACACCACCGATGCGCGCCGCCACTTCATTCACGGCGTGCTGCAGTTGCGGCACGTCGAGCACATCGCTCACGCGCCAGTGCTGCACGATCACGTCTCGCGTGCCCGACTCCGCCTGCTCCACCCAGTCGGTACTGATCACACCGAGCTGCACGCCCGGCAGTGCTCCGATCGCCTCGATCATCCTCGACGCGTTGTCCGACAGCCGTGGTGCGACGAAGATCACAGGAATCACGACAGCGCCGCCCTGAGAGCCGGGAAGATGTCGGGGAAACAATCGTCGCGCGTCTTGAGATCGGATGCGTACGCATGCGCGTCGGCAAAACCCGCCCCATCCCAGCCGGCGTTCATCTTCGCCAGCAGCTGCTCGAGATCCGAGCAATGCGAATGGAAGCGATGATCCGCGTAGTCAGCCGCTTCGGCCATCGTGATGATGAACTGCCAGTCGCTCGACTGCGCCAGCAACAATGTGCGAGCCGCCTGTTCCAGTGAGCTGTGTGCATCGGGATCGCCAAGCGCGCGACCGGCAATTTCCCAGAACGCATTTTCGAGCGGCCAGAGTCGGCGCCACGTATGCGCGACCTTCGGTCCGACCCAGGTGGACCAGTCGGCGTGCGCGCCCCACGACCCCGGCTCCACCGGGATCGTCATCGTGTGCGGGTTGTCGTGCAGATGCTGCGATGCCATCGTCGGACGCAGCAGGCTCGAATGTTTCAGCTCCCGATACAGCTTGTTGATGAACTCCGGGCCTTCGTACCACCAGTGTCCGAACAGCTCCGTGTCGAACGGCGCGTGGATCAGCGTGGTGCCGAAGTTGTGCTGTTCGCGCGCGATCGAGTTGAGCAGCGTCGCGAAGTGCCGTGCATGTTCCTCGACCTTGGTCTGCGCGACCTCCGGCCAGTACGGATGCTTGTGGCCGAGATCCACCGTGCGGCCGGTGATGCGCCACAGCTTGAGGCCACCTTCCTGATGCGTCTTGTGGAATTCGAGATACGCGCCATCGCCAGGATAGCCACCGTCGGCGCTCCAGATCTGTGCCGCGGTGCGCTGATCGCGCGCCAGCGCGTGCACATACGACTCACCGTTCTCCTGTCGAATGCGATACGCGCGATACGCCGTGCGTTCCTTGTGCCGTCCCGTCACCAGCGGTGAGTCGAGCGTCACGTACTCGAAGCCCGCCGCCCGCACTTCGTGTTCGATCCCGTGTCGGACGCCACGATTCGGCGCCTTCGGCAGCGGCTCCCACCATCCACCCGGCCGATACGCGCACTCCGGCAACCAGAGCCCCTTCGGCGTGCGACCGAACAGCCGCTCATGTTCGCGACGGCCGAGGTGCAGCTGGAACCGGATGCTCTCGTCCCGTCCGAGCAGTGGCAGGAATCCGTGTGTCGCCGCCGACCCGGTGATCTCGATGCGTCCCTCGTCTGAGAACCGCTTGAACTCACCGAGGATGTCGCCGCCGATGGACCGATACAGATCGCGGTACTTCGTCATCACGCCGGCGTGGAACAGGCAGACCGACGCCAATCCGTCGTCACCGCGCGCGGCGAACTCCTTCGACTGCTCCTCGTAGTTCAAGAGCTTGTTCGCCACCCACTTCTCGAAGATCGCCGGAAAGGTCGGATGGCTGAGCTGGTTGGCGAGAATCGGTGTGATGCCGAGGGTGATCGGCGCCCACACATTGTCGGCCTGCAGCCAGCGCATCTTCTCGATGAGCGGGAGGTAGGTCTCGAGAGTCGCCTCGGAGAGCCAGTCGCTGCCGTGCGGCCAGTCGCCGTGATTGAGCACCCACGGCAGGTGCGAGTGCAGCTGGAGAACGAAATCCATATCGGGTCAGCGAGCA
>JACMLX010000169.1 GCA_014379355.1 Gemmatimonadaceae bacterium
ACTGCGATCCCGACGCTCGATCGCACACGCGCCATCGTCGTGTACTGCCGCAGCGGCAAACGCAGCGCCGACGCCGTACGCCAGCTGCAGGCGGCAGGCGTCGATCGCGTCACCAGCCTCGCCGGCGGCATGCTCCGCTGGTCAGAACACACACAGACCTGAGTGTCTCGCGCAGAGCTGGCAGCGTCGCTCTAATTCTGCAAAACTTTTCACGCGGGGCCCGCGGGGAACGCGAGGAAAAACAAGCGCCTTTGGAACTGCCCTCGCGAGACGCTGTTCCAGAACATTTCGCCGTTGTTCTTCCCCGCGTTCGTCGCGGGCCCCGCGTGAAAAGTTTTCGGTTGCCGCTGTAGAAGCACGTGGTGGATGTAGAAGCTGGAAGGCCGAATACAGGACAGCCGATGGTTGTCGGCGACCACAGGACACCTTTCCGGAGGACTTTCAATGGCTACACCGACGATCCGCCCTTTTCTCTGGTTCGGCCAGAATGCTCACGCCGCGGCCGAGCTGTATGTCTCGGTGTTCAAGAACTCGCGGATCGTGAACGTGATGGCGTCACCGGATCCGGCGAATCCGTGGGGCGTCGAGGTCGAGCTCGATGGGCAGCGCCTCATCGCGTTCAATGGCGGACCGCATTACACACTCACCGAAGCCGTGTCGCTGCAGGTGTACTGCGAGACGCAGGACGAAGTGGACTACTACTGGGATGCGCTGCTGGTGGATGGCGGCACCCCGGACCGTTGCGGGTGGCTGAAGGACAGGTTCGGCCTGTCGTGGCAGATCATTCCAAAGGCACTGACGACGCTGATGAACGACAAGGATCAGTCGAAGGCCGAGCGCGTGGTGCAGGCGATGTTCGGCATGACGAAGATCGACATTGCCGCACTCCAGGCGGCGTACGACGCGGAGTGAGTCCGCGCACGCACTGACTGCCAACCACGCGTCACAATGATTTGTCGCAATCGTGTGGCGAGGTATCTTGCAGGTGACGTCCGCGACAGTGTGCCGATCGGCGACCTGATGAGGCGGTTGGGCTGCGGTGAGCCCCATGCCACCTCCATCCGTGCGTTCATGACCCGTTCAATCGATCGCGGCACCAGACTCGTCCTGTTGTCAGCCGCGACAATGCTGGCGAGCGCGTGCGGATCGAGCGCTCGCCTCCCGATTTCCGCCGGCATCGGCCCAACGCCGGTCCTGCCCGATCCGCAACATTCGCTGATTCCGCTGGTGAATGTGGCGTCCGTGAATCGCTGGCCATCCGGCATTCGACCGGCGGCGGCTGATGGTCTCGAGGTCAGCGCATTCGCCGACAGTCTCGATCACCCACGGTGGTTGTACGTGCTGCCGAACGGCGATGTGCTCGTCGCGGAGACGAATGCGCCGACCCGACCCGACGATGCGAAAGGCATCAAGGGTTGGTTCTTCAAGCGATTCCAGAAGAAGGCCGGCGGCGCCGTGCCGAGTGCCGATCGGATCACGCTATTGCGCGACACGGATGGCGATGGTGTGGCGGATCGGCGATTCGTGCTGCTTCGGCAGCTGTATTCACCGTTCGGCATGACGCTCGTGAACGGGCAGCTGATCGTGGCGAACAGTGATGCGCTGGTGCGTTTTCCGTATCGCGATGGTGACACGACCATCACGGCGGCCGCCGTCGTGATCACGGCGCTGCCGGCGGGCACGATCAATCATCACTGGACCAAGAACGTGCTTGCCTCGCCGGATGGCGCAACACTGTACGTGGCGGTCGGATCGAACAGCAATGCCGGCGAGAACGGCATCGCCGCCGAAGCGGAACGGGCCGCCATCTGGGCCGTCAACATTGCGACGGGTGCGCATCGGATTTTCGCATCGGGGCTGCGGAACCCTGTCGGTCTCGCGCTCGAACAGACGACGAACGCATTGTGGACGGCCGTGAACGAACGTGATGAAATCGGTGGCGATCTGGTGCCGGACTACATGACCGCGGTGCGCGACGGGGCGTTCTACGGCTGGCCGTACAGCTACTTCGGCGATCATGTCGATGCACGCGTCAAGCCCGAACGCCCTGATCTCGTCGCGACGGCAATCGCGCCAGACTACGCACTCGGCGCGCACACCGCATCACTCGGATTGACCTGGTCGGCTGGCGTTGCAATGCCACCTGCGTTCAGGAATGGGATGTTCGTGGGTCAGCACGGGTCGTGGAATCGCAAACCGCGCAGCGGCTACGCGGTGATCTTCGTGCCGTTCGCAAACGGCAAGCCGGCCGGTCAACCGGTGGATGTGTTGTCCGGATTCATCGATGTCGACGACAAGGCGATGGGGCGCCCGGTCGGCGTGGCGATGGATGCACGTGGCGCGTTGCTGGTGGCCGACGACGTCGGCAACGTGATCTGGCGTGTGCGCGCGGCGGCGAGTCGCTGACGGCGTGGGGAAGGTCATCTTCCGCGTGCGCGGCGTCGTGAGTCGCTGGCGGCGCGGAATGGCGTGCAAAGGTCTACGTAACCGGTGTGATTTCGCGTCGTTCGCTCGTCGTCGCGCGGCGCGGCAGCGGAATCGGATCCGGCGCACTGGTCTGCAATTTCGTCAGGAAGCGCTGACCTTCGGTGATGCGCTCGACCTCGATGGCGATCGATTCGACGGCCAGCTCCAATCGCGCAAAGCGCTCGTCATTGAGCGGCACATTCGTCGGCGTCGGCAATCGGTTCGCGACGCGATGCAGATAGTAGTGCACCGCCATGCCGATTGCCGTGAATGAGGCCGTGGATGCGACGGCAATGATGGCGACCTTTCCGATGGTCTCGGGATCCATGGCGGGGCTCAGGCGGGTGCGGTGAATTCAGCGCGGCGTGTCGACGCTGTACGCTGGAATCAGAGCCGTGTTTCCGGAAGCTTGGGCGATTAACGACACCGGCTCGTTTCGGTACTTGACAGTTCCGAGACCGTACAGTATCGTTAATTCATGACTACGAAGACTGAGCGGACGGCACGCGCTCACAGCAGCGCGGACATCGAGCCGGCAGCGCGCGGACGTAAGCGAGACCACTCGCGTGACGCCGACATTCTCGACGCGGCGCTCGACGTGCTGGCCGAGGTCGGCGCCGCCGGCATCACGATGGACCTGGTGGCTGAGCGTGCCGGCGCCGGCAAGGCGACCATCTATCGCCGCTGGACATCAAAAGCCGAACTGGTGATCGACGCCGTGGCGCACATCGAGCGCATGCAGGTCGATATCGAGCATCTCCCCGACACCGGCACGCTGCGCGGCGACCTGCTGGCCCTGTTCAGGCCAGAGGCAATGGAAGCGAGCACGCGGAGGCTCAAGATCATGTCGGCACTGGCCTCGCTGCTGTCCGCCGATCAGGCACTCGCCGAGGCAGGAAGCGCCGTGATCGTGAAACCCTGGGCCGACGCGCATTTCGCGCTCATGCAGCGTGCCGTCACGCGCGGCGAGGTCTCGGCGCGCGCCGACATCACCACGCTGTCGCAGGTCGTCCCGTCGATGGCGGCGTATCGCACGCTCGTGCAGCGCAAGCCGTTCACCCTCGAATTTCTGCTGTCGATGATCGACGGCGTGATCATGCCGGCTCTCCGGATTTGCGGAGCGAGGCAGCCGAAAAAATCGGACAGGTCGCAGACCTGATCCCAGTTCTTCTTCGCGCGCCGACGTCGCGTCGCGCGAACGAGCGGAGCGTGTCATGACGCTCACAACCCCGCACTGCAAAGGAGACAGCCATGTCAGTCAAGGCAACTGCCCACATCAACTTCCGTGGTGATGCCCGTGCCGCACTCGCGTTCTACCAGGGCGTCTTCGGCGGCCGCATGACCGTCGTCACATTCGCCGACGCGCACAACGTGTCCGAGCCGTCAGAAGCGAATCTGGTGATGTGGGGCGAAGTGGTCGGCGAGAACGGCTTTCACGTGATGGCGTACGACGTACCGTCGGCGCTGCCGTGGGATCAGGGCACAAATGCGTTCTTCTTCTCGATCCGCGGTGAGACGGCCGAGGAAATCACGGCGCTGTGGGAGAAGCTGGTCGTCGGCTCGACGATCAAGGCGGCACTGGCACCGTCGGGCTGGACACCGGCGTACGGCATGCTGCAGGATCGGTTCGGTGTGACGTGGGTGCTCGATGTCGCGGTGGTGTACGCGGCAGCGTGATCCCGCGGCCTGTCGTCGCGCTGTGACGAACTGACCGCGCTTCGTGAGGAACCTGATCACTTCCTCCGAAGCGCAGCCACATGCAATGCCCGCCACACGCGCGGCGTGACTCGACCGACAGTCCGGTGCGCTGCGCGTGCAGAACTACAGGTTCTGCCCTCCCGACACCTCGACGCGCACACCGTTCATCCAGCGCATGTCGTCCGACAAGATTGACGCAACAGCTGCACCGACATCATCGGGCAGACCGACTCGACCGAGTGGAATGGTGTGCGCGATGTACGTGTTGACGTCGGCATTATCACGGACGACGCCGCCGCCGAAGTCGGTTTCGATTGCACCCGGCGCGATCGTGTTGGCCGTGATGCGCCGCTCGCCCATTTCCCGCGCGAAGTAACGCGTCAGCACCTCGACGCCTCCCTTCGCGGCGGCGTAGGCCGCGTAGCCGGGCGTGGTGAACCGCGTCAGTCCCGTCGACACGTTAAGGATGCGCCCACCATCCGCGATGTACGGCAGGAGGCGCTGCGTCAGAAAGAATGGAGCCTTCAGATGCACGGCGATCATCGCGTCGAACTGCTCTTCGGTGGTTTCCGCGGCTAACGCGTACGCGCCAGCGCCGGCGTTGTTGACGAGATAATCGAACGAGGTCCGTTCGAACGTCGCGTGCAGCGCGTCGTGCACCGCGCGGGCGAACGACGCGAAGCCATCGATCCGCGACACGTCGAGTGGGAGCATGACCACGCGTCGGCCGAGTGCTGCGACATCGGACACCAGCGCATCGGCGGCGTCGCGATTGCTCTGATATGTTCCGATGATATCGACGCCACGCGCGGCGAGGTGCAGCGCCATGCTGCGACCAAGTCCTCGACTGGCGCCACTGATGAGAGCGACCTTCGATGTGACTGAGCTCATACTGCTTGGACTCCGGAGATGAGGACGTGGGAAACCGCATCAACACCGGGTGCTGATGTCGAGGGCCTGTCGGCAGTCGTCGTGTCGCGTGCAGCAGGTCCGTGGTTGTCGCTGCAATGTCCGCGTCTAGCTTTCCGCGAGGAAGAACGCACCATGAAGTGGGCTACTAACCGCGCAGTGAGAGTGAGATGACCGTGAGAACGCAGTCTGCGAATGATGCGCGTGATGTCGAGCACGCTCGTGCCGCATTGGCCGACTCTGGCGCGAGCGATGCCCGCATCGAGGCCCTCGTCAGCGACCTGATCGGACGCGTGGCCGACCGATGGACGCTGTTGATTCTCGAGGCGCTCACGGAACATGGCACTGTGCGGTTTTCAGGACTCTCCGCACTCATCCCTGGAATCAGTCAGAAGATGCTGACGCAGACGCTGCGTCACATGGAGCGCGATGGCCTGCTGACGCGAGTCGTGCATCCGGTCGTGCCACCGAAAGTCGAGTACCAGCTGACCAGCATTGGTTCGAGCCTCAGCGAAGCGTTTTGTGGCGTCTGGATCTGGGCCACGAAGCATCTCGAGGAGGTCGAGCGTGCACGCCGGTCGTTCGACGACAGGGCGTGAGCAGCGGGCGCATTGCGTGAGGCGTCTAACGCGCTGACCGGCTGTCGGCGCGTCAATGCTCAACGACGTCAAAGGCGCTCGAGCGATTCAGATTCTCGATGAAACTGACGCGTTCCGTCGGCCGCCAGTCCAGTCGCTGCTGCGTCAACGTGCTTGATGCGGGAGCGTCCATCGCCACCGGAAACGAGAGCCATCCGAAGTGTGCGGCGGCGGCGGCGCGCGACAACGACACGGCGGGAATGCCGAGGCCGCGACCGATGGATTCTGCGATCTCGCGCAGCGCCACGCCGTCCTCATCGACGGCCTGATACGCCGCTCCGACTTTCCCGTGCTCGAGTGCACGCGCGTAAACACGCGCGGCGTCCAGCCGATGCACTGCCGGCCACCGATTCAGTCCACTATCGACGTACGCCGAGAACCCCTTCTCGCGAGCAAGCGCGATCATGAAGCTGGCGAGTCCATGTCTGTGCCGATCGTGCACCTGCGACACGCGCACGACGATCGCGTTCACGCCGCGGGACGCGAGCGCGCGTGCCGTCTCCTCCGACAGGCGCGGACTGCTGCCGGCGCCCAACAGCGGCACGTTGTCTTCCGTCGTGACACGGTCGGGCGCGTAGGGAATGCCCGCTGTCACGATCAGCGGTCGTGCAGTCCCCGACAGCCCGTCGCCAAGGACCTCGATCGCACGGCGATCCACCTCGCAATTGGTGGCGAACTTCGAGAAGTCGTGATTGAAACCCGCGTGAATGACGGCGTCCGACAACGAAGCGCCGAGGCGTAGGCTGTCCAGATCTTCCAACTCGCCTCGGTGCACTTCGGCGCCCCCTGCGAGCAGCGCGTTTGCCCCTCCATCCGATCGGGCAAGGCCGAGCACCTGATGGCCGGCATCGATCAGTTCCTTGACGATGGCAGAACCGATGAAGCCGGTCGCGCCGGTAACGAATACTTTCATGGTGTATGGTCTCGAGAATTGAGTGATGGGGCCGCTGAACAGTTGACTACTTGGATCAGCCACGCGGGATGAAAGACCACGCGGCCTGCGCCGGTTCACCTGGACTCGATCCGACCGGGCGCGCCGGCGTGCTGCATCGCGGCGGATGCCGTGGACCAGGTGGTGTCATCGATCTTCAGCGCGGTGCGCAGGTACGCCCACGTCAGGCGTTGCACCAGAGCGACGCGCTCAGGATTTTCGTCAGTCGTCTCAGCCACGTCGTACCCCGACACACCGCCAAGTCCGTGTTCGCCGCCGAACAGCGTGAGCAGAGACTTCGGGCTCGTGCTCAGCCGATACGCATCGGCGTGCCACTCGGCACCACGCACCGTCAGATGCGGTGAGACGTCCGCATCGCCAACGACGACGAGCGTTGGCGTCGTCATCGCAGTGAAGCTCGGGCGCGAGAAGAACGAGTAATGTTCCGCCGCGAATGCGCTGAGGGCCGCGCCGCCACTGCCGGGTGCCGCCAGCAGCACGCCTGCCGTGATTCGAGGCTCACGCACGTCGACTTCCGTCTCGCTGGTCGGGTCGATGAGTCGCATGCCCAGCAACATGCTCGCGGTGTGTCCACCCATCGAATGACCGGCGACGGCGATGCGACTCGTGTCGATCCGACCGGCGAGCAGTGGCACGGCCGCCTCGATCACCTCCATCTGATCGATGATCTGCGACATGTCATCGACCCGTGAGCGCCAGAAGAGCGGTGCGTCGGGACCGTCGAGACTGAGCGTCTTCGAGCTGAGATGCGTGGGCTGAACGACCACGAATCCGTGCGCGGCCCAAAAATTCGCGAGCGGGGCATAGCCGTTGAGTGACGACAGATGATTTGAGCGACCGTGCCCATGCGACAGCAGAATGACGGGGAGCCCACGCCCTGTGAGCGGTGCCGAGACGCGCAACTCGAGCGCGACGGCGCGCCCCGCGACCGGCAATACGACGGGGCTGAACGACACCACCGGCGACGGAGCGCTCAACGGGATGTTTCCGGCGAAACCGAGATTGGTCGTCATTGGAGTATTTTCGGGAATGGAATGAGGCATCTTGAGATTCGTGATCAGATCGTTCACCACGGCACAGAGCCGTTCTCGTCGGAGAACGTGCCTGTCGGGCCATCGTCGCCGATGAGCGCGAGACGTACCGGTCCGCGTGCGCCATCGCCCACACTGCGCGTGCCGCGGAAGTTGTTCAGCGCGGTCGCGGTAAAACCTTGGCAGGACGCATTCACCTTGATGCTGGTGGACTCGCGCGCGAGCGCGAAGGCGAGTGTGACGGAGTGTGATGCGGATTTCGAGACGGAGTAGTTGCCGAACATCCCGCGATGCGGGTTCGCGGGGTCGGAGTTCAGCGTGAGCGATCCGCCGGAGCTCGCGGTATTCACGATGCGACCTGCCGGTGACTCACTCAGCAGCGGCAGCATCGCCTGCGTGACGGCGATGATGCCGAACACATTTGTTTATTCTCCGGTGCTTTGTGGGCACGTGGCAGTGACGCCTCGGGCCCGTTACCTTCCTGAATCGGAACGACGTTCCATATACATACGGAACCTTGTTCCGTTTCGCAAGGGGGAAGGTTTGGCGGCCAGAAAGCCAGTTCGAAGCGCGGTCGCACGGGCTGATGACGCAACGACGCCACGTACCGTGCGCGCAGACGCCCAGCGCAACATCAATTCGTTGCTGCTGGCAGCGGCGTCCGTTTTTGCAAAGGCGGGCGTCGATGCGCCGATCAGAGACATTGCGCAGAAGGCGGGCGTCGGCGTCGGTACGGTGTACCGGCATTTCCCGCAGCGCACGGATCTGATCGTCGCGGTATTCCGGCGCGAGGTCGACGCGTGCGCTGACGCAGCGAGTGAGCTCGCGGCGACCTGTTTGCCATGCGACGCACTGTCCCGCTGGCTAATGCGCTATGTGGATTTCATCGCGGCGAAACGTGGGCTGGCGTCGGCCTTGCACTCCGGCGATCCGGCGTTTGACCCTTTGCCGGCCTACTTCCAGGCGCGCCTCGAGCCTGCGCTGCGAGCGTTGCTCGCGACAGCCGTCACAGCGGGAGCGGTGCGCGACGGCGTCGACGCGTTCGACTTGTTGCAAGCGGTCGCGAGCCTGTGCACACCAGCTCGCGACGGCTCCACCGACCATGCGCGCCGCATGGTCGACCTTCTCGTCGATGGCTTGCGATACGGCGCGAAGCCGAAAGTGTGACTGCGAACAACACTCGTGAACTCAGCACGCGGAACACGCCACAATGCTCGAAACGTCCCCCAGAGTTCCTTCGGCGTAAGTTGATCGGCGATATCCGAATTCACAGACCTGACTGCGCGGAGCGGCGACGTGTCCCACTCGATTCTTATTATTGGTGAAGACCCGTCCAAGATCGACTTCTCTGCGGCGGATGCGCCGCCGAATATGTCGGCCACGAAAGTCATGGATGGGTTGAACGGTTATGAATGCGCTGCATCGCCTCGCACCGCGAGGCCGATTTGCGTTCAATGCGAGCCCGAACGATTCTGACGAGGCGGCAATTCGACAATTCGCTGACTTGTAGCCACGCGCCTGTTTTCTTACGGCCGCACGTGACGATCGCGTTCTCCAGCTCATCGCGGCCAAGGGACGGGAAGTCGTGCGTCACGGCACGAAGCAGTCTGGTTCTTGACTCGTATTCAGTGCCGACCGCGCGTGCAACGTTGAATGCGCACGAGGTCATTCCCGTGCCTGCGTGGGCCATTACCGTCGTGTCGTGGAGCGATACCGAACAGAACAGCTCACTGACGAATTCGGCCCAGAACAATCCGAGCAAGCGTCCGCAAAGTCCGCTGCATGCTTCAGCGGACGCAGACATTCCTCGCACACGGCGGGCAGCGTTCGAGATGGCGACTCGTGATTCTTCGGCTTCAGCGTCATGACGTCGCCGCCGCAGGCGATCATCGATCGTTCGGTGTCATCGCACAGTCGCAAGGAACCGTGCGACTTGCAAATGCCCAGCCGCTTC
>JACMLX010000170.1 GCA_014379355.1 Gemmatimonadaceae bacterium
GCGAGCGGTTGCTCGGCGCGCTCGACGCTGATCTCGCGACGGCGCGCGCACAGTCGCGCGCCGGCAGCGCACTTGCGCTTCGTGCGATGTCGATCGACCGCGAGCTCGCCGCCATCAACACCACCACGCGTGCACGACCCGATGTGGTGAGTGCGATGGCCGCCCTCGGAATTCGCCTGCCGGTGGATGCCGTGGCGCAGCGTGTGCGTGTCGTGGGTACCGAGTGGCAGGTGGAAGGCAACGCGAAAACGGCGGCGACCGTGCTCGCGGCGCTCGCCGCCGAGCCGCAGTTCGAGAAGGTGCGCTTCCTCGCACCAAGCAATCGGTTCCGTGACGGCGCCGCAGACCGGGAGACGTTCGCCATTGCCTTCGCTATCCGCTGACGGGCTGTCGGCTCGCGATCGCCGCACCCTCACACTGGGTGCGGCGGCAGTGGTGTGTGTGCTCGTGTTGTACACGCTCATTCCGTTCGTGCGGCAATGGTCCGAGCGCGAGCAGTTGATCGCGGCGCGTCGCGGCGAGCTGTCACGCCTGCGCGGCGTGAAGAATGCCGAGTCCGTGCTGCGTACCGCGGTCAATGCACGACTGTCTCGCGCCGAGGAGTATCCGCAACGACCGGTGAGCGCGGCGACGGCGCCGCTGGCGGCGGGCGTGTTGCAGGGCGTGCTGCAGCGGTATGCCGACGACAGTCAGCTGAGCGTGAGTGAATTGAACGTCGCCGGTGAACCCGACTCCACCTCGGTGCCACTCGCAGCGCTGCCTGCGACTCTCATCGCACTGGGCGACGTGTATGGCGTGGCCGATCTGCTGTCTCGTGTGCAGCATGGCACGACCTTGCTCGAGGTTCGCGAATTGACGGTCCAGGTGAATCCGGCGCGGCGTGCGGACGGCGGTGGGGAATTGCTGCAGGTGACGCTCGTGGTCCGCGCGCCATTCGTGATCGAGTGAGCGCGCCCATGCGACTCGTTCCCGTGCTGCAGGCCGTGACCGTTGCGGGCCTGATTGCTGCAGCCGCACTGCTTGCGTGGCCGCCGAACAGCACTGTCGTGCCGGTCGCACCGACGTTGCCTGCGCTCGCTGCGGCGGCGCCGGCGATGGCAACGGATGCCTCGGCATTCACCGACAGCATCGTCAGTTCGAACCTGTTCTCGCTCACGCGCAAGGCCCCGGACGCACGCACCTTTGCGGCTGCGCCTGTGGATCCGACGTTCGACATGAGCGGCTCCGGCTCGATGACTGCCAACGGCGGCATCGGTGACTCGCTCGCGACGACCGGTCTCGAGCCAGTACCACATCTGTATGGCGTGGTGAACGGTCCGCAGGGTGCGGCCGTGCTGCTGCGACTCGATACGAACCGTCGTGGATCTCGACTCTTCCATCTCGGCGAAGGCGCGGCCGGCTACACGGTGCGCAGCATCGGTGCCGATCGCGTTGAACTGACCGGACCGACGGGCGCCGTCGTCCTCACGCTGGCCCCGAAGGAGGGCACCCCATGATGCGACGCTGCATCAAGACTCTCGCACTCGCACTGACGTGCGCCGTGGCACTTGCACCACCCATCTGCGCACAGGTCGTCGCGGCGCGCAGTCCATCAAACACGCTCCGGTTCGCGAACGCACCGCTCGAGGATGTGATCATCGCGATGGGCCAGATGATCGGGCTCACCATCGTCGCGACGGACGTTCCCGACAAGCGTGTGACGCTCAATACCGCGACGGCGGTGCGCACATCGGAACTGGGCGCGATCCTCGAATCCCTGCTCGAGTCGCACGGCCTCGTGATGGTGCGTAATGGCAGCGTCGCGCAGGTCGTGCCGGCGACGCAGACGCCGGCTGGCAGCCAGCTCGGCGTCGGTTTCGATCTGCCGGATCCGGTGCCCGTCGGTGTGATCTCGCGCCTCGTGCCGCTGCAGCACATTCGCGCCGACGAAGCCGTCGCCGCACTCAAGCCGATCGCCGGCCCCAACGCACGCTTCGAATCCGTGGCGCGCTCGAACACGATCCTGATCACCGATCGCGGCACGAATGTCGCCCGCTACCTCGACCTGCTGCGCCGGCTCGATCTGGCGACTCAGAGTGAGGACGGGCTGCGCACGTATGTCGTCAAGCTCAAATACGCGAACTCCGACGACCTCGCGAATGTGCTCGGCCAGCTCTACGGCGCCACCGTGGCCAGTGCGCGTCGCAACTCGATGGACGACGCGGCACTATCGCGCAACCTGAGCGCGTTCCGCGAACGTGAGTCGGACACGATGCGCCAGCGCCGTGACCTTCAGCAGACGGGCAGTTCACCGTCACCAGTCTCGCGCGATTCGTCGCGCGGCCCTGGCTCGCTCGTCGGCCAGACGACCGTCGTGTCCAGCCCTCCCAGCAACTCGCTGGTCATTCGTACCGCACCATCGAACATCGCACTCCTCCGCGAAACGATCGACTCGCTCGATCATCGTCCGGTGCAGGTGCTGATGGAAGTGACGGTCGCCGAGGTCATACTCGGCCGAGGCACTGAGTTCGGCATCAACTGGGCCGCGGCAACCGGAGGCGTGAACAACAATCGCGGCGCGCAGTTCGGGCAACCGATCGTCCCGGACAGTCTCGACCCGATTCAGGACTTCGTGGGACGTGTCACGCGACTCGGCAAGGTGGACGTCCGGGCTGTGCTGCGCGCGATCGCATCGACATCGACGGTGAATGTGCTCAGTACCCCGGAGGTTCTCGCGGTGAACAATCGCGAAGCGCGCATCCTCGTCGGCAGCAAGGTGCCGTTCATCGCATCCACGCGGCTCGGCAACGACGTGGCCATTGACCGCGCGGTGCAGTATCAGGATGTCGGCACGCAGCTCACGCTCATCCCGACCATCAACGACGACGGGTACGTGAGCGTGCAGTTGCTGCAGGAAGTGAGCAGCCTGTCCAACCAGACCGTGCAGGCCGCACTCAACGCACCGGTGATCACCACGCGCGAAGCGTCGACGCGCGCCATCGTGCGAGACGGGCAGACGGTTGTCATTGGCGGCCTGATCGGCACCTCGACGGAGCTGATCAACAGCGGTGTGCCGCTGCTCAAGGACATCCCGCTGCTCGGCTATCTTTTCAAGCGGCAGACGACGTCGAAGAATCGCACCGAACTCGCGATCTTCATCACGCCGTACATCGTGCGGACAGACGCTGAAGCGGACGCGCTCTTCGAACGTGCCCGCCAGCGCACGCGTGACCCGGAGCCGGGCGACGCACGCACGCTGCGCCGTCCTGCGGCACCCCCGGTGAGGAAGCCGTGACCGTCATGACCGAGGACGCGCCGCCGCCCGCACGCGACCTGCGCGACGCCGCCGCGGGTGTGCTCGCGCGACGTCTGTCACCGCGCTACCTGGAGGAGCATACGCTTCTTCCGCTTGGCGTGGATGACGACGGCGCCCTCGTCGTGGCCGTCGGTGCACCACCGGATGCAACGGTGCTCGATGAACTCGGACGTCTGTATGAGCGCCCGATCCGTTTCGTCGAACATGCGATCGGTGAAATTCAGGCAGCGCTGCTGACTGCCGAGCGGGAGTCGCCGGCCGACGCTGCGCTGGCGATCAACGTGGACGGCGACGAGGACGAGCCACTCGATGACCTGCGCGCACTGGCGGAGCAGGAGCCGGTGATCCGCCTCGTGAACGTGACGCTGCTGGACGCCTTGCGGGCCGGTGCGAGCGATGTGCACTTCGAACCACTCGCTGCAGACCTGCGTGTCCGCTATCGGCTCGACGGCGTCCTGCGTGAGATGACACGTGTCGGTCGACAGTATCAGGCGGCGGTGGTCAGTCGCATCAAGATCATGGCGGGACTCGACATCGCAGAACGACGACGCCCGCAGGACGGTCGCATCCGGCTGAAGCTCGCCGGTCGCGAAGTGGATCTGCGTGTCTCGACGCTGCCGGGGCTGCACGGTGAAGGCATCGTGCTCCGGCTGCTCGATCCCGGTGTCTCCACGCCGGAATTGGCGTCGCTCGGCATGCCGGACGGTGTGCGCAGTCAGTTCGAGAAGCTGATCGGACGCACCGGTGGCCTGATGCTCGTCACGGGACCGACGGGCTCCGGCAAGACCACCACACTCTACGCCGCGCTCGCCCGACTGAACACGCAGGCGGTGAAGATCGTCACGGTCGAGGATCCGATCGAGTACCGTATCGACGGCGTCACACAGGTCCCGGTGAACGTGCGCGCCGGGATGAATTTTGCCAGCGCCCTGCGCTCGATCCTGCGCCACGATCCGGACATCATCATGGTGGGTGAGTTGCGTGACGCCGAGACGGCGACGATCGCGATTCAGGCCGCACTGACCGGGCACCTCGTACTCAGCACGTTGCATACGACGGATGCCGTCGGCGCCGTGACGCGACTGGTGGACATGGGCGTGGACCCGTTCCTCGTTGCGGCCACATTGCAGGGCGCCCTGGCACAACGCCTGGTGCGCCTGTTGTGTGACACCTGTGCGGCGCGGCGCGATCCGACCGTGCTCGAGATGAAGCGATGGGGCGGTGTCCCGATGCGGCCGCGTGTCGCGCGTGGCTGCGAGTCGTGTGCGGGAACGGGGTATCGGGGTCGTCGTGGCATCTACGAACTGTTCGTGCCGGACGAAGCACTGCGTGCGGCGATCGTGGCCGGTACCTCGCCCGATGTGATGCGTACGCACGCCATCACCAATGGCACGGTATTGCTGCGCGAGGAAGGTTTCCGTCTCGTGCGTGAGGGGCTCACGACGCCGGAAGAACTCGTGCGCGCCGTTGGCGAGAGTGACACGTGAGCGCGACTGCTGCGCTGGCCGAGTCGGCGGTGGCGTTCCGCTATCGCGCCTCCACGGACACCGGTGCGATGGTGGAAGGTACGGTGCGCGCGCCGTCGCGCGATGCAGCGCTGCGAGAGCTGCGCCGTCAGCAATTGTGGCCGGTCACGGTAGACCCGGTCGCGGCCAGAGCCGCAGCAAGGCCTCGCGTCTTCGGAGCAACGACATCGCGACGCCGTGCAGTCGCACACTGGACGCGAACGGTCGCGACACTGCTCGACGCCGGTGCGACGCTCGATCGCGCGCTCGGTGTGGCGCAATCACAATGCGCGCACATGGAAGTTGCCGAGGCGGCGCTGGCGATCCGCAAGGCGGTGCAGGGTGGCGCGTCGCTGGCCGAAGCGATGCGCCTGCAGCCCGCGCTGTTCAACTCGTTGCACGCCGGCGTGGTGCGCTCCGGTGAAGCGGCAGGTTCGCTGGCCAAGGCGCTCGATACCCTCGCCGGCTACCTCGAGGAAGACGAGGCGCTCCGCGCCCAGTTGGCGTCCGCGTTGCTGTATCCGGCGCTGATGGCCGTCGTCGCCACGCTCGGCATTCTCGTCTTGCTGCTGTTCGTCGTGCCGCGATTCTCGACGCTCCTGGCCGACATGGGAGGCGCGTTGCCCCTCTCCACACGCATCCTGATCTTCGGCGGCGACATCGTGACGCGCGGCTGGTGGATCATCGCGCTGCTGATCGGCGGCGGCGTGATTGCCGTACGCACGTTGCTCGCGTCGCCGGAGACGCTGCTGGCGTGGCATGCGCGCCGTCTCACGCTGCCGATCACTGGCCACCTGGAGCGATCACTCGCGACCGCGCGATTCACGCGCGCACTCGGCCTCATGCTGCAGGCCGGACTGCCGTTGCTGCCGGCGTTACGTCTCGCGCGTGCAGGCGTCGGGAATCAGGCGATGTCCGCTGATCTCGAACGGGCGACGCAGAATGTCGTGCGTGGCAACGGACTGGCATCGTCATTGCTCGGGATTCTGTCACCGATGGCGGTGCAACTTCTCGCCGTTGGTGAGGAGAGCGGTCGCCTCGATGCGCTTGCGTTGCGTGCCGCCGCGTCGCTCGACGACGAGGTGCGTCGCACACTGCGCACGCTGGCGTCGCTGCTCGAACCGGCACTGATCCTGCTCTTTGGTGCCATCGTCGGTTTCGTGGCGCTGGCCATGCTCCAGGCGATCTACGCCGTCAACGCGGGGATGTGATGCGGACTTCGACGATGCGCGGCGCACGCGCGGGCTTCACACTGCTCGAGATGCTGGTGGTCCTGGTCGTGCTCGGCCTGCTGGCCGGACTGATCGGACCGCAGCTCTTCGGGCGCGTCGGTGAGGCGAAGGCGACGACCGCGAAGACGCAGATGGAATTGCTCGGCGTCGCGCTGGACAGCTACCGACTCGACAACGGCGCCTATCCCATCACGGCACAGGGTCTCGAGGCGCTGAACTCGCGGCCGACCCGCGCGCCGGCGCCACTGAACTGGCGAGGCCCCTATCTCCGGAAGGCGGTCCCCGCCGACCCGTGGGGCCGACCGTACCTGTTTCTCGCGCCCACACGCGGCGGCGAGGGCTACGAGTTGCGATCGCTCGGGCGGGACGGCGTGGAGGGTGGCACAGGGGAAGACGCGGATCTGGGCGGTCCGGGTACGGTCTCCAAGTCAAAATGAGCCCGCGTTCATGAAACGCTGGTAAGGAACTTGCACCGAGCTCATCTGGTGAAACGCCTGATGAGGTCGCTCGTCCAAACCTCACGGATAGTCAGCCGATCGCGTCAGCGCGCGCGCCTTCCAGGTGCCGTGCACACAACGAGTGGAGGATGGATGGGAATGACTCTCGAGCACGACGAAGTGCGCGGAGCCGAGGCGGTGGTCGGCAGTGAAGCACCGTCGGTGGTGCCGGCTGTGTCGTCCCGACGGAAGTTCTTCGTCGCAGCGGCGACTGCAGCGATGGTCCTCGGGACCCGTGAGGCGAAGGCGCAGAGCGTTCGCCGGGCGAAGCGCAAACTGCCACAGCCGGTGCGCGGCGTCTCGCTGGCGCTGGCGCAGGTCGCCACGCCGCCGGATGAGCAGCTGGCGATCTGGCGTGATCCGGTCGCACGGCTCGTCCGGCGCGCGACGCTTGGCATCACGAAGGACGAACTCGCCCGTGCCAAGACGCTCGGCTTCCAGCGATACCTGGATGAGCAACTGAAGCCGTCGACGATCGATGATCGCGAGACCGCGGCCTTCATCGCCGCCAACTACACGTCGCTCGCGTTCACGCCTGACGCCATGATGGGCGCGGACCAGAACAAGGTTGTCACCGAGATCCAGGAGGCGACCCTGTATCGCGCCGCATTCTCCAAGCGGCAGTTGTACGAGCGCATGGTCGAGTTCTGGAGCGATCACTTCAACATCGATCGCGACAAGGTCGGCGTGCTCAAGGTCACCGATGATCGCGACGTGATCCGCAAGCACGCGCTGGGGAAATTCCCGGCCATGCTCAAGGCGAGCGCGCACAGCGCTGCGATGATGAACTACCTCGACCAGACGGCAAGTCGTCGCGGCAACATCAACGAGAATTACGCGCGTGAGATCATGGAGCTGCACTCCGTCGGCGTCGATGGCGGCTATACGCAGCAGGATGTGAATGAGCTGGCGCGTGTGCTCACGGGGTGGACGGCGAGCGGCAACGGCATCTTCACGTATGACCCGCAGATTCACGACTTCGGACCGAAGCGTGTGATGGGCAGGACGATTCCCGCGACGCTGCCTGGCACCGGGCTGGCCGGCAAGTCGGAAGCGGACAGCGTCATCTCGATGCTGGCGCTGCATCCGAAGACCGCGCACTACATCGCGTCCAAGATGACGCGGTTCCTGCTCCAGTACGATCCGACCGATGCGCTGGTGACCGAGGTCGCGGCCGAATTCACGAAGACCGGCGGCGACATTCCGTCGATGATTCGCGTGATCCTGACGGAGGCGAACGTGATGAGCGCGCCGCCCAAGTACAAGCGTCCGTTTCACTGGGCGGTGTCGGTGGTGCGCGCGCTCGGTCCGAGCGTCACCAGCACCTCCGTCGTGCGCAGTCTCGTCGACAACATGGGCCAGCCGCTCTTCAACTGGGACACGCCGGACGGGTATCCCGATCGCATGGAATTCTGGTCGGGCCTCGTACTCGCCCGCTGGAACGCCGCGTCATCCCTGGTCGGACAGACCGGCGCCACGTTCAACTTCAACGTCACGCCGTTCGTCGGGACGACCGCCGAATCAGGCGCGGACCTGATCGTCGAACGACTCTTCGGCGGCGAGGTGCCGCTCTCGTTCAAGACGCGACTCGCCGACTATCTGCGACCGAGTCCGACCAACACCGCACGTGTGCGCGAAGCCGTCGGCCTCGCGCTCTCCTCCTCGCAGTTCCAGTGGTATTGACGGGCGACGCTGCCCTCGATCTCTGAGGTTTCCTGATGGCCAAGCATGTGCACGACACGGGGTGCGAGGAATACAACGCGCTGACGCGACGCAGTTTCGTCGGCCACGCCGCCGGGTTCGCGGCGGCAGCGCTGGCCCTTCCGGCGTGGTTGCCGAAAGTGGTGCTCGCGCAGAGTGCATCGACGCGCGACGTCATCGTCTCGGTCTTCCTGCGCGGTGGCGCAGATGGCTTGTCGATGGTGTATCCGTTTACTGACACGAACTACTACACGGGTCGTCCGAGCATCGCGATTCCGCGTCCGGACAGCACCAGCGCCAATCGCGGCACGGCGCTGAATGGGCAGTTCGCCATCTCGCAGGCGATGAGCGCACTGGTGCCGGCATTCCAGGCCGGCAACCTGCTCGTCGTGCATGGCGCGGGGCTGGTGAACAACACGCGCTCACACTTCGACGCGCAGAAGTTCATCGAGGTCGGCAAGGCGGCCGATGCGAACCTCGTCACCGGTTGGCTGGGTCGTCACCTCGCGACGAGCACTCCGATGCGTTCCACGGCACCACTGCGTGCACTCGGTCTCTCGCAGGGACTGCAGCGCACACTCGTCGGCGCACCGAAGGCGTTGCCGATTCCGAATCCGCAGGGCTTCGGACTTGGCGGCAGTGCGACCACCAGGGCGGAACGTTCGACCTGGCTGCGCGACGATTACACCGCCGTCGACACGTCGATCGGTGCTCCTGCGCTCGATGCGCTCAACACGGTGTCGCTGCTGAATGCCATCAACTTCACCGGCTACGCACCATCGGGCGGCGCCGTCTACCCGAACTCCGGCTTCGGTCGCGGCATGCGTTCGACGGCCGCGCTGATCAAGGCCGATATCGGGATCGAAGCGATTCAGCTCGACGTGGGCGGGTGGGACACACATTCCGGTCAGGGACCGGTGGCGGCGACTGGCAGCATGGCGCGCACGATGCAGGATCTCGCCGCGACGCTGGCCGCGTTCCACGCCGATGTGCTCACCGGTGGCGTGTCGTACAAGGTCACGGTGGTGGTCCTGTCCGAGTTCGGACGCAACGTGCGGGAGAACGGCACGCAGGGCACCGACCATGGTCGCGGTTCGTGCATGTTCGTGCTCGGTCCCGGCATCGCCGGTGGTCGTGTGCTGACCAACAACTGGGTGCCGCTCGCCCGCGAAAACCTGGAATCCGGACAGGATCTCAGGGTGACGATCGATCATCGCGACATTCTCTCCGAGATCGTGTCGCGCCGACTCGGCAACCCGAACCTCGATGTCATCTTCCCGTCGTACGTGCCGACGGTGCGAGGCGTGACACTATGACCGGCGCACGCTCGCTCCGCCTCGCGGCGGTTGCCACGATGGTGCTGCTCTCCGGCTGCGGTGCGGCCGGAGACAGCGGTGGTCCGACCGGCTTGCCGAAGCCCGCGTCCGTGAGGATCCTCGTGCCCTCGTCGGAGCTCTTCGTCGGGCAGTCGATTCAGCTGACCGCCACGGCGATGGATGATGCCGGCGCCGAAATCGCCGCTGGTGATGCGACCTGGAGCTCGAGCAACGCCGCCGTCGCGCAGATCACGGAAACGGGTCTCGTGCAAGCGATGGCTGCCGGCTCGGCGACGCTGAGGGCGACCATCGCCGGCAAGACCGCGAGCATGGGTGTGACCGTCGACCCGCTGCCGGGCTACGATGTGACCGTGCAGGTCACGAGCACCTTCGCGCCGGCGTCGATCATCATCCGGCAGTTCGGCACCGTGCGCTTCGTCTTCAATGGCGTCAATCAGGACGTGACCTTCAGCACGGCGTTTCCTGGTGCGCCGGCCAATATTCCCGGTACCACCACTGGCACCGTCAACCGTCAGTTCACGACGGTCGGTGATTTCCGCTTCGAATCGAGCGTGAGCCCGGGACTCGTCGGCCTGGTGAAGGTGCGCTGAAACAGATCAGGCACGGCGCACTTCTCTCACGAACGAAGCGGCGCGCCGGCCCGCCAGCCCGGGGAGCGCCCCCCGGTGTATTTTTTGGGTGGGGTGGTTTAAGCCCGGTGGTGA
>JACMLX010000171.1 GCA_014379355.1 Gemmatimonadaceae bacterium
GAGCCGTCGGCACGCGAACGGCACGGGTCGCGCCATCGGTCGGCGCGTCGTACCGCGAATTGGTGCGGGCCGCAGGTGCGTCGTAGCGGCGGGTGCGCCCCTCGGCCGGCTGATAGCCGTAGCGCGAGCGGGGCGGGTGCGTGAGGTGGTTGGATGCGGCCATGCGTCGTTCCTCAGGCCGCGAACTGGGGCAATCCGCGAAACAGCTCGGTCGTGAACTTCACGAGGAGCTGCACCATCCACGGCAATGCGATCAGGAAGATCGCCGAGACGCCGACCAGCTTCGGCAGGAAGACGAGGGTCTGTTCCTGGATCTGGGTGACGCTCTGGAAGATCGAAACGGCGAGACCGATGCCGAGCGAGACGGCGAGCATCGGTGCTGACACGAGGAGTGACAGCAGGATGGCGTTTCGGGCGAGATCGACGATCTGTGCGTGCGACATGAGCCGGATGGGTATGGGACGGTCTCATGTAGAAGCACGGGAGGTGCCAGTTTACAAAGGGCGTTTTTGCGCGCTATAAAGCGTTTGAATATAAAGGTTTACGCCATTTAAGGCCGAGCTGGCTTATAGGGCGTTTTGTGGCCACACGGCAGCCTTTGCCTAGCGAGCGGTCGGCTTGGATTGCCGCTGCGTCGAATTCCGTGAGCGCGTCGAGGAACGAACGTTTGTGCTCAAGTTCGAATAGCTGAGCCTGTTCTATTCGGGAAGTTCGCAAGCAGTGTTCGCGCGGAGGCACGGAATTGCGGAGACGGTCGGTGCGCGTCGCGTGCCGTCAGCGTCGCGATGACTCTTCGAACAGTTTTCGCGCGGGGACGCGGGGGCGCGGGGAAACTGCAAATGCTTTGGAACAGCGCCTGACAAGCGCAGTGTCAAAAAGCAGTTTTGAAGTTGCTCTTGCCCCGCGGCCCCGCGCGAAAACTTTTGCCGTTGCTGTTGTTCGTCTCCGCGATTCCGTGCCTCCGCGCGAACACTGTTGCTGTTGCCCGCGACCGCGCCTGTTTGCACCGCCGCGCTTCAGCGCACCGGGGCGCGCAGGCGTTCCTCGACGAACCGCGGGAAGTTCGTGATCACGTTGATGTGCGTGATGGACCGCGGCGGCGGGCCCTGAAGCACGAGGAAGTTGCCCTCAGGTGTGAGCGCCCAGCTCGCGACGGGGAATTCGAACCGGCCGCTGAAGAGCCGCGTTGGGGGCGCTGTCGGCGCCGCCGCGCTGATCGGTACGGCATACCACACGTCCGCCGCGCGATAGAGCAACTCACGTCCGTCGCGGCTCCAGAGCGGCTCATCGCCGAAGGCTGCGACCATGCGGCGCTCGGTCCGCGCCGACGCGCCGGCCGGGGCGACAAACAGCGCGCCGGCTGCGGAGACCCATGCGACGGCGCGGCTGTCGGGAGAGAAAGTGCACCACGTGGATTGAGCGTCGAAGCGCGTGGTGTCCACAGGGTGCGCCACCGGCCAGAGTCGTCCCCGATCGCATCGCCATGCTCCGTCAGGACTTTCGTTCATGTAGGGTGTGCCGACGGAATCGATGGCGAGCGTGCCCGACCGTGATGAGACGATCACAAAACGTACGCTCGCTGGTGTACGCGCGAAATAATTTGCCGAGAAACCCCTTCCGTCAGGGAGCCACCGAAGCGGCACAAGCAGGCCCAAGTTCGGGAGTGACGCCGAGGAGTCCGCATCGTCGCGCTGCAGATCCGCAATCACGGTGCTCGAGTGGCTTTCATCCGGCGCAGATATGAACGCGAGCCGGTGTCCATCCGGGGACAGGGCGAAGCTCAGGATCCGAGCCGGCGCGAGCGGCAGCGTCTTCACCACGCGCCCCGCCCGGTTCACGACCACGAAGCGGCTGGCCAGTTCACGGTTGACCGCGACCCATACGAAGTCGCCTGAGCGTGTGTAGGCGAAGTTGCCCCCTTCTTGGAACGCGTCATCCCTCATGCCGGAGACGATCACGCGTGGCTCGGTCGTCAGGCGTGCCGTTCGCGCGTCAACGCGCGCGGCGGTCAGCGTCCCGAGGCGCACCCAGACGATGGTGGAATCGCCGATCATGAAGGCGGTGTGCCCGAGCGCTCGGCCGTACGCCCCGCTGGTGTCCGACGTCTCGCCGCGCTGCACGGCGCGGGTGCGGCGTCCATCCTCGTCGATCAGGAGCAGGCCGCGACCCGTTACCACGACGGTGCCATGCGCGCCCGCGCCCGTCCCGACACTTACCCCGCATTCCTGACCGGGAATTGGCGTAATGCTGCCGTCGACGGGTGACACGCGCTGACAACCAAGCGCGTTGAAAACGAGCAGTTGCTGTGAAGTGGGCCAGGAAAGAGATGATGTCTCGACCGTCGCCACGCTCACGACGCGGCCATTATCGCGATCGATCTTGCGCAGGTCCCTGCCCACGAGAAACGCCAACGTCGATCCGTCCGGCGACAGCGTCGGCAGAATGGCACCGGTGGTCCCCGCGATTGAAGTTGCCGTGCCTTGGTCGAGACGCACCTCCCACAGAGACGAGGCGGCGCCGCTGGCGCTCGAATACACGATGCGTCGTCCATCGGGCGCCACGGCGAGCGAACGCACCCAGTTGCCAATGAAATTGCGCCCCGCGACGAATGGTGCACTGTCGGGGAGTGGAATCGCGAGAAACCGTGGCTCGGCTCCCGCACCTGCTGCGGGAGTCTGACTGGCAAGGCCACCGCGCGTCAGCGCCCCGATGCCTGCGCCAACACCGACCAACGCGACGGCCGCGACTCCGAGGCGCAGCATCGTGGACCGTCGCGTCGCGACATGCACGCGCGGATCCGTCGATGCGGAACTGGGGTCCGCCGTGCGGAATGTGCCCGTGCCTCCCAGCGCTGCGGCAAAGTCGCCTGCCGTCTGGAAGCGATCTGCAGGCCGCGACGCGAGCGCCCGCCGCACCGCGGAATCCACACTCTCCGGAACCGTGGTGCGTCCCGCCCCCAACGAACGCGGCGTTTCCGTCATCGAGCGGGCCAGGATTGCCTGCGCGTTCGGTCCGGTGAACGGCGGCTCGCCGGCCAGCATTTCGTAGACGATCGCACCGAGCGCGTAGATGTCGGCCCGCGCATCGATCACGCGATCACCCATCGCCTGCTCAGGGCTCATGTACAGTGGTGTGCCGATACTGAGACCCGTGGAGGTCAGTCGCGAGCCGGACGCCTGCTCCAGCGCGAGCGCAATGCCGAAGTCCGCCACCATCGCATGCCGACCACCAAGGAGAATGTTCTCCGGCTTGATGTCACGATGCACGATGCCATGCTCGTGCGCATACGCGAGCGCATCGGCAACCTCTCGCGCGATCCGCACTGCCTCGTCCACCGGTAGTTGCTGCTCACGACTGAGGCGCTGACGGAGCGTGCCGCCATTCACGAACGGCATCACATAAAAGAGCTGCGCTCCGGCATCCCCGCTGTCGAACAGCGGCAGGATGTTCGGATGCTGCAGGCGCGCCGTCGTTTCGATTTCTCGCCGGAACCGCGAGCTGCCAACGAGCGCGGAAAACTCGGGATGGAGGACCTTGATCGCGACCTGGCGATTGTGCCGCAGATCGTCGGCGAGGTACACCGTCGCCATGCCGCCGCTGCCGAGTTCGCTGATCAGCTCGTATCGGCCCGCGAGCGCGGCAACAAGCGTCTCGGGTGCAGTCACTCGGCGAGGTGAGGCATGATTCGAACGTTAGGCCGTCGGACGAATTCGGAACAGGGTGCATCCTCACACTCGCTCGTAAACAGTGTTCGCGCGGAGGCGCGGAATCACGGAGACGAACGACCGAGTTCAGCGCGCGCCTTCCGCGTTCGGTGAGTGAGCGCGCCTCTGAACAGTTTTCGCGCGGCGCCGCGGGGCAGCGGGGAAATTGCAAATGCTTTGGAACAGCCCCTCGCGAGCGCAGTCACAACAGCAGTTTCGCAGTTGCTCTTTCCCCGAGGTCCCGCGTCTCCGCGTGAAAACTTTTTGCTGTTGCTGTTGTTCAGCTGTTGCTGTGGTTCGTCTCCGCGATTCCGTGCCTCCGCGCGAACACTGTTGCTGTTGCGCGCCCCCGCGTCCCCCGCGGACTTCGCGCGAAAAGTTTTCTGCCGAACGCTGGAGAAGTCAGTCGTGACGTCAGTCGTGAAGTCAGTCGTCGATGGTATGCGTCCCCATCCAGCCGCGACCGAACTTCGCCTTCTGCCGCATCACGAACGCCAGCACTTCCGCCACCGCCACGTACAGCTCGATCGGGATCTGCGTCCCCGGCATCGCGCGACTCGCGAGCAGTGCGCGTGCGACCGGAATGTTCTCCACCACCGGCACCCCGTGTTCGAACGCGAGTGCCTTGATGCGCTCGGCAATCTTCCGTTGGCCGATGGCGACGATGATCGGGGCGGCGGCGACCATCGGGTCGTACTTGATCGCCACGGCGATGTGCACCGGGTTCACGATCACGACATCGGCCGTCTTCACGTCCTGCATCATGCGCTTCCGCATAAGTGCGCGCTGCGCGGTGCGGATGCGCTGCTTGTTCATCGGGTCGCCTTCGTTCGTGCGCGCCTCGTCCTTCACTTCCTGCTTGGTCATCATGATGCCCTTGTGCCAGCGCCACCATGAGAACCCGTAGTCGGCGGCACCGAGCGCCACGAACGCGATGCCCGTGTGCTTCAGCAGGCCGATGGCGTGGACCTGGAACAGCGTCGCCACACCCATCGGACCATGCTGCGCCAGCGCGAGCACGTCGCGCCACATGCCGTCGACCGCACTGTACACGACGCTGCCGATGATCAGCAGCTTGAGCACACTCTTGCACAGGTCCGCGAAACCTTGCGCGCCGAGCAGGCGCTTCAGGTTGTTGAGCGGATTGATCTTGTTGAGTGACGGCTCGAGCGGCTTGAGACTGAGAATGCCACGCGCCTGCAGCGCCGTGGCGACGAAGGCGAGGCCGACGAACGAGCCGAGCAGCAGTGCCAATTCACCCAGCGTGCGCCAGCCCAGGCCGATCACGTCGAACAGCAGGTCCTGCGGTTCGCGGAGATTGGCGCCGGCGTTGTACAGGCTCGTCGCCATCGTTCTCTGCAGGTAGCGACCCATCTTCGGCGCGACGTTGGTGAAGATCACCGCCGCACCGAACAGCATCACGGCAGTCGTCAACTCGGGACTGCGCGGGATGTTGCCCTTGGCCCGCTCGTCCTCGAGGCGTTTGCCCGTTGGTTCTTCGGTCTTGTCGCCCGACTCGGCCATCGTGCGGCCCGGCTACCTGACGCCCGACAACATCGGGCCGAGCAATCGATCCAGCAGGCCATCGTGATACGCGGCCCAGCCGGTGAACCAGACTGCGGTGAGGCTCAGTCCCGCAGCGAGCGTGAACAGTCCCACGATGATCTGCAGCGGGAACGCGACTGTGATGATCTGCAACTGCGGTGCAGCGCGCGTCAGGATCGCGAGCGCGACGTTGCACAACATCGTCGCTGCCATCACGGGTGCGGAGAACATCACGCCCAGTGACAGCAGTTGCCCGCCCATCTTC
Source organism: Gemmatimonadaceae bacterium (assembly GCA_014379355.1). Classification (GTDB taxonomy): domain Bacteria; phylum Gemmatimonadota; class Gemmatimonadetes; order Gemmatimonadales; family Gemmatimonadaceae; genus JACMLX01. Next base: position 5,515 of record JACMLX010000171.1, read on the forward strand.
GCCATCGCCAGTGCGCCGGCGCCGATGTCGGGAATGCTGCCCACCGGCAGCACCTCGAGTGAGGATCCGAGACCGTCGATCATCACGAGGTGACCACCGCTCGAGAACAGCAGCAGCGTCACGAAGGCCGTCATGAACTGGCCGAGTACCGGCACCTGGATGTTCGTCATCGGGTCGAGCACACTCGCGCCGGCAAGGCCCATCTGCACCGACATCATGTCGCCGGCCGCCGATGCGGCACCGATGACGATCGCGGTGCCGAGCCCGAGTCCGAAGCCGATCACCGTTTCGCTGAGGAACGTGAGCGGTGTGATCTGCGGCAGGATGTGCGCATGTGCGCGAGCCACCGGCACCAGCACGATCGAGAAGATCACGATGATGGCGGTGCGCAGCTTCATCGGCACCTGCTTGGACGAGAAGACGGGCGCGATCAGCACCAGTCCACCGATGCGCATCGCGAGCAGGATGAATGTGGCCGCGCCGCCGGTGGTGAGCAGGTCCGGCATCGCGGACTGCAGCGCATTCATGTGACGCCAACGCCGGCAGGTGTGATCGCGCGCGTCGCGCGCATCAGCGGAAGCTCTGTACGAGCCCTGTGACGACCAGTCCCCATCCATCGACCAGCACGAACAGCAGCAGCTTGAACGGCAACGAGATCATGGCGGGCGGCAGCATCACCATGCCCATGCTCATCAGCACCGAGCCGACCACGACATCGATCACGATGAATGGCAGGAACAGCGCAAACCCGATCTGGAACGCCGTGCGCAGTTCGCTGGTGACGAAGGCACTCATGAGGATCGTGAGCGGGACGGCCTCACGTGACTCGGGCTGCTTGATCTCCGCGAGGTCGACGAACGTCTGCAGGTCCTGGTCGCGCACCTGTCGCAGCATGAAGCTCTTGAACGGCACCATCGCGCGCGACATCATCTCGACCTGCTCGATCTTGCCGTCCATCCACGGCTCGAGCGCCGTGCTGTTCACTTCCTTGAGCGTGGGCCCCATCACGAAGCCGCTCAGCAGCAGCGCCATTGCCGCCAGCAACTGACCCGGCGGCGCCGACTGCGTGCCGAGCGCCTGCTTGAGGAAATGCAGCACCACCAGGATGCGCGTGAAGCCGGTCATCATCAGCAGCAACACCGGCAGCATCGACAACAGGCCCATCATGACCACGACACCGACCGTGCCGCTCATGCGCAGGCCTTCGTTCTGGCCGGACCCACCGACCTTCAATTCCATCTGCGGCGCGAGTTTGGCCAGCATGCTGTCGGCTCGTCCCGCGATCCGCTGCGCTTCAACCGTGGTGAGTGGCCCAGTGCCTTCGGCGCGCTTCTGCAATGCGGCGATGTCGCGTGCCTGAGTCGCAGGCATCAGCGGCGAGATCGTCGCTTCCCAACCGGTCTTCGACGCGGTCGCGGCGGGCTTCGATGGCGCGGGTGATTGCACGGTCGTTTCGAGACGCGGCGGCAGGTCGCGCGGCCCTTTCTGCGCGGCGGCGGGTGGC
>JACMLX010000172.1 GCA_014379355.1 Gemmatimonadaceae bacterium
CGGCGGCCTGGCGCTCGCGCGCGGGCGTCGGGTGATGCTCGATCTCGACGAGGACAATTTCGCCGGCGATGGCGCGTGGATCTTCGCGAGTGTGCTCGAGCGATTCCTCGCGCTCTATGCATCACTGAACAGTTTCACGCAGCTCACCGTGAACACCCGGCAGCGTCGGCGTCCGCTGGGCGACTGGCTGCCGCGCGCCGGCTGCAGGGCGCTCGGATGAGCGAGGCGACACTCGATGCCGCGGCGGTGGACGCTCTCGTGGAACGGATCGAGGCGACACCGGGTGCGTTCGAGTTCGCGCAACTCGTGCGACTGCTGGCGCGTGTGCATCCCGGATGCACGGCCGTTGGCGGATTCGGTGATCCGGCCGACGAAGCGGTGCGGTTCGGTGCACATCCGTCGCTCGCCTTTCCACCGGGCGATGTGCAGCGGGTGTTCGCGAGCGGTGAGCGTCCCGAACCGACCGATACGATGCCGGTCGTGCCCCTGCCGGTGCGACGCGCGAATCGCATCGGCATGCGCGGTGCCGGTGGACAGCCGTTCATGGAAGTCAACTTCCTCGGACTCATCGGACCGGCCGGCGTGCTGCCGAAGATGTACACGCAGTACGCAGCGGAGCGTGTGGCAGTCCGGGACACCGCGCTGCGCGATTTCCTCGACCTGTTTCATCACCGGCTGATTTCCCTCTTCTATCGTGCGTGGCGAGTCTGTCGCCCGCACGTGGCTGCCGGCGAAGGTGCCGACGATGACATCCTGTCGGAGCGCCTGCGCAGCGTCGTCGGCCTCGGCATCGGAATCCCCGCGCGAACGGCCGCGACAGCCGCGAGTCCGTCCACGGCGTTCGATGATTCGGTGTTGCTGCGACATGCCGCGTTGCTCGCGCCGCATGCGCGCTCGGCGAGTGCCCTGAAGCAGTTGCTGTCCAGCTACCTGCAGGTGCCCTGCAAGGTCGAGGAGTTCGTGCCGGCGTGGTATCGGCTCGCACCAGGCACGCAGTGCGCGCTCGGTGAGGATGATGACACCACCGTGCTCGGACTGGGCACGGTGGTCGGCGATGCGGTGCTCGATCACGGGGCACGCGCGCGCGTGCGCATCGGCCCGATGTCGCGCACGATGTTCGATGGATTGTTGCCCGGCACACGTGGCCACGAGAACCTCAAGTCCATCGTGCGTTTCGTCGCCGGTGATGCGGTGGAAGTCGAAGTCTGCCTGCTGCTCGAGCGCCGTGCTGTTCCTGCCACCGTCCTCGGCATGGGGAGCGGAAAGCTGGGCTGGGGCACGTGGCTGCGTACACGCGTGCCGTCGCGGGATCCCGACGACACGTCGTTCCTGTTTTAGCGGCGCCCTGACGCGCGACTGCGTCCGGGCATCGTCACTGTCGTCTCGCCCTGAGCCCCTCGACCGATGGTCACCCTCCGCTCGCTGATCGCGAAACTCGATGCCGAACTCCGCAACGCTGTCGAAGCGGCTGCGGGGACCTGCCTTTCGCGCACCCACTATGACATCGAGATCGAGCACCTGCTGCTCAAGGCCCTCGATGCGACCGACACCGACCTCTTTTTCGCACTCAAGCACTTCGGTGTCGATCGCTCACGACTCGCGACGGAGATCCAGCGCGCGCTCGACAAGCTCAAGACCGGCAACGCACGCACGCCGTCGCTCTCACCGTCGCTCGTGCGATTGCTGACGCAGGCGTGGACACTCGGGTCCATTGATCTCGGCGCACAGAAGGTCCGCACCGGTCATGTACTGCTCGCCCTCGTGAGTGATGAGGATATCTCGCGGAAGATCGTCGCGGAGCTTCCGTCACTCGGCAACGTGAATGCCGAAGCGCTGCGCTCGACCTTCGATGCGATCGTGGTGGAGAGTGTCGAGGCGAAGGCGCAACTCGCGTCGAGCGGCGGACCGGTGATGCCCGGCGGTGCATCGGCCGGTGGCGCACCGGGTGCGCGTCCGGGCGGCCAGACGCCGTTCCTCGATCAGTACACCGTCGACCTCACCGCCAACGCACGCGCCGGCAAGATCGACCCGGTGCTCGGCCGCGATACGGAAGTGCGACAGGTCGTCGACATCCTCACGCGTCGGCGGCAGAACAATCCGATTCTCGTCGGTGAAGCGGGCGTCGGCAAGACGGCGGTCGTCGAAGGGTTCGCACGACGCATTGCCGAGGGTGACGTGCCGCCGCCGCTGCAGGGCGTCACGCTTCGCACGCTCGACCTGGCACTGCTGCAGGCCGGTGCCGGCGTGAAGGGTGAGTTCGAGAATCGACTGAAGGGACTGATCGACGAGGTGAAGAAGTCGCCGATTCCAATCATTCTCTTCATCGATGAAGCGCACACGATGATCGGCGCCGGTGGTGCGGCGGGCCAGAACGATGCCGCCAACCTGCTCAAGCCGGCGCTGGCGCGCGGCGAGCTGCGGACGATCGCAGCCACCACGTGGAGCGAGTACAAGAAGTTCTTCGAGAAGGACCCGGCGCTGTCACGCCGCTTCCAGCTGGTGAAGATCGACGAGCCATCCGAGACGACCTGCATGCTGATGATGCGCGGTGTCGTGCCCTCGCTCGAGAAGCATCACAACGTGCGCATCACCGACAATGGTCTCGAGGCCGCGGTGCGGCTGTCGCATCGCTACCTGCCCGATCGTCAACTGCCCGACAAGGCCGTCAGCGTGCTCGATACGGCGTGCGCACGACTCGCCCTCGGCCAGAGCAGCACGCCGGCCGCGGTCGAGGATGCGCGTCGCGTGCTGCAGGATCTCGAAGTGCAGGAGCGCGTGCTGCGTCGTGAGACGGCCGTCGGGGTGAATCACAGTGAACGGCTGACCGCGATCGATGCGCTGCGTGCGTCGACCGCCACGAAACTGGCGGACATGGAGGTGCGCTGGGAGCAGGAGCGCGCACTCGTCGAAACCATTCGTGGCCTGCGCCAGCAGCTCGAGGCCAGCGTGCAGTCGCCCCCGACCGAGGACACCGGCACGACGGACACCTCGCGCGCCGAACTCGCCGTGAAGATGGCTGAGCTGCAGGCCATGCAGGGTGAGACACCGCTCGTGCGCGTGACCGTCGACGCGTCGATCGTCGGCGAAGTGATCGGCGGCTGGACGGGCATTCCCGTCGGCTCGATGATGCGCGATGAACTCGGCACGCTGCTCGAGCTCGAGTCGCACCTCGGCGTGCGCGTCATCGGCCAGGACCACGCCCTCGAGGCGATCGCGCGTCGAATGCGCACGAGCAAGGTCGGCATCGAGGATCCGAACAAGCCGAAAGGTGTGTTCCTGCTCGTTGGACCGTCGGGCGTCGGCAAGACGGAAACCGCGATCCAGCTCAGCGAGATGTTGTACGGTGGTGAGCGCAACATGATCACCATCAACATGAGCGAGTTTCAGGAAGCGCACACGGTCAGCACGTTGAAGGGTTCACCGCCTGGATATGTCGGATACGGTGAAGGCGGCGTGCTCACCGAGGCCGTTCGTCGGCGGCCGTACAGTGTCGTGCTGCTCGATGAAATCGAGAAGGCACATCCGGATGTGCTCGAGCTCTTCTTCCAGGTGTTCGACAAGGGCGTCATGGACGACGGCGAGGGCCGGCAGATCGACTTCAAGAACTCGGTGATCATCCTGACCACCAATGCCGGCACGGAGACGATCATGAAGCTGACGGCCGACGCCGAATCGATGCCGTTTCCCGATGCGATGGCGTCGGCGCTCAAGCCCGAGCTCGATGCGGCCTTCAAGCCGGCGTTCCTCGGCCGTACCGTCGTCATTCCGTACTATCCGATCCGCGATGAGAACCTGAAGAGCATCGTACGGCTCAAGCTGGCCAAGATCGCACGTCGCCTGCACGAGGTGCATCGCGTCAAGCTCGAGTACGGCGATGACCTGGTCACACAGGTGGCGGCGCGTTGTACCGAAGTGCAGAGTGGCGCGAGAAACGTCGACAACATCCTCACCAACACGCTGCTGCCGGAAGTCTCCACGCTGCTGCTCACGGCGCTGGTGGAAGGGCAGCGTACTGCGTCGGTCGCGGTCAATGTGGACGCGCAGGGTGAGTTCACGTACGATGCAGTGAGCGCGTGATTTTCCCTCCGGCCCTCCGACGATGACCACCTTTTCCCAGTCTACGCGCCAGTTCAGGCTCACGACGCCGTTGGGGGCGGACGTGCTGCTCTGCGTGCGATGGAGCTGCACCGAGGCGGTCTCGTCGCTGTTCGATCTCCGGATCGTGGCCGCGAGCGAGAAGCGCGATATCGCGCCGAAAGACCTGCTGCTGAAAACCGTCTCGCTGCACGTGACGCCGAAGGACGGTGCCGAGCGCTGGTTCACCGGCATCGTGCGCCACGTTGAGCGGTCGCTGGCGTCGGACGGACCGCTCGTCGAGTACGTACTGCACGTCGTGCCGCCGGCCTGGCTGCTCACGCAAGGCAGTGGCTACCAGATCTATCAGGACAAGGATTGGGTCGCGATACTCCGCGACACCGTCCGCTCGATCGCGATGGATTGGCAGCTGCAGGGCAGCTTCGAGCCCCTGCCGAGTCGGACGCGGTATCAGGAGTCGCGCTGGAACTTCGCCGCGCGACTGCTCGAACGTGAGGGCGCATGGTTCACGTTCAAGCATACGACTTCGGCCTGCACGATGCTGGTCGCGAATTCGTCCGCATCGGCTGTCGTGCAGAACGGCGTGACTGAGCTGCGCGACACGAGCTGGGTCGGCAACGCGCAGCTGCTCAGCGCCACCACGTCGCAACAGCCGTTCATCAAGAAGACTGTCGTCGGCTCCTCGCAGGCTGAGCTCTTCAAGCGCGACAATCGCGAGGACGCGACCGCGACGAAATTTCCGGGCGCGCCGGGAGGATGGGCGCTCGATCCGGGCGCGTTCCCCGCAACGTTCGAACACCAGCTTTACGAATTCATCGCGGGGCAGGGGCGCGACGGTGCCACGCAGGGCGGTGGCGAGACGCCGGCGGAACTCGGCAAGCTCGTCGAGGATCTGCGCAAGCAGGCCGCGCTGCGTTCGCAGGCCGACACGGCGTCATCGTCGCGACTCCGTGGCGAAAGCGGATCCACGGGACTGATGGCCGGCGCAAAGGTCGGCATCCATTCGGATGCCGAGCCGGCACTCGACGGGCAGTACTTCATCACGTCGGTGGAGCACTACGGCGACAACGGCGGCTACATCGCCGGTGACCGCTCGCCGGCGTCGTATTCGAATCACTTCACCGCCATTCCCTTCGATGTCGTGTACCGGCCGCCGCGCTGGGCACACTGGCCGTCGGTGCAAGGCATGCACGTCGCGACGGTCATCGGCCCGGCAGGCGAGGAGATTTTCACCGACAAGCTGGGTCGTATCCGCGTCGCGTTCGAATGGGATCGCGACGCATCGACACCGCACGGTCCCGGTGACGCGTGTTGGGTCCGGGTTGCGCAGATGGTGGCAGGACCGGGGTGGGGCACCTTCTTCCTGCCACGCGTCGGCCATCAGGTGCTCGTCAGTTTCCTCGGCGGCGATCCGGATGCACCAGTGGTGGTCGGCAGTTTCTACAACAACGTCAACATGCCGCAGATCAAGCTGCCCGATGACAAGACGCAGAGCGCGATGCGCACGCGATCGTCACCTCAGGGCAGTGCGGAGACCTACAACGAATTGCGCTTCGAGGACAAGAAGGGCGCCGAAGAAATCACGTTCCAGGCGGAGCGTGATTTCAAGGGGCTGATCAAGCACGACTCGACGCTGACGGTCAAGGAAGGCAACCAGACCATCACGCTGGAACAGGGCGATCAATCGCTCACGATCCAGAAGGGCAAGTACACGATGACGGTCAAGGGCGACGTCACGAGCAAGGTGCAGTCGGGCAACTGGCTCACGACCGTCGAGGCCGGCGACTCGACGACGAAGGTGTCGGCGGGCAAGTCGGCACTCGAAGCGGCGCAGGACATCACGATCGAGTCGAAAAGCGGGAAGGTGACCATCACATCGCCGCTGCAGATCGAATTGAAGGTCGGTGGCAGCTCGATCAAGCTCACACCCGCAGGGGTCGAGATCGCGGGCACGATGTTCAAGGCGAGCGGTCAGGCGACGGCAGAAGTGTCGGGCAGTGCGATGCTGACGCTGAAGGGCGGCGTCGTGATGATCAACTGACATGAGTGCGCCGATGAGTCTCTCACCCAACGCGCCGCCTGATCCGTCCACTCCAGTGGGCTTTGTCGTCGAGCGCGCCGGCGTGCTCGATGCGTGGCACGAGATCAGCCATCGTACCGATGATCCGACTGGACTCGTCGAGGCGCTCGCGAGTGCTGGTCTGGCGACGGAAGCCATTCGCTGCATCGCCGTCGCCGTCCCGTCCCGTCAAAGCATCTGGTGGGCGTGGGTCTCCGCGCGTCATACACTCGTCGGCGCGACCGCCGATGGCGCAAAGGAATCACCACGCATGCAGGAATTGCTCGACATGATCGAGCAGTGGATCGCCGCACCGGATGCGACGAAACGGCGGGCGATCTGGGAGGTCGCGCAGGCGCTCGGCATCAAGCATCCCGTGACGTTATGTGCCGCGGCGACCTGGTTCAGCGGCGGCAGCATCGCGACGGCTGAAGGCGCGGCACCCGTGCCGGCACCCCCAGGCATGGTCGCCACCTTCGTGTCGGCGGCGGTTGCGATTGCAACGCTGCAGGGTGATCCGCAGCACGCCGATGAACGCGTGCGTGCCAGCATCGCACAGGGACTCGAGATCGTGACCAAGCTTGGCGGATGGAGCACGGCCATCGGCTACGTGCGTCACGAATCCGGCGGCGCACAGCAGGAGGTCAGCTGATGCCGATGCCTGCGGCGCGGATCACCGATCCGCACGTCTGTCCGATGGTCACGGTGCTCGTGCCGCATGTCGGTGGCCCGATCCTGCCGCCCGGTGTGCCGACCGTGATGATCTGCGGCCTGCCTGCGGCCACGATCACATCGATGTGTGTCTGCGTCGGTCCGCCAAGTCTCGTGGTCAAGGGCTCGGCCACGGTGTTGATCGGCAAGAAACCGGCGGCCCGGTTGCTGGACAATACGGCGCACGGCGGGATGATCGTGATGGGTGCACCGACGGTGCTGATCGGGGGCTGAACAGCGCCGATCAGCGGATGCTGCCGCACGCGATCAGCTGTACACCCTCACGTCGTTGATGAATCCCACCATGCTCGCGAGCATCTGAAATCGCTGCGCGTAGAACGTCCACTTCGTGCCGGTGCGGAGCGCCAGGATCGTCCCGTTCTCCTGGCCGCTGGACATGATCCCGACGTCGAGCTTGCCGCCCGCGAAGCCGGCGCGGATTCCCTGGTCGAGTCCTACGCGCACCGCCGTACTGCTGCCCGATTGTGGCCGCAGGTGTGACACGAGGCGCGCACCGCTGCCGTTCGAGCCGATGCCGAAGGTGCAGCCATTCAGCTTGGACGTCACCATCACTGCCGGACCATCGGTCGGCAGCAGGTAATGCGTCGTGTCGGCGTCCTCCCAGCTGTTGTTCGTCACGTTGTACTCGCGCATCGACACGTAGTGTGTGGCGAATGGCTTGCTCTTCGGGCCACTGCCTTTCGCATTGTATCCGTTGGCGTCGTACATCACGTAGAAGGGAACGTTGCGCGTCGCGCCACCGACGCAGCTGCGCCAGCCGGTCTCGTCACTCGCCTGCAGGACGAATTCCTTCGGGCCTGAGCCGCCCTTGTTCGAGCCGTAGATCAGCAGCGCATTCGACTCGAGAAATGCCTTCGGTGCCGCGAGCAGGGTTTGCAGGACGTCATCGATCGCCACAGGTCGCTCCGGGTGGTGGTGTCACAACCGGACCAGTGTGTCATGCGTGCTGCCGATCGGCAAGACTGTCGCGCGAATGCCGCTGTCAACGCGCCGTGACGCGGACCGACGGCCCGACGAATCGCACGCGCATCGTCCATCCACCTGGGCGCCGCGCGGTGCCGACCTTGATGCCATCGACACTCTGCAGCGCCTTCGATGCGTTGTCGTTGAACACCGCTTCTTCCGACAGCGTGCCGGGACGCACGTCCGCCAGCTGGCCGGCCTGGTTGACGAGCACCGTGAAATCCGCCCTGAGATCGCCGATGTCGTCGCCAAGTTCCGGCGTCACCAGCTTGAGATACGCACGCCACTGCGATGCGACTTCGGCGGCCAGTGCGCGGCGCACCGTCTCATTGCTGCGTGCGTCGGCCGCGCGCGCCGAATCGTCGGCTGGCTTGGTCGGTGCCGTGACGGGTGGCGTGACGGGTGGCGTGACGGGTGGCGTGACTGGTGGCGTGGTCGCCTGTGCCTCGGGCGGCGCGACCGGATCCGTGACCGCTTGCGTCGAGGGCCGCGCTTCGGGCGTGGTGGCCGTCGTTGCCGGAGCCGACGTGACCGTGTCACCCGCC
>JACMLX010000173.1 GCA_014379355.1 Gemmatimonadaceae bacterium
CTTGCACGCAGCGATCACGAACACGAGCACGAGAAATCGCTTCATGAGTCGCCTCGCTGAGGAATTGGAGATCTGAAAAGACGTCCGGACGCGTCAGTCGTGCGACGGCATCACGGCACCGGTGCATTCCGTTCGATGTGTCGCTTCATGATCTGCAGCAGTTCCTGGTTCGTCCACGGCTGCCAGCCATGCGGCTTGAGCGGCCGGCCGTATTCAATCGTGCCTGCGAAATACGGTCCCTTGCCAGGCTCCTTCGTGCTTTCGAGAAATGTCTCGAACCGATAGACACCGAGGTTCAGGAAATAGTTGTCCATGTCACCAACGGCCACATGCAGCTTGCCGACCAGCTTCGGGCCGATGGTGCTCCAGTTGCGCTCCACATAGTCCCGCAGATCGTAACCACGCGCACGCATCGATTCGGCGACACTGCGATCGATACCGCCGGTGCGTTTGTCCCACGGCGACTGCGGATAGCCATCGCTTCCCACGGGCGCCCACGCTGCGGCCCAGCCATCCCACTGCCCGCCGGAACGTCCGTGTGACGCGATCACCATCTCGGCCTGATTCTCCTCACGCACCGTGAGGTCCGTGAGGCCTTCGACACTGCGGCTGGATGGTATGTCGCGCGGCAGCCATGAACCGTCCGCCACTGTGAACGCATTGGAATCGGCGTAGATGTTGCCGAATTGATAGTTGCGGAAGTCCAGCTGGTCGGGGTACAGCGACCACGCGCCGCCGAAGACATCGGGATAGTGCGTCTGCAGCGCGAGAACGTCCCAGCCCCCGGTCGACCCGCCGGTCAGCACGCGTGCGTACGGCGCCGCCACGGTGCGGAAGCGTGTGTCGATTTCCGGAATCAGCTCTTTCGTGATCGCATCGCCGTACGGCCCATTGTTGGCCGAGTTGAGCACGTAGCTGTCGTCGTAGAACGGCGTGGTGTGCTGGATGAACACCGCGATCACTTCCGGCACGGCGCCCGACGTCCACGCCTTCTGGAATTCGCAGCCCGGCTCGCGCGCGGTGCGTGCAAGGCGTGCGGCCTTCGCTTCTGCGGTTTCCGGCGCGTCACAGTTCTCGAACGTGAAGCCGAACGGCGCGCGCTCGCTGAAGTGTCCGACGGTGTACACCACCGGATAGCGACGCGTGGGATTCTCATCGTAGCCTTTCGGCAGCAGCACCACGGCGCCGATCGGCATCGGATGATTCCAGAAGGCGCTGGCGAGTTTCGACGTCATGCGGACCCGCTTGACCCACTGCGTCTCCTCCGGCCGGGGGACAGGGGGCAACACCTTCGTCAGCGACAGCGTCACGACTGTCTTGCGCGCAGGATCGATGTGCACCTTCTGCACCTCGCTCAGCAGCGATCCCGGTGATGCGTTGAAGCGCTGGCCTTCGCCGGCGTCCATGTGCGCCCAGATCGTGTGGCCGTCGGCGCGCGCGAATTGCGTGTATGGCAGGAGCATGCCCTGCACGAAGTAGTCACCGGCGGGCAGACGATCGAGCGACGCGAGTGGAAAGCCGAGCGTCGTCGGATCGATGGTGACGCTTTCGCCCGGCTTCATAGCGCTCACATCGACGGCGAAGAACGGCTCACTTGCGCGGAACGAGCCGGCCTGACGGCGCGGTTCCTGTTTGTCCGTGCGCGCGACGAAGAGAAAGGCACGTCCGGTGATCGGGCCGGCGTGCACACTGGCCGGGAAGGAAAGGCGCGCAATCTGCGCGATGCCGACGTGCGGGGCGAGCGATGCAACCACGGCGGCGACGAGGCGCAGGCGGCGGGCGTGGCGCGCTCCGCCGAACGCTGATCGAGGTGTCTTCATGCAGGGAGCATAGTGGCTATCGCGATTCCGCACCGCGAGGTGCGTTTCGTGCGGCACACATGGCCTGCTGGTTCAGGTGCGGCCCTGCCCCTATAGTTGCACGGTGACGCCCCCCAACCTCCCCAATGACCCGGCGCTGACGAGCGGCACGCCGTTCACCGGCGTCGTCGCGAACCGGTATCGGATCGAGCGCGAGATCGCGGATGGCGGCATGGCGACGGTGTATCTCGCACACGACCTGACGCGGGATGTGCACGTTGCGCTGAAGGCGCCGAAGCCGGAGCTCGTGCTGCAGCTCGGCGCCGCCCGATTCGCACGCGAGATTCGAATCGCCACCAGGTTGCAGCATCCGCACATCGTTCCTGTGCTCGATACAGGTGTCGCGGGCGGCGTGCCGTACTACGTGATGCCGTTCGTCGAGGGCGAGACACTCGAGGAGCGCCTTGCACGCACTGGCCCGCTGCCGATGGACGACGCAATCAGTATTGCGAGCGACGTGCTCGAGGGACTCAGCTACGCGCACGGTCTTGGCTTCGTGCATCGCGATGTCAAACCGTCGAATGTGCTGCTCGCGAACGGCTGCGCGCTGCTGGCCGACTTCGGCATCGCGCGCACGGCCGACACGACCGACACGCGCAACCTCACGGATGCCGGCTTCGCGCTCGGCACAGCCGAGTACATGAGTCCTGAGCAGGCAGCCGGCGAATCCCACATCGACCGGCGCAGTGATCTGTACAGCCTTGGCTGTGTGCTCTACGAGATGCTGACCGGCACGCCTCCATTCACGGCACCAACGGCACGGGCCGTGATGGCACGCCATTTCGTCGATCCCGTGGCGAGTATCCGAACGCACCGAGAGGCACTGCCGCTGACGCTCGAAGCGGCAGTGATGAAGGCACTCGCCAAGATCCCGGACGATCGATTTGCCGATGCGGCCTCGTTCCGGGCGGCACTCAACGATCTGACGCCGCGTGAAGTGGCGGTCAGCGAGACGCGTTCAGTGCCGCGGCGGCCACGGATTTGGATGGTGCTTGCTGTCGGTGGACTGGTAGTCGCGGGTGCCGCACTGATCTGGCGACTGCAGTGAGCCGGCGGCGACGCGGGCGCAGGCAGGCTGCCGCAGCACGTCGCGATGCATCCCCCTACGCCCCCGGAATCTCCTCGATCCCATGATACACCGCCTTCCCATGCTCCCGCGCCAGCGCCACCATCTCGTCCGCGCCCACCGACGCACCGCCGATACGCAGGCATCCGTCACACTTCGCCACCAACCGGCGTGAGATCGGATGGAAGATCTCGGTGAACACCGCGTCACCGATTCCGGTCGATCCCGCGTGCTCAATCAGCGGCAGCGCGTACCACTCGCCCATCACGGGCAGATGACCGGCACGAAACAAGCGCAGTGACGCGTCTGTCATGGCGTCCACATTCTTCTGGATCAGCGCCGGATCGTCATTCGTGCCGGAGCGATAGGGGCCGGCGACGAGAATCTGCAGGACAGGCATCAAGAAATTGGGATTCGGGAAATGAGTCGTCGCGAGTCGTTCGTCAGACCGTCAGCTCGACACGGTTGCCATCCGGATCCAGCGTCACGCTTTCGTAATAGCCATCACCGGTGCGTCGCGGGCCGTCGAGAATCGGGAAACCATCCGTGCGCAGCCGCTCAGTCATTGCGTTCACCGCCGATTCGGAGCCGAGCGATACTGCGAAGTGTGTGAGGCCCATGCGCTGGGCTCCCGGTGTGGCGACGGTCGGGGTGAGTGTGGTCGTGCGCATGATCTCCAATCGTGCACCATCGGCGAAGGAGAGGAACACGGACTCGAACCCCTTCGCCTCGTTCTGATACCGCGGGCCCGGTCTGCCACCGAAATAGGTCGCGTAGAATGCGGCGCAGCGATCGATGTCGGTGGTCCAGAGTGCGAGGTGCTCGATGCGCATGCGTGCGTGGATGACGGTTCGGTCGGACGACCTGAAATGTGCGGGTCGCGCCATGCCAGGCGCCATCCCCGGATCCCGCCGTACGGTACGGCATTGTACACTCCGAACATGCCAGACCCGGACAATCCAATGACGGAGTTTCAGGACCGCGCCGTGGCCGCCCTGCGTGCCGCGTTCGGCCTCGGTTCCGATGCCCTCACGGTCTTTCGTCGCAGCATGGAAATCGACTACGCAAAATGGCACGATGGCGTCGGCTACGACCTCGATGCCCTGCGCCGGGTACCTGCGGCGGATCACGGCGCGCTGTATCCCCTGCTCACGCCGCCCGGCGACTGGCGCGATGTCGAGGCACTCGCCGCCCTGCGAACGCCGCGCGCCGACGATGCGCTCCGCGAAGCCGCCCGTTCCTCCACCAGCAACGAGGTGCGCGTCGCCGTCATCCGCACCGCATCACACCTCGTCGACGATGCGTTGCGAATCGATGTCCTGCGCGCGGCCATCGAGACGGCGACACTGTCCGATGGACTGATCGGGGCGCTCGACCACGTGGCCGACTTTCATCCGCCGCCGCTGATCGACGCGCTGCTGCGCGCGCTCCGGGCGCGCGAAAGCGAACTGGCCTATCACTTCGCCGAAACGCTGGCGCGCGCGTTCGGTGCCGACACGTCGCACGCGGAGGCGAACCTCCGGCCGGTGTTCCTGCGCTTCAGCACCCCGGATCTCTCGGCGCGCGAGCGTGCACTGCGTGAACTCGGCGAGCGGCTGGGAATTCCGCTGGCGACCAACGACTGAGCCGCACGTTCGCAATGGTCGATGCGTCGTCGCTGATCCGCTCCAATCCCGCACTCGTGGCGACGGCTGCATTGACGATCGCGACGGTCGTGGCGCTGTGCATCGCGGTCGTGGTGCTCAGCCGGTCGCGGACGTCGCTGCGGCCGGTCGTCTTTTTCGGCGGATTCATGGCGATCGTCGTCGGGCCGCAGCTCGCGTTTCATACGGCGCAGGCCGTGGGATGGATCCCGAAACGTGACCTGACGTGGACTCCCGACGACGGCACGGTTTCACCGATCAGGTACCGCGTGAATGCCTCCGCACTCGCGGTGAGCGGAGGTCGTTTCGCCGACCCGGTCACGGTCTTCGGCGCCGCGCACGACCCGGATCTCGTCACGGATCTCCGGTCACGCATGCCAGACGGTCCGCTGGCGCGCGCGCAGGTGGCCGAGATGGCGATCCTTCCACCGTCGTCGAGCCTGGTGGTGGCGGTGTTCCAGTCGACTGATGATGCAGAACGGACGGCCGACGCGTATCTACGGATGATGACCGGTGACCTGCCGACCGTCGGTGTCGATGGAACGCGGACGATCGTTCGCGTCAATGACGTCGCAAAGGCGCTGGTGGTGGACCGAACGCTTTTCGTGTGGACGGGTCCCGACAGCGCTACCGTAGCGCGCGCACTCGCGCAGTCTGCGCTGGTGTCTCGCGAACCGGTCGGCGCTGCCGGCATGACGGACGCGTCGCGCGACTTCTTGCTCTATCGTCCGGCCACGTTGGTCGCCATCGTGCTGTCACTCGTCGTGTGCGCGGTGGTGTTCTTCTTCCGCGTCGCGCCGTGGGCCGGCGAAGTTGTTGCACAGGCAGGCGCGACACCCGTCAGCACGACCGAGATGCGTCATCGACTGATGCAGGTGAATACACTCGACGTCCCGTTCACGGTCGAAGCGGTCGATGGAGAGCCCGACACACTGGTCGCCACGTGGCGATACGCCGATGCAACCTGGATCGACTTCGCTCGCGCCCGTGGCCTGCATCGGACGCATCGCATCCTGATGCGACTCGATGACGAGCGTCAGATGGTTCGACCCATCGATCAGACCTCCTCGCTCGATGTATCCGCCGGGCGCGGCGGTGCCAATCTGTCGTGGCGCAGCGAGCGCGGCATCGTGTTCGTACACCGTGAGCAGCAGCGGGTCTTCGGCCTGCAGGTGGACGAACGCGGACGGCTGACAGACAACCTCTCGTACACGTATCGTTTCGACCTGCAGGAAATGAAGGCACCGCTGATCGAGGCGGTGACGCGTGCGGGCTGGCGATGGCGACCGGCGCTCTTATTCGGCCCGCGATGGCTGCGGTGGCTGACGCAGTGAACACCCTCAGATAATTCCCATGACCACTCGTATCGTCGCCACCCTCATCGTCACCGTCGGCCTCGTGGTCGCATGCCGCGGTGGATCGTCAGCGTCCGCGGCCGCCGATTCGGCGCGCGCGCAGGGTCCGGCGCCCAGCCTCTCCGGCAGCACCCATCTGGCGCTGGACAGCGCCTTGCGCGATCTGGGCGTCACGCCATTTCCCGTTGGGAAACTGGCGGTGAATGACAAGTGGCACGTGATGGCCGACAGCGCCGCCGTGCCACGCCTCTATCTCATGTATCGCGTCGCCGCCCTTCAGCTGCCGAGTGGCCCGGTGACCGTGACACTGCCAGTGACGCTGTTCCGCTTCAGGCGCGGAAGCTGGAGTGTGCTCAAGACGAAGATCGTGACCGACTCGCTCCCGACGACGGTCGTCGAGGCGATGGTGCCGTCACTCACGGACACGACGCGAACGTATGCGTTCATCGTGCGCACCATCACACTGTTTCCTGATGTTCCCGATCTCGAAACGCGCATTCGCGACGAGCGCGATCTGCTGGCGCGACAGGGGCAGATCCTGTTGAGCAACGGCTTCCTCAGTGCCGACGTGGAGCCATGATGCCTCGCCGACTGCGCGTGGGAACCTCTGCGGCATCGGGATGGGTCTGCAGAGCTTTCCTGGGATCGAGCGTGATCACGGCACGGGTTTGGCGCCCGTCGCCTGCTCGAGCAGCTGCGCCGCCCGCGAAATGAGATCACTCTCGCGCAGCAGCGCCGCCGCCAGCTTCGCGATCTGCTCGTCCGCCGCCTTCCAGTCACGCTGCTCGATCGCTTCGCGTACACCCGGCATGGTCTTCACACCGTAGCCGGTGTAGTAACCCGGGGCATACAGCGCATGCTGATACCATGGGCGCTTCGGCAACCCCTCCGGAATGAGCATGACCTGGTCACCCTGGCGCAGCAGAGCATTGACCTGCGCCAGTGCGACCGACGTCACGGCACTGGTCGGCAGGCCACCATACGCGCGCTCATATCGCTCGGCCACTCGCGCCAGCGAATCGGTGGCATTCTGGATGGGCGCGAAGTTGAGATAGGGGGCCGGCGCCTGCGCTTTCGGCGCCTGCAACGGAGAACGTGGATCGTTCGTGATGCTGTACGCGCCTTCCGTCAGCCGACGATTCAGCTCGTCGATCTCCTTCGCCGTCGTTTCGCGCAGCGTCGTGACTTCACCGAGATAGCGTTTTGCGGTCGCCGACAGGTTTCCGAATTCCGCCGGTAGCAGGTCGGCGTTCGCGACCCGCATCACCATCATGCCCGCGACCTGCGCCAGCGCCTTGCCGTACACGAACGACGTGTCGCTGAAACGTGTGTACCAGGCGAAGGTGTCGTAGATGGAGTGATAGATGCCGCCGCCATCCTCGCCGCCGAAGCCGATGTTCAACGTCGGCACACCGGCGTGCTGCAGGAAAGGCGTGAAGTCCGAGCCGGAGCCGAGCGCCTCGATGCGCAGATCCCGCATCGACCGCGCCTCGGCGTTGCCACCGATGACTTCCGCCATCCGCTGGCGCTGGAGCACCGTGACATTCGATTCCGGATCGGTGACCTCGCCGGCCACTTCGCCCACGAAGCGCTCGAGTGCATGTGAGCCCGCCGCGCCGAGCGTGCCGCGACCGTTGCCATCCGTATTGAGATAGAACACACCCTTGGCGCGCATGTCCGCCATGTGTTCCTCCACCCACTCGGTGGAACCGAGCAGCGACGGCTCCTCGCCATCCCACGCCATGTACACGATCGTGCGCTTCGGCTGCCAGCCCTGCTTCAGCAACAGGCCCAGGGCGCGCGCTTCCTCCAGTTCGGCCACCAGCCCCGAGATCGGATCTTCGGCCCCGTTCACCCAGCCATCATGATGATTGCCACGCATCACCCACTCGTCGGGAAACGTCGAGCCCTTGAGGGTGGCGATGACATTGTAGAGTGGTGTCTGCTTCCAGTCGAACTCCAGTTTCAGGTGCACCTGTGCCGTGCCGGGGCCAAGGCGATAGGTGATCGGCAAGCCGCCGCGCCACGCAGGTGGCGCGACCGGTCCGGTCAGCGCCGCGAGCAGCGGCTGCGCATCGGCGTATGAAATCGGCAGGACAGGAATCTTCATGATCGTGATCGCGTCCTTGCGATCGAGGCGCTTCGCCCCCGGTGATGCACCGACGCCCGGCGTGAGCGGATCACCGGGATACGTCGGCATATCGAGCACGCTGCCGCGCTGCACACCGTCCTTCGGACGATACGGCCCATTGGGATAGGTCTCTCCCGCGGCGTACCCATCGTCGCGTGGATCGGAGTAGATCAGCGCACCGACCGCGCCATGTTCGTGCGCGACTTTCGGCTTGATGCCGCGCCACGAGCCGCCGTAGCGCGCAATCACGATCGCACCCTTGACGGAAATGCCGCGCCGTTCGAGTTCGTCGTAGTCCGCCGGCACGCCGTAGTTCACGTACACCAGCGGTGCCGTCACATCACCGTCGCCGGAATAGGCGTTGTACGTCGGCAGCTGTTCGGCGCGCTGATTGGTGCTCGGATCCTCCCTGAGAATCGGCTCCTCGAGCCTTGCCGTGAATCGTGTCGGCGCCACGAGCTCCAGCACGCGCACCCTCGGTGTCGGGAACAGCACGTCGAAGCGTTCGATGCGTGCGTCCCACCCGTACGATTCGAACTGTGCCCTGAGCCACTCCGCATTGTCCTTGCCGTAGGGCGAGCCGAGATGGTGCGGGCGCGCGGCGAGGCGGCGCATCGCTTCGCGCATGCGTGCCGGTTCGGGCAAGGCTCGGAACTTCGCTTCCCACTCACGCTGGATCTTCGCCGACGCGGTGGTGAAGCCGCGCATCGGTGGATCGTCGAAGCGGGGCGAGAAGCCGGGCAGGAGCAGCAGCGCTGCTGCAGGGAGCGTCAGTGCACGGATCAGGGTGGGCATGGACCGAAAGCTGATGGTATGGTCGTGCTCGAGCGCTCAGGCTCTTGATCGACCGACTATTTAACCGCAGATGACATCAGACGTCGACACTACTCAAGCCACGGCGGCGACTCCGCCTGGTGCGGCCCACGCTGCCCGACCGGGAACGGCCGCTCTGGCCCTGGGCGCGATGGGCATCGTCTTCGGAGACCTCGGAACCAGTCCTCTCTACGCGCTGCAGGATGCGTTCGTCGGCGGGTATGGCATCGATGCCAGCCCGGACAACGTGCTGGGCGTCGTCTCGCTCTTCATCTGGTCGCTGCTGCTGGTCGTCTGCGTGAAGTACCTCGTCATCATCATGCGCGCGGACAACGATGGTGAAGGAGGCATTCTTGCCCTCCTTGCGCTGGCCGCAACGGACAACTCAGGCGTCGTCCACCCGCACCGTGCCCGCAAGCTGTTTCTTCTCGGCGTTGCAGGTTCTGCACTGCTCTATGGTGACGGCGCCATCACACCGGCGATCTCGGTGCTCAGCGCGGTCGAGGGCCTGAAGATGGCCACGGCCGCCTTCGACCCGTTCGTCGTGCCAATCACCGTCCTGATCCTGCTGGCGCTCTTCGCCATGCAGTCCCGCGGGACGGGCAGGATCGGTCGGGTCTTTGGACCGGTTCTCCTGCTCTGGTTCGCCGTGATCGGCGCGCTCGGTATCTGGGGTGTCGCGCACCGACCGGAAAGTCTTCAAGCGCTGGATCCGCGCTGGGGCGTCCGGTTCTTTCTCGCGCACGGCCTGCACGGAATCCCGGTGCTCGGCGCCGTCGTACTCTGTCTGACGGGCGGGGAGGCCTTGTACGCCGACATGGGACATTTCGGCAAGCGACCGATACGGATCGCCTGGTTCTCGGTCGCGCTGCCAGCGCTCGTGCTGAGCTATCTCGGACAATGCGCCACGCTCCTGCAGTCTCCCGCGACAGCCAGCAGTCCATTCTACAGCTCGACACCACCGTGGCTGCTCTATCCGATGGTGATCCTTGCCACCGCCGCCACCGTGATCGCATCGCAGGCGCTGATCAGCGCGGTTTTCTCCATGACTCGGCAGGCCATGCAGCTCGGCCTGACGCCGCGATTGCATGTCATTCACACGTCCGCGCTCGAGATGGGTCAGGTGTACCTGCCATCCGTGAACTGGGCATTGATGCTGGCGTGCATCGCGCTGGTGGTGTCATTCGGATCGTCCACGCGACTGGCGGCCGCATTCGGTCTGGCGGTGTCGGGCACGATGTTCGTCACGACGATCCTGTTCGGCGCGGTGGCGCATCGACGGTGGGGGTGGAGCTGGACGCGTACGGCATTCGTGACGGGTGGCTTCCTGTTACTCGACATCGCATTCCTCGGTGCGAATCTGCTCAAGCTCCTGGACGGCGGATGGATCCCGCTGCTGATCGGCGGAATGATCAGCGTCCTGCTGCTCACGTGGCAGAAGGGGCGCATTGCGCTAGCGGCTGCGGCCGGCGAGAAGGCGTGGACCCCTGAAGCCGTCGCCGCGATCATGGACTCCCTGCGCAATGGGTCCTGCTCGCGAGTCGGTGGAACTGCGGTGTTTCTCGGCGCCCGCAGCGATGGCCTGCCGCGAGCGCTGCTGCACAACGTGAAACACAATCGGGTGCTGCACGCCAATGTGATCCTGCTGACGGTCGAGACGCTCTTCGTGCCCCATGTCACGGAAGCCCATCGCGTCGAGGTGACACCGCTGGCGGATGGCGTCTGGCGCGTGGTCGGACGATTCGGATTCATGGAGGAGCCCGATGTGCCAGCACTGATGGCCCGATCGGCGCAGGACGGGGTTCCATGGAATCCGGCCGACACCACGTACTTTCTGGGTCGCGAGACGATCGTGGACGGACCCAATCCCGCCCTGTCCAGCTGGCGGGCGAAACTCTTCGGCGTCATGGTGCGGAACGCGCGATCCGCGACCTCGTTCTTCCGCCTGCCGCCCAATCGCGTCGTCGAGCTGGGTGTGCAGGTCGAACTCTGACTCGTCATCGCAACACCAGGCGCAGGTCGATCGTCGGCTCGGCGGCCTCCCGCCGATGCGCCTGTCCAAAGCCGAGACCGTTACGGCATGGTCCGATCATCGTGTATCCGCGGGAACGAATGATCGTCGTGACCATACTTATATATTCGTAGGCTCGTCGTGACGAACCGTCGTCTCCAGCCCCACCGTGCATGGCCCGATACCGCCCCCTGATCGCCGTCACCACCCAGACCCTGCAGTCCATCGACGGGATTCCCGCCGGGCTGCCGCAGTCAGTGGTGATGAATCAGCGCTACTACGTGGCGATCTCCATGGTCGGGGCCGTTCCATGTCTCGTCCCGCTTCTCGACGATGACGAGGACACCCTCCGCGAATTGTACGAGCGCGTGGACGGCATTCTCGTGCCCGGCGGTGTCGACATGGACCCCGGCACGTACGGCGAGGCCCCCCACCCGAGACTCGGCAACATCGATCCGGCGCGCGATCGAACGGAAATTCTGATGGCCAAGTGGGCAGTCGAGGATCGCAAGCCGTTCCTTGGCCTCTGTCGCGGCGCGCAGGTGTTGAACGTGGCGCAGGGTGGCTCGCTCTGGCAGGATCTCGACGCCCAGTACGATGGCGCGATCAAGCATGACTATTTCCCGACCAGCGGTTTCGAGCGCGATCACCTCGCCCATGAGGTGAGCATCGCGCCAGGATCGCGACTGCGACACGCCATGGAGGTCGATAAGCTGTCCGTCAACTCCATGCACCATCAGGGCCTCAAGTCGATCGGCCGAGGTCTGGCCGCCACGGCGGTCGCGCCGGATGGTCTGGTCGAGGCCGTTGAACTCGAGGACGATGACGCATTCATCGTCGGGGTCCAGTGGCACCCGGAAGTCTTCGAGATGACCGACCCGCACACTCGTCACCTGTTCCGCGAGTTCGTGAACGCGTCGGCGAGCTGGAAGCTGGCGCAGGGCTGAACCGGCTCGGCGTTGCATCCTTCGGAGGTGAAGACGCCTGAAGGCGCCCGCACCTCCGGGGATCACGTCACAGGCGCTCTGGTTCCAGACGAAATATTCGGCGACGGGTCAGCCACGGCGGGGGCTGAGGGCGTGGTGTCAGGTCACCGACGCTCGTGCCGCGCGCAGCACCGCGACACTGCGTTCGAGCGCGTCACGTTCCTCGTCGGCCAGCGCCGGCGACACGACGTTCAGCGCCCCCGAGACACCCAGAACCGTCGGCAGTGAGAAGGCGACAGTTGTGAAGCCGAGCGCGCCGACATGTACCCGCGAGACCGTCTCGATGCGCCGTTCATCGCGCAGGAGCGTACGAAGCAAGGCTGCCGTGACCAGCCCGATGGCGTGATTCGTGGCGCCTTTTCGGCGGATGATCTCGAATCCGGCGCGGCGCACCAACTCGGCGATGACCGGTTCGCGCTCGGGCTTCCAGCCCGGCCACTCGCGCAGCGGCACACCACCCACGTGTGCTGACGACCAGAGCACCACTTCCGAGTCACCGTGTTCTCCGATCACCTGCGCGTGCACCGATCGCGGATCGACATCGATCTCGCCGCCGATCGTCTGGCGGAGCCGCGCCGTGTCGAGCATCGTCCCGGTGCCGATCACTCGCTCAGGCGGCAGTCCTGAACTTTCCGCCAGCACCTGCGTGAGCACATCCACGGGATTCGTCACCACGACGACGATGCCGCGGTAGCCGCGCAGCGCGGCGCCGATGTCTCGCAGGATGACGGCATTGTCCGCCAGCAACTCGAGTCGCGACTGTGTCGGAGTGCCGTTGTGTCCGGCGGCGATCACCAGGGCATCGGTCTCGAACAACCCGTCGCGGGGCACAGCCCGCACGGATGCGGAGGGGTAGAAGGGTGCCCCATGCGCGAGATCCATCGCCTCGCCTTCCGCCAATTCCGGACGGACATCGGCCAGCAGGAGCTCGGTGGCGAAACCCGCCTGCAGGACGGAGATCGCGACGCTGGAGCCCACCCAGCCCGTGCCAAGAATGCCGACCGACATCGTCATGATGCACCGCGCTGAAGACACTGCGACCGACACACTTCCTTGCGCAGCATAGCACGACGGGGCGCGCCGACGTCGCAGAGATCGCCAGGCATCGGCGTCGCAATTTCCCGCGGTCAGATATTCCGGCGCTTCAGCTCCTGCACGGCATGGTGACAGGCCCGCGCCGTCATTGCCATGTACGTCAATGACGGATTCTGGCAGCCGCTCGAAGTCATGAACGCACCATCCGTGATGAACAGGTTCGGCACGTCCCACGCCTGATTCCAGCCGTTGAGTACCGACGTCTTCGGATCGCGGCCCATGCGCGCGGCGCCCATCTCGTGATTGGCGTTGCCGGGTGTGCTCGGCCCATGTGTGTGTGCGCGAATGTTGCGTGCGCCGGCGGCGTCGAGCAGTTCCGACGCCGTCACACCCATGTCGCGGTGGATCGCGAGTTCGTTCTCGCTCCACTGTGCCTCGATATGCAGCGCAGGAACTCCCCAGCGGTCCTTGAGCGTCGGATCGATCGTCGCCCGATTCGTTGCGCGCGGCAACATCTCGCCGAATCCGGCGAACGACATGCTCCACGGTCCGGGCGTGGTGAGCCGCTGCTTGAAGGCCGCGCCGAGACCCGGCGCGCGCGCTGCCGCGTCCCAACCGCTGCGCCCGGCGCCGCCCTGAAATCCGTAGCCGCGCAGGAAATCAGGATGCGGTGCGCTCACGTTCCGAAAGCGTGGCACGTAGATGCCATTCGGCCGCTCACCGATCACACGGCGGTCGTCGAAGCCGTCGATCTGTCCGGTCGCACCGCCCCACTTGATGTGGTCCATGATGTTGCGCCCGACCTGATCACTCGAATTCGCAAGCCCGTTCGGGAACTGCGGACTGACGGAATTGAGCAGCAGCCGGGCACTTTCGATCGCCGATGCGCAGAGGAAGACGATGCGCGCCGAAAACGAATGTTCGCTGCCTGTGCGCATGTCGATCACCCGCACGCCGCTGACGCGCCGGCGCGTCGCGTCATACACGAGTGAGCGCACCACGCTGAACGGTCGCAGCGTCATGCGCCCAGTCGCCTGCGCCACCGGCAGGGTGGCGTTCACGCTGCTGAAATACGAGCGCGTGCTGCAGCCGCGGTGACAGGGTCCGCAGTAGTGGCAGGGCGCACGACCATTCATGGCTGTCGTCAATACCGCCGCACGCCCAATGGTCAGCACCCGTTCCCTTCCATACTTCGCCGCGATGCGCGACTGCACATGCTGCTCCACACAGTTCATCGCCATCGGAGGCAGAAATGCACCGTCCGGCAGTTGCGACAGCCGCTCCGCTTGACCTGACACACCGATGAATCGCTCGACGGTGTCGTACCATGGAGCGATATCGGCGTACCGGATCGGCCAGTCGACCGCGATGCCGTCACGCGCATTCGCGCCGAAGTCGAGGTCACTCATGCGATACGCCTGTCGTCCCCAGATGATCGACTTGCCGCCAACCTGCCGCGATCGGAACCAGTCGAACCGACGCGTATCACTCGTGGTGTACGGATTGTCGATGTCATCCGTCCAGAACTGGTGACTCATCTCGTCGAAGGTCACCGACTTCTGCTGCACCGTCTGTCGCGCATCGATGTGCTTGCGATCACCGAGTCCGCGAAACGGCATCTCGAACGGTGCGACGTGTTCACGCGCGTCGCGCTCCGGCGAGATCGGACGGCCCGCTTCCAGCACCAGCGTGCGGAGACCGAGTGCGGTCAACTCTTTCGCGGCCCATCCACCGGTCATGCCGGAACCGACGACGATGGCATCGTACACCGTCACCTCGCGACTCACGCGCCGACCTTCGCGTTGCCGTCGTAGCGCATCGGCATCGGCCAGGTGTGCAGCAACTCACGCATGCCGACTTCCGACGTACAGTAACCCCACACGGTGAGATACTTGAGCATCGCGAACCAGTGTGCGTTGGCGCTGGTGTCCTGCGCGCCGCGCAGGGCCGACACCGCGTCGTCATACTCCTCGAGCAGCGACACCTGCTGGCTCGGATCGCAGGTGACGAACGCTCTCGTGAACAGTTCGCGGGCGCGGGCATCGAGTTCGACGAGGCCCGCCACGAATCGCTCGCGATCTGCAGGCGCATACCACCCGCCCAGCATCGTCTCGATGAACGCGGTGACATTCGCCTGCGTCGCGCCGGGCGTGTCAGTGGCCGGAATGATGCGTTCCGCCGCAGCGCTCACGATGGCAGCGGCACGTGCATCGAGCGCGGGCGCCGTGACCGGAGACGCAACAGCGCGCACGTGTGCGTCACGTCCCAAAGAAAGCAGATCCGACGTCGACAGCCGATTGAGCGCGGCCAGCCCACCCGTCGTTACCATCCAGCCAAGCAACTCCCGACGCTCCACGCGCTACGCCTCGTTCTTCGGAAATACCGTGCGGCCGCCGGTGACGGTGCGCACAATCCGGATGTCCTTGATCGTGTCCGGTGGCACATCATGCGGATCTCTTTCCAGGATCACGAAGTCGGCGAGCTTACCGGTCGTGATCGACCCCTTGATGTGTTCCTCGTACGATGCGTAGGCGCCGTTCTGCGTAGCGATGGTGAGCGCCTGATCGATGGTCACGCGCTGGTTCGCGCCCCACACATGTCCGCGATAGTCGGTGCGCGTGACCATCGACTGCAGCGCCATCAGCGGCTCGAACGGTCCGGGTCCGTAGTCGCTCGCCCCGGGCACCTTGATGCCCGCGTCGAGAAAAGACTTGTGCGCGAACATCGACTCCATCTTCGCATCGCCGTACTTCTCCCACTTCTCGCCGTGATAGTAGATGTAGGTCCAGAACGGCGTCGGGATGGAGCCCGTCCTGACGATGCGCGCGATCAGCGACGGGTTCACAAGCGAACAGTGTTCGATGCGATGCCGGCGATCGGGGTGCGGCCAGCGCGCGAGCGCACGCTCGTACGCGGTCAGCACCATGTCGATCGTCACGTCACCGTTTGCATGAATGCCCACCTGCCACCCTTTGCTGTGGGCATCATCCACCGCGTCATGGATCTCGGCCTGCGACATGGTGAGGATGCCGTAGTCGGTCGTGCCCTGGAACGGGGTGCTCATGCGCATCGTGCGCTCAGAGGCTGATCCATCGGCGGCGTACTTGACGCCGCCCACGCGCACCCACTCGTCACCGAAGCCCGTGGAGACGCCCGCATCTCGCAACAACGGAAACGCCTTGCCGCGGATCATCATGTAGGCGCGGTGCCGCAGCTCCCCACGCGCACGGACTTCTTCATAGGCGCGGATGTTCTCGGCGGACGTACTCAGGTCGTGTACCGTGGTCAGGCCGGCGGCCGTGTAGAGCGACGACATGTGCGCCATGCCATTACGACGTCGTTCCTGATCCTGCGCCGGCGTGAACTGTTCGCGCAGGCCGACGCTGTCGAAGACATCCGTCGCCAACTCGGCCACCCATCCGTTCGGCGTGCCATCCGCATCGCGGAAGAAGCGGCCTCCGGTGGGATCCGGCGTGTCTTTCGTCACCTTCGCCAGTTCGAAAGCCTTCGAGTTGTACCAGCCCGTGTGCCCGCCGCGATGATGCACACCGACGGGGTGATTCGGCGCCACCTCATCGAGATCTCGGCGATGCAGCGGTCGGCCATCGGTGAGCTTCGTGTCGTCGAACATGTACGCGTCCACCCAATAGCCCGGCGGGGTCTTCGCCACACGTTCAGTGATCGCCGCCTTCAGGGCACCGATGCTGCGCAGGTTCGCGTTCACGTCATACAACTCGGTCACACCGCCCGGATGATTGTGCGCGTCGATGAAGCCGGGAACGACAGTCATGCGCGCCGCATCGATCACGCGGGTACGTGACGACGCGAGATTGCGGATGTCGGCTGTGCTGCCGATGGCGAGAAACCGTCCGTCGCGCACGGCGAATGCTTCCGCACGCGGCATCGCCGGATCACTCGTCAGGACGCGTCCGTTGACGACGATCAGGTCCGCGTCGATCGCACCGCCTTTCGCCGGCATGTGCGGCAACGCCGGCACGCTGCGTGGTGCGCCCGCGGCACGCGCCGATGCCGGGAGTGCCGCGGCGCCGGCCATCAGTGCACTCAGTCGGAGAAATTCCTTGCGCGTGATGTCGGACATTGCCGTTCCTGAAGTGAATGTGCGAAACTCACACTGCGCCGTTGATGCACATCATGGTTCCGGGTGCGAGCTCCGCCACGCCGCCAGCATCTCGTCCACCGGCACACCGTCGATCGTCATCCCCGCGGTCGTGCACTTCTCCAACGCGACATTGGTCAGGTCCACGCGACGGAACGCACTGTCGGGGAACATACAGTCCTCGAAGGTGACGGCGCGCGGACGTCGCGGCGCACCGTCCGGGCCGGGCAACTCGCCAAGAAACCGGAACGTGGCGCCGCCGAACTGCGCGGCCGAGACGCGTGATCCGCGGAAGTCGATCGCATGCATCACGGCACCGCTCAGGTTCACATCATCGAAGGTCGCGCCGGCGAGGCGGACGTTCGTGAAACGGGTGTCGGACATGTTGACGTCGTCGAACTCGGAGGCGGAGATGTTCGCGTGTTTGATGACCATGGTGCCTCGCGGCATGACCGGTTGATTTGACAATGTGGTCGCATGAGACTACATTCGTGGGATGAAAAGCGTTGGCGTGAGAAAACTCAAGGCTCACCTCAGTCAGATTCTGCGCGAGGTGCAGGATGGCGAGATCGTGCTCGTCACCGATAGAGGCCGGGTTGTCGCAGAGCTGAAGAGCCCGACCCCGAGTTCCTCGTCGCTCACCGAAACGGATCGCGCACTCGCACGGCTCGCGGCAGCCGGTGAAATGCGGCTTGCCGAGCGCCCGATGTTCAGCTATTCCGTGAGCCCGATATCGCTTCCGGACGGTACGGCGCAAGAACTGCTTGACGAAACGCGCGGCGAGCGTTGAGTCGTGGTCGCGTATGTCGACTCGAGTGCGATGCTCTCGATTCTTCTGCGAGAAGAACGCGCACATGCGGTGCAGGACGCGATGCGGTTGGCGTCGAAGGTCGTCACTTCGGCGCTCACGGCTGTCGAATGCTCGCGGGCGCTCATTCACGCGAGACGGAGTGGTCGAATCGACGATACGATGGAACGAAAGCTCCTTCGCACACTCAAGGAAGTCGAGGCCGAGTGGAACGTGCAGGCACTCACTGCGCAGGTCATCGCGCGCGCACGCGAGCCACTTCCTGCCGACCCGATTCGCACTCTTGATGCCCTGCACATTGCGACCATATTGCAGCTTCAGGTGTCCTTCTCCGACCTGGCCGTCATTTCCCTTGACCGCCGTATGCGCGAGTGTGTTTCTGCCGCCGGAGTTCCAGTCCTACCCGTGTAGCCGGTGAGAAGCACGACCGCGTCAGGTCAGGAGTTTCTCAACCCCGAACTCAGCCTCCTGGCCTTCCAGCGCCGCGTGCTCTCGTTGGCCGAGGATCCGGCGACGCCGTTGCTGGAGCGGCTGCGGTTTCTCGGCATCGTCACAAGCAACATCGACGAACTGTACATGGTGCGCATGGCCGAGCTGCGCCGCGACGCCACCAGTTCGCGCGAAGGGTCACGCGAACACGATGCCGATGGCGAGTCGGCGCAATCGCTGCTGCAGCATGTCGAACACGAGATTCTCGACATACTCGCCGCGCAGTCGCGCTGCGCCACGGCGTGCCTGCGTGACGCGGCCGACCACGGCGTGCATCTGCTGCGATGGTCGGACCTGACGGCGAACGAACGCGCGGCGCTGGAGACACGCTATCTCGAGGAGATCCAGCCCGATCTCCTGCCGATGGCGATCACGCGCAGCGCCGGCGTGCCGTTGCCGCACTTGCCCCACCTCGGCCTGTTCATCGCGGTCGAGTATCGCGCCAGGGACGGCGCACGCATTCACGTGAGCGAACATGAACTGCCGGCGGACCTGCCACGACTGCTCCAGGTACCGGGACGCGACGGCGCACTGATCGCGATCGAGGACGTGCTGCGTGCGAACGCGCACCTGCTGTATCCGAATGCCGTGGTGGAGGGCACGTACCTGTTTCGCGTCACCCGTGGCGGTGATCTGCACCTGCATGACGATCACGCGAGCGACCTGCTCGGCGCCGTGGCGTCGGCCACCGCACGGCGTCCGCACAACCCTGCCGTGCGCGTGGAGGTGGAATCGCGGATGCCGGCGAGCGTCGGCGCGTTGATCCTCGACAACCTCAGTCGCGATGCGCTGGGCCGCGAAATGGAGTTGACGGTCGACGCGGTGCAGGAGATCGACGGGCTGCTCGACCTGCGATGCCTGCAGGGGTTGCCGCTGCCGCGCGATCCCGCGCTCGAGTATCCGCCACTCGACTCCCGCGCCGTCGTGGCTCGCGACGAGACGATGTTCAGCGCAATGCAGCGCGGAGACCTGCTAGTGCACCATCCGTTCGAATCGTTCGACGACACGGTGGTGCGCTTCTTCCAGGAGGCGGCAGCCGACGACGCGGTGACATCGATTCGCGCCACGCTCTATCGTGTCGGCACTCCGTCGCCGATCGTGGAGGCATTGCTGTCAGCGGCGCAGCTGGGAAAGCAGGTGTTCGCGCTGGTGGAGCTGCAGGCACGGTTCGACGAGGCGCACAACGTGCAGTGGGCGCGCGCACTCGAGCGCGCCGGCGGCCGCGTCGTGTACGGCCTGTCGGGCCTCAAGGTGCATGCCAAGGCCGCCATCGTCGAACGGCGCGAGGGCGGCCGCATCGTGCGATACGCACACATCGGCACTGGCAACTACAACCCGCGCTCCGGTCGGCAGTACACCGATCTCAGTCTGTTCTCGGCGTCACACGCGCTGACGACCGACCTGGCCGAGCTGCTCGATGCCTTGTCGGTCGCGACCTTTCCGGCCGAGGGGCTGCATCACGGCGCGCTCGTCGCTCCGTCGCAGTTGCTGCCGTCGCTGCTCGCGCTGATCGAGCGTGAAATCTCGCATGCCGGGCGGGGTGAACCGGCCGGCATCAGCATCAAGGTGAACGGACTCGCCGACCGCGAAGTGGTCCAGGCGCTGTACCGAGCGGCGCAGGCCGGCGTCGCGATCGATCTCGTCGTCCGGGGCATCTGCACATTGCGGCCAGGCGTGCACGGATTGTCCGATAACATCCGGGTGGTCTCGATCGTGGGTCGTTTTCTCGAGCATTCGCGGATCTATCGTTTCGCGAATGCCGGGGCGCCGAAGTACTTCGTCGGTTCATCCGACCTGCGCCCACGAAACCTGCGGCGTCGAGTGGAATTGCTCGCGCCCGTGCCCGATGCCGCACATCGCGCGCGCCTCGATGAGATCCTGTCC
This sequence comes from Gemmatimonadaceae bacterium, assembly GCA_014379355.1. Classification (GTDB taxonomy): domain Bacteria; phylum Gemmatimonadota; class Gemmatimonadetes; order Gemmatimonadales; family Gemmatimonadaceae; genus JACMLX01. The sequence continues at coordinate 20,198 of JACMLX010000173.1, forward strand.
CGCTACCTCGACGATCCGACGGCGTGGGTCCTTCGGCCGTCCGGCGAGTATCAATCGCGTCGTGGCGACGGTCCGGGAGCCCAGGCGTCATTCGCGGCGGACTTCCGCCGTCGCTGACCGCCCCAGAAGTTTCGCACGTGACCCTCCCTCCCCTCTCGACCCGATGGACCCTCCTCCGCCACGCCCTCCTGTACGGAGCGCTGGGCGGCGTCCTGATCGTCGCACTCCAGCTGATCGAGTACCGCTACCTCGTCATCACGCACTCGTACGAGATCTATGGCGGGATCATCGCGATCATTTTCGTCTCGCTGGGCATCTGGCTCGGGATGACCCTGACGGGCCGTCCGGAGCGAATCGTGGTGCAGGAGGTCGAGGTGCGCGTGCCGGCCGAGCCGGTGGCCTTTTCCGCCGATCCGGCCCGGCGAGAGGCGATGGGGGTGACGAAGCGTGAACTCGAGATCCTCGGACTGATGGCCGATGGTCTGTCGAACAAGGAGATCGCCGACCGCATCTTCGTCAGCGAGAATACGGTCAAGACACACTCGAGCCGTCTCTTCGACAAGCTGGGCGCGCGTCGCCGGACGCAAGCGATCCAGGTCGGTAAATCATCCGGCCTGATCCCCTGAAAGGATGATTTTCGGCCTTGGGCGGCAAAATCATACGAACGGGTGACACCGCAGGCCCGCCAGGCGAGGTAGCGTGGCGCTCACATCCCAACACGGAGCGCACATGAGGCACACGGTCGTACGGTACGGATTCATGGCGGGCGGCATTCTGTCAGCCCTGATGGTCACCACGCTCGGCATCGGCAAGCTCATCGGGTGGGAGGACCATGGTTACGGCGGCATGGCCGTCGGCTACACGACCATGGTGCTCAGCTTCATGCTGATCCACTTTGGCGTGCGGTCGTATCGGGACACGGTTACCGGCGGCGAGGTACGCTTCTGGCCCGCGCTTCGGGTGGGCCTGCTGATCGCCGTGATCGGATCGGCGTGCTACTCGGCCACCTGGCTGGTGGTCGGCGAGATGATCATGCCGAACTTCGCGGAAAAATACGGGGCCGAGGCGGTCAAGCAGGCCGAGACTCGCGGCGCCCCGCCGGCCGAGGTGGAGAAGATTCGCACCGAGATGGCGAGTTTCGCCGCGATGTACAAGAACCCGGTCTACAAGTTCGGGATGACCATCCTGGAGCCGTTGCCGGTTGGTGTGCTGATGTCGCTGATCAGCGCCACGGTGCTGTCGCGGCGGCGGAAGGGTGCGATACCGGCGACGGGCGGCCTGACGACCTGACCTCGACGGCCGAAGCGCACACCGCCGACCCGGCGTGATGAAAGGGGGTCGGCAACGGAGACGCAGGACGGGGCGGACACGATGATGTGTCCGGCCCCGTCTGCGCAGTGCCCCGGAGAGCCGTGTGGCCCAATCGAAACGCCTATCGCCATGATGAACGCGTGACGACCAACGCGCTTCCAACCGTTTCGCCCCTGCCGCTGTCTTCCAGTCGCAGATGACGACACCGATGCCCGAGTTCACCGCCGCCGTGGCGCGCACGGATCCCGCCCCACGCTTCGCGCGTGAATCGGACCTGATCAGCGCGATCCTGTCGGGCGATCGATCCGCCGAGCGGCACTTCTACGACCGGCATGTCGATCGGGTGTACGCGCTCATTCTGCGCATGAGCGGCCAGTTCGACCTGGCGCAGGACTGGACGCAGGAAACGTTCGTGCGCGCGTTCGCGCGCATCGGACAGTTCCGGGGTGATGCACTGCTGTCGACGTGGCTGCATTCGATCGCGGTGTCGGTGACGATGAACGGGCTGCGCACGATCAACCGTCGCGCCGCGTGGCAACTGGACCTCAGTCACGCCGAGGGCGTCGCGACGCAGCATGCGATCGCAGATCCGGATCTGCGGGAGCGCATGACGCAGGCGATCGGCGAATTGCCCGAGGGTTGTCGCGCCGTGTTCGTGCTCTACGACGTCGAGGGCTACACGCACCCCGAGATCGGATCGCTGCTCGGCATCACGGTCGGCACGAGCAAGTCACAACTCTTCACGGCTCGACGCAAGCTGCGCACGGCACTGGCGCCGTTCGTACACCTGGAGGACTCGCAATGAACGACGATACCACCGACCATCCGAACGACCGCATGGACGCCGCGATTCAGCGACTGGCGCGCGAAACATTTCCGCGTCCCGAGGCGCCGCGTGATGTGATGTGGGCCGAGATCGACCGCCGTCGGCAGGCGACAGTGCCGTCGACACCGCTGCTCGTCGTGCATCGCACATCGTACCGACGGCGGTACCTCTCCGTCGCGGCCGGCATGGCGGCGACGCTCGTCATCGGTGTCGGCATCGGGCGCATGTCGCGCAGCACGGAACCCGTCACCACCGCGGTCGCATCGGCCGTAGTCGACGAGGCGTCGTACTCGACACCCGACACACCACGCCGCGTCACGATGGACACCCATCTGGCGCGCACGGAAGTGTTGCTCACCACGCTCCGCGCGACACGCGATCGCAATGAATCGGCAGCCGAACTGGCGAACGCCGCGCAGGTCCTGCTTGGCACCACGCGACAGCTGCTCGATGATCCGGCGCTGACGGAGGGCACCACACGATCACTGCTGCTCGACCTCGAACTCGTGCTCGCGCAGGTCGTGCAGGATGCCGCCTCACGGCAGCCCGACGCACGTCGCGCGTCACGCGACGCAGTCATGCACATGAATCTCCTGCCGCGACTGCGCGCCTCCGGTTCCACGGCGCAGGAAGCGGGTGACCCTGTCCCTGCCCGAGGCATCACGGAATGACGCACGATCCGATCACGTCCTCACGCATCCCCTCCATTCCTGTTTCTCGCATGCGACACACACTCATCACGCTCGTCACCAGCGCATCCGCGGCACTCACGCTCTCAGCGCAGCAGCCGCTGTCCGTGCCACCGGTTGTGCCGCTGACATCGATCGCGCTCACACCGCTCGCGGCGGCACCCGCTGCCGCTGTCGTACCACTGGTGCCAGTGACGCCGATGACGCTCACGCCGTTCGCGGCGGCACCAGTCGCCGCCGTGGTACCGCTGGTGCCGCTTGCGCCGATGACGCCGATGCTTTTTGTCGCGCGCAGCGAGTTCACATCGCCAGCGGTGATGCCCGACCGCGCCGAGCTGCCGGGTGACGATCCCGCGGATTCGCTCTATCGCGCCGGTCGCGATGCGCTCAACAACACCTCGAATCGCCGCGCGGCCGAGCTGTTCCGCGAAGTCCGCACGAAGTATCCGCGCAGCCGTCCCGCAGAGGATGCCCCGTACTGGGAAGCATTCGCGCTGTTGCGTCTCGGCACCGATGCCGATCTGCGTCAGGCGCGTGAAGCGCTCGATTGGCAGCAGGCACATTTTCCGAATGCCGCCACACACGGTGACGCGAGTGCACTCGCGACGCGCATCGAGGGGCGCCTCGCGCGCAACGGTGACACGCAGGCGGTGAAGTACATCGAGGGACGCTCCGCGGCCGGCGGATGTCCGACGGAAGACGAGGACGAGCGCATCGATGCGCTGAATGCGCTGATCCAGATGGACTCCGAGCGTGCGATGCCCATCCTCCGCACGGTGCTCGCCCGACGAGACGCATGCAGCGCGGGACTGCGCAAGAAGGCAGTGTGGCTGGTGGCGACACGGAAGGCGCCGGACGCCGCCGAGATCCTGTTGAATGCGGTGAACACCGATCCCGATTCCGAGGTGCGCGAACAGGCGGTGTTCTGGTTGGCGAGTGTGCCGAGCGACGCCGCGACCGATGTGCTCATCCGACTGGCGCGCACGGGCACGTACTCGGACCTGCGCAGCAAGGCCATCTTCGCCCTGTCGCGCTCGAAGTCAGCGCGCGCCAACCAGGCCCTGCGCGAAATCGCGCTCGACACCTCGGCGCCGGCCGAAGCGCGCGCGGATGCGGTCCAGTGGCTCCTGTCATCACGCGGCCGGGAAGGCAATGCGGACGCGATGTCATTCCTGCTGGCGATGTACCCGAAGGTCACGGAGCAGTCGCTGCGCGACCGCCTGCTGTTTGCGGCAGGCCAGATGCGGACGACCGATGCGACCGACTTCCTGCTGCGTGTGGCACGCGACACTCGTGAAAGCGACGAGACACGCAAGCAGGCCGTGTTCAATGCCAGCCGCTCGGGCGCCACGGCGGCGCAGCTCATCCAGATCTACGACCAGATCAGTGGAACCGAAGTGCGCGAGCATGTGCTCTGGGTGCTCTCGAACTCCAAGGATCCGGCAGGTACCGACAAGCTGATCGACGTTGCGCGTTCCGATCGCGAACCCGCGCTGCGGAAACAGGCCATCTTCTGGTTGTCGCGATCGAAGGATGCGCGCGCCGCAAAATTCCTGCTGGAGATCATCGAGCGATGAATACCGTCATGAATTTCGCCATGAAGATCCCGATCAGGATCGCCATGAACATCCCGATTTGCCTTCAGGCGAACGTTATGTCATGCGCGCGTCGAAGCATCGGGTACGTGACGGCTGCAGCGCTGATGGCTTGTGTTGCCCCGACGGTGGTGAAGGCGCAGACGTCGGTCGGCGCACTCGAAGACCGCATCGCGTCGGTGCGCGATGGTGTCGTCAGACTCGAATATCCGGCGAAGGCCGGTGTGTGTGGTGATGGCCAGAACTGGTTCCGCACGCGTGATGGATCCAGCTACGGACGTGGCAACGGCGTGAAGTACGTGGAGTCGGTGTGTGAACCGGGCCCGGTCCGCGTCGTGATCGAACGCAAGGAAGGCATCACGCAGGACGTCCGCACATTCGTCGGCGGCAAATGGGCGACCCTGGCCGGCGCGGCCGACCCGCTCATCGTGAGTGCCGAGGTGGCGACCGGCGCGCTGCTCAACATCGTCGAGCGCGAAACGACGAAGGCCGCGCAGCACGCCGTGATCGCCCTGACGATCGCCGACGGTGTGCAACCGTGGGAACGCCTGCTCAAGGTGGTGAAGAACGAGTCGCGTCCGCGTGAGGTGCGGCAGCAGGCGGTGTTCTGGCTGGGCGACGCGGCCGGCGACAAGGTGACGCAGACGCTGGAGTCGATCGCGTACGATCCGGGCGACCGGGAGGTGCGCGAGCAGGCGATCTTCGCGATGTCGCGGCGGCCCGATGAGGAAGCAGTGACGAGCCTGTTGCGGATGGCGGAAACGCTGCCGGACCGGCAGCTGCGGAAGACGGCGATATTCTGGCTGTCGCGATCGAAGGACCCGCGCGCGCTGGCCTGGCTGGAGCGAGCGCTCAGCGGCAAGCCGTAGGTCGACGGTGCGGCGCTCGGCGGCCGGGCCGCCGA
>JACMLX010000174.1 GCA_014379355.1 Gemmatimonadaceae bacterium
CGGCCGGTGCGGCCGGGGTCAACGGAAGCGCCGTACCCGGCGTCGTGGCGCCCGGCGCGGGCGTCGTGGTCGTCGGTGCGGACGGCGCTGGTGTCGAGAACGCATTGTCGAGCACGGACTTCGGTGCGCGCTGGCGCGTCGTCATGAGCTGCAGCACGAGCGAGAGGAAGAGGAACGCCCCACCGCCCCACCAGCTGATCTTCGTCAGCAGGTTGCCTGCCTGACGGGTCCCGATGACCGCATCCGCCGACGATGTGGCGCCGCCGAAATTGGCCGCCATGCCGCCGCCCTTGCCCGACTGGAGCAGGATCACGGCGATCAGCACGAAGCTGATCAGAATCAGGATGACGAGCAGGAACGTGTACATCGGATCGGATTGGTCGGAGTCAGCTCGGAACTAGCCATGAAAGGAAGCGACTCCGACCCGTCAGATCAAGCGCGGACGATGGCGTTCCACCCGTCCGCGTCGAGGCTGGCGCCGCCAACCAGCACGCCGTCCACGTCCGGGGCAGCGAGAAGGCTGGTCGCGTTCCCGCGATTGACGCTCCCGCCGTAGAGAATCGGGATGCCGAGTGCCCGCTCACCAATTGCGGTCTTGAGGGCAGCGCTGATCGCCGCGTGGACTGTACTGGCGTCGTCCGGCGTGGCGGTGCGACCGGTGCCGATGGCCCACACCGGTTCGTAGGCGAACATCATCGACGCGACCTGTGCCTCGTCCACGCCGTCGATCCCGGCGCGCAACTGTCGGAGCACCGTTGCTTCGGTGTCGCCGGCGTCGCGTTCAGCGAGCAGTTCGCCGACGCACAGCACCGGTGTGAGACCGGCGCGGAACGCGGCCTTCACCTTGAGGTTCGTCTGCGCGTCGGTTTCACCGAACACGTGGCGACGCTCTGAGTGTCCGACGAGCACGTGCGATGCACCGGCGTCACGTGCCATCGGCGCCGAGTTCTCGCCGGTGAAGGCACCCTTGTCTTCCCAGTGAATGTTCTGGATGCCCGTCTCGAGATCGGGGCGTTCGCGAATCAGTTCGCTGACTGTCGTGACGGAGAGTGCGTTCGGAAAGAACAACACCTTGCGGTCGTGCTGCCGCGGATAGTGCACGAGAAAATTCTTCATGAAGGCGCGCGCATCGCTCGGCCCATGAAACATTTTCCAGTTCGCGGCGAAGATCGGCAGCTTCACGCAGTCCCCTTGTCATCGAGTGCGGCCACGCCGGGGAGTTCCTTGCCTTCGAGAAATTCGAGGCTGGCTCCGCCGCCGGTGGACACGTGACTCATCATGTCGCCAAGCCCGGCTTCCACGACGGCCGCGGCGGAATCGCCGCCGCCCACGATCGTGATCGCGCCCTTGCCTGTCGCCGCCGCCATCGCCGTTGCGACCGCGCGCGTGCCAGCATCGAACGGTGGCTTCTCGAACACACCCATCGGCCCGTTCCAGAGCACCGTCTTGGCCGAAAGAATTGCGCGGGCATAACTCTGCGCCGAATCCGGGCCGATGTCGAGCATCGCCTCACCCGCCGGAATCGCGTCGCGCTTGACGGCGTGCGCGGTCTTCGGCTGATCCATGCCTTTTGCGACCGTGGCATCGTGTGGCACGATCAACAGGCTGCCTGCCCGCTCGATCAGCTCCTTCGCCATGTCCACGCGATCCGGCTCGACCAGCGAGGTGCCGGTCTCGAAGCCCATCGCCTTGTAGAACGTGCACGCCATTGCGCCGCCGATCAGCAAGGCGTCGACCTTCGGCAGCAGCGCTTCGACGACATCGATCTTGCCTGAGATCTTCGAGCCGCCGAGGATTGCGACGAATGGCCGCTTCGGTTCGTCGAGTGCGCCGCCGAGATATTCGAGTTCGCTCTCCATCAACAACCCGGCAACGGCGGGTCGCAGATGTTTCGTGATACCGGCGGTCGACGCGTGCGCGCGATGGGCGCTGCCGAACGCATCGTTCACGTACAGGTCACCGAGCGCCGCGAGGCGTTGCGACAACGCGTCGTCGTTCTGCTCCTCGCCCGGCAGGAACCGGGTGTTCTCCATCAGCAGTACGGCACCATCGGTCAGTGCATTCGTCGCGGCCACGGCGGCGGCATCATCCGTCGTCGCGCAGAAGGTCACGTCGACACCGGGCAGCGCTGCCTTCAATGCCGGGAGCACGCCGGACAGCGTGAACGTCGGGTCCGGCGCCGCCTTGGGCCGACCGAGGTGCGACAGCAGCACGACGCGCGCGCCATGTGTGCGCAGCAGCTGGATCGTCGGAACCGCCGCGCGCAGGCGCGTGTCATCGCTGACCGCACCGGTCTCGTCGAACGGCACGTTGAAATCGACGCGTACGACGACACGACGCCCGCGCAATTGCGCGGGCGTCAGATCCTTCACGGAGCTTTTCGGCATCAGGACAGCGTGCTGCCGACGAACTGCAGCAAGTCGACGCAGCGGCTCGAATACCCCCACTCGTTGTCGTACCAGCCGGACAGCTTCACCAGCGTCTTGTCGATCACGTTCGTGCTCTTCGCATCGATCGTGCACGAGAACGGATTGCCGATGTAGTCCACGCTCACCAGCTCCACCAGGCTGTAGTCGAGGATTCCCTTGAGCGGGCCATCCTTGGAGGCAGCGAGGAAGGCGGCGTTGACTTCCTCGATCGTCGTCGCGCGCTCGACTTCGACGGTCAATTCCGTGAGCGAGACGTCGGGCGTCGGGACGCGGATCGAGATGCCATCGATCAGGCCCTTCACTTCCGGAATCACGAGTGCGGTGGCCTTCGCCGCACCGGTCGTGGTCGGAATCATCGAGAGTGCGGCGGCGCGCGCACGCCGCATGTCCTTGTGCGGGAGGTCGAGGATCTGCTGGTCGTTGGTGTAGCTGTGGATCGTCACCATCGCGCCATGCTTGAAGCCGAAGTTGTCACGCACGACCTTCACCATCGGCACGAGGCAGTTGGTGGTACAGCTCGCGTTCGAGATGATGTTGTGCGTCGCCGGATCGTACTTCTGGTGATTGACGCCCATCACGATCGTGATGTCCTCGCCCTTGGCCGGCGCCGAGATGATGACTTTCCTCGCGCCGGCGGTGATGTGCTTCTGCGCCTTGTCGGCCTCCGTGAAGATGCCGGTGGACTCGAGGATGATGTCCGCCGTCACGGCTCGCCACGGCAGGTTCGCCGGATCGCGTTCAGCAGTGATGGGGATTTCGTCACCGTCGACGACGATCGCGCCTTCCTTGGCGCTGACGTCGCCCTGGTACGTGCCGTGCACCGAGTCGTACTTGAAGAGGTGCGCCAGTGTGGCCGTGTCGGTGAGGTCGTTGATGCCGACGAAATCGATGGCAACGCCGGACTTCTTGGCGGCTCGCAGCACGTTGCGGCCGATGCGACCAAATCCGTTGATGCCGACCCGAATTCCCATGACGCTACTCCAGTGGTGAACGGCGGTCGCCGATTGCGGGCGCCCGTCCGAAGGTGACACAGCTTACGATACGTGCGCCGCCATCCACGAGGGCGGCGGCGCACGCGATGAGTGTGGCAGCGGTGGTGACGACATCGTCCACGAGCACGCAATGTGCTCCCGTCAGATCCGACGCACCGGCCGGGGCCACGGTGAAAGCGCGAGTTACGTTCACTACTCTCTCCCCGGGTGTCAACCGCGTCTGACTGACTGGCATCCTCGTGCGGAGCAGCGCGGGAAGCAGGGGAATGCCCCAATGCGGCGCCAGCGCACGCGCCAGCACCTCCGCCTGATTGAAGCCGCGCTCGCGTGCTCTCGACGACGTGAGCGGCACCGGTACGACCCACGCCCGCTCGCGAAGCACGTCCGCTGGCCAGCGCAATCGCGCCATCTCGGCGGCCATGCCGATAGTTATGTCCTGCCAGCCATCGTACTTGAGTGCGTGGACGATTCGACTGGCCGTCCCTCGGCCCGTCAGCCACGCCGCGGAGCGCACCGCGCGAATGAATGGCGGGAGGACGTCGCACCATCGACACGGATCGCCCGGCTCCGCACCGGTCGGCACGGGATGCCCGCACCGCGCACATTGCGGATGTGAAAGGCGTGCGATCCGGCTCCAGCACAACGCGCAGCCCGGACCGGGCAGTCTGCCGAGTGGTGCGTCGCAGATCGCGCAGACTCCGGGGAGTGCCAGTTCGAGCAGCGCTGCCGCAAGCCGCTGCGTTCCCGACCAGATCGTCCCCACGAACGTCAGTCGCGGTGCGCCTGGATGGCGCGCCACATCACGTCGCGATCCGGCGTGACGCCGAACCAGCGATGCCACGATCGCGCGCCCTGACCGATCAGCATCTGCAATCCGTCGGCTGCCTTTCGACCCTGCGCACGCGCGATCTGCACGAACGGCGTCACCCCATGGCCGCGATACACGAGATCGAGGCACGCTGCGCCAGCGCGCAAGACGCCCGGATTGAATGGAACCTGATCGTCCTTCATGCCGATCGGCGTCGTGTTCACGACGAGATCGGCACCGCGCAGGGCATGCGCCATGAACTCCTCCACGATGGTCTGACCGTCAGGCCCGAGTGGAACCAGCGCGTGCGCGCGCGACGGTGTGCGTGCCCAGATCGCGACGTGTGCGTTCGGCCACGCACTGATGGCAGCAAGGACGGCGCGAGCCGAGCCGCCTGCGCCGAGCACTGCTACTCTGGCCCCGCGCGGAATGTCGCCCAGCAATGCCATGATCGCATCATCGAAACCACCGACGTCCGTGTTGTCTCCGTGCAGCATGCCGTTCTCGGTCCACCACGTGTTCACGGCGCCCAGGCGCGTCGCGATCGGTGTCGTCACATCGCAGAGCGACGCGACACGTTCCTTGTATGGAATCGTGACGTTGCCGGCGGCACCGGCCGTGATCAGTGCACGCAGCGTGTGTTCGAGGTCGGCGGTGGCGACGTCGAGCGCGTCGTATCGCGCGTCGATGCCGGCCGCCGCCAGCGCCGCGTTCTGGAACAGCGGCGACAACGAATGCGACACCGGAGATCCGAGCAGCACCAGCCGCCCGGGCATCGGCATCAGCGCGACGTCGAGCGCTGTGTGGCCGTCAATCGATCGAAGGCGCGACTGATGAGCGCATGCAATTCATCGAACGTGTCGCGATAGACGGTGATGTCACCACCGATCGGATCGCTGACAGGCCGCGTGCTTTCACCATGCGTCGCATAGGCACTCAGCAGATGCGACTTGCCCTGACCGCCGAGTCCTTCGACGGCAAGCAGATGACTCGGGCTCATGGTGAGAATGATGTCGGCGCTTTCGGCGAGCGCGGGCGTGACCTGTCGCGAGCGATGGCGCGACAGGTCCAGCCCATGCTCCATCGCAATCAGCAGTGACCCTTCGGATGCAGCGCTGTTCGCATCGGCTGCGACACCAGCGCTGCTCACGCTGATGTTTCCAAGATGCCGACTCGACACGATCGCGCGGCCGATCACTTCCGCCATCGGACTGCGGCAGGTATTTCCGGTGCAGACGAACAGCACACGAAGCGAAGAATCAGGCATCGCCAAGCAGGTCAGGGACAGTCTCGCGCAGGGTTGCCGCGCTGACGGCGCCGGGTCGAATCACCCGCAGGCGCCGTCCCATGCAGTCTACCACCGTACTGGGCGGCGAGGGAGGCAGCGCGCCGCCATCGAGCACCATCAGGAGGCCGCGATTGATCTCCGCCGTCCACTGATCGACGACTTCACCGGCGCGCATCGCCGGTGGAATCCCGGGGCGATTGGCCGAGGTGGATGTGAGCGGCGATCCAAGCGCCGTGATGAGCCGCTGCAACCCGGGATGAGGCGTCCAGCGCACGGCGATGCCGCCCTCGGGGCCGCGGAGACGCGGTGGCAGCTGTCCTTCACCCCCGGGCAACACGAGCGTCAGCGGACCAGGCCAATGTCGCGCGGCGAGATGCGCGGCCTGCGCCGACAGCGTGAGCCCGAGGCGTGACAGCATGGCGCTGTTCGACACCAGCAGCAGGAACGGTTTCGCCGGCGGTCGGCGCTTGAGCGTCACCAGCTTCTCGACGGATTCGAAATCCACCATCGTGCCGAAGCCGTACACCGTCTCGGTCGGGTAGGCGAGCACGCCGCGTTCCTGCAGATGCATCACGACCGGCGTGAGCGCGGACGTCACTTCATCCGGCGACCAGAACGGCGTCACGACGCTGCGCCAGCTCATTCCGACAGCATCGAGAGTGACTCGGCGATCACGAAATCGCCGGCTTCGGTGACCTTCATGCCGCGTTCACTGCCGCGGACCACGACCACGGGAAATCCGTAATGCTCGCACAGTGCCGCGTCGTCGGTGGCGGCGAGCCTGTCGCGGCGGGCACGGGTGTGCACTTCGTCGATCATCGCGCGCGGAAAGGCCTGCGGGGTCTGCGCGCGCCAGAGGTTCGTGCGATCGATCGTGCGCACGATGCGTCCGTCGGCGTCCACTTCCTTGAGCGTGTCGACCACCGGCAACGCCGCGATGGCGCCATGACCGTTGCGGGCTTCGCGAATCACGCGATCGATCACGGTGCCGCTCGCGAGTGGACGCGCCGCGTCATGGATGACGACCGTCTCGATGTTCTCGGGCATGTCCTCGAGACCGTTGTACACCGACTGCATGCGATCGCGACCGCCCTGACTGACGAGCAAGCGATCGATGTCACACTGGAAGATCCATGGCGGCGGATCGGCGGCGAAGTCGCGCGGCAGCACGACGACGACCAGCGCCACGTCGGGTCGCAACTGGAACGTCTGCAGGCTGTGCAGCACCATCGGCTTGCCAGCCACCCAGCGGAATTGCTTCAATTCGTCTCCGCCGACGCGGGTGCCGCTGCCACCGGCCACGATGACGACACCGACAGTCGGCGCCGCCGCAGGCACGACATCTCGCAGCGTGTCCGGCAGTGTATCGCGACTGAGATTGCCGGCCGCGCGTTCACCGACGTCGACGCCATCATGCGTGTGAGCATGGACATGCTCATCCTGCGTGCGATTCGAATCGGTCGTCACGGGTCCGATCAGGTGAAGATCGTATCGAGCAGATCGCGCACGTTCGCGACGCCCACGACCGTGATGCCCGCCGGTGCCTTCACCTTCGCTGACGCTTTCGCTACATAGGCACGTGTGAGCCCGAGTCGTGCCGCTTCCGCGAGGCGTCGCTCGAGTTGCGACACGGCCCGGATCTCGCCGCCCAGGCCGATCTCACCCAGGAACAGCGTATCACCCGGCAGCGCACGGTCGTACACGGACGATGCGAGCGCCGCGGCCACCGCGGTGTCGCCGGACGGCTCCGTGAGCCGCATGCCACCGACGACATTCACGAACGCATCCAGCTGCGCGAATCCGAGGCCGGCACGTTTCTCGAGCACTGCCAGCAACAGTGCGAGACGGCGCGGATCGTAGCCGGTGGTCACGCGTTGCGGCGTGCCGAAGCCGGCCTTCGCGGCGAGTCCCTGGATTTCCACCAGGAGCGGTCGCGTGCCTTCGAGCGGCGCCGTCAGCGCACTGCCGCTGGCCTTCTGCGTACGATCGCCCATGAACAGCTCGGATGGGTTGGCGACCGGCTGCAGCCCAGCCGCATCCATCCGGAACACCCCGAGTTCATCGACGCTGCCGAACCGGTTCTTCGTTGCGCGCAACAGCCGATAGTCGGCGCCCGATTCTCCCTCGAAATACAGGACGGTGTCCACGATGTGCTCGAGCGTCTTCGGCCCGGCGATCCCGCCGCCTTTCGTCACATGGCCGACGACGAAGATCGCGGTGCCGAGCTCCTTCGCTGCGCGCATCAATCGTGCGGCGCATTCCCGCACCTGACCGACGTTGCCCGGTGCGCCCTCGAGCTCCTCGGTATGCACAGTCTGGATGGAATCGATCACCGCGATCACCGGCCGTGTCGCCTCGAGATGCGCCAGGATCGTCTCGAGATGCGTCTCGGGAAGAAATTCGACTTCCCCCGCACCGTCACCGAGTCGATCCGCGCGCAGCTTGACCTGCAGCGGACTCTCCTCGCCACTCACATAGAGTGCGCGGTGACTCATGCCCTGCACGCGCGCCACGACCTGCAGCAGCAGCGTGGACTTGCCGATGCCGGGTTCACCGCCCACGAGCACCATGCTGCCGGGCACGATCCCGCCGCCGAGCACGAAGTCGAATTCAGCGAGTCCCGTCTTGAGTCGCGTCGATTCCGTGCCGCTGACCGCACTCAGTTTCGCCGCGCGGACAGCGACCATGCCGCGCCGAGCCGTGGTCGCCGGTCGGCCGATGACCTTGGCTGGTGCGCGCTCCACGATCTCCTCCACGAGCGTGGACCATTTTCCACACGACTCACAGCGCCCGCCCCACTTGGGATGCTCGGCGCCGCAACTGGTGCAGCGATACGCGGTCTTCGTCTTCGTGCTCACTCGCCCTGCATACGCTTGGAGAAATTCTCGAATCGCGTGTATTGCTTGTGGAAGTAGAGCGGCACGGTACCGATCGGGCCGTTGCGCTGCTTCCCGATGATGATTTCGGCCTTGCCATCCAGTTCGCTGTTCTTCAAGCGGCCGGCCTCATCCCGCTCGGCGTACACTTCCTGACGGAAGATGAAGAGGATCAGGTCTGCGTCCTGTTCGATGGCGCCCGATTCGCGCAGGTCGCTGAGTTGCGGTCGGCCCTTTTCGTCGCCCGACCGCTGTTCCGGCGCGCGCGAGAGCTGTGAGAGTGCGACGACCGGCACGCGCAGTTCCTTGGCGAGGGCCTTCAATCCGCGACTGATCTGGCTGACTTCCTGCTGACGATTCTCGGCGTTCGGTCCCGTCATCAGCTGCAGGTAATCCACGATGATCAGGCCCAGCTTCGAGTCCGGATCGGCCTTCAGGCGTCGTGCCTTCGCCCGCATGTCGAGCACCGTCATGCCCGGCGCGTCATCGATGTAGATCGGCGCCTGCGCCAGGATGCCGGCCGCCCGTGCGAGTCGGGGCCAGTCGTCATCGCGCAGGCGTCCCGTGCGCATCGCTTGCGCGTCCAGGCGTGCCTCGCTCGTGAGCATGCGCTGCACGAGTGATTCCTTGCTCATTTCGAGCGAGAAGAAGGCGACGCCGACCCCTTCGGTGATGGCGACGTGCTGTGCGATGTTGAGCGTCAGCGCCGTCTTGCCCATCGACGGACGCGCCGCAACGATCACGAGGTCGGCGGGCTGAAATCCGGACGTCAACTGGTCAAGATCGGCGAAGCCGCTGGCGATGCCCGTGACCGAGCGCCCCTCCTTCGAAATGGTCTCGATGCGATCCATCGCCGAATACATCAGCGTCTTCACGCGCACGAAACCATCACCTCCGCGATCCTGGCCGACCTGCAGGATGCGCTGCTCGGCGAAGTCGAGCAGGTCACGGGCAGGCTGCCGCGCCTCGAACGCCTCACCGGCGATCTGCGTCGACACCTCGATCAGGCGGCGCAGCAGCGCCTTCTCCTTCACGATGCGCGCATGATGCTCGACATTGGCGGCCGTCGGCACCGCGTCGGCGAGAAAACTCAGGTACTCGCGCCCACCCGCCGCATCGAGTTCACCGCGCCGCTCGAGTTCATCGGACAACGTGATGACATCGATGCCACTCAAGCGCTCGACGAGCGCGACCACCGCGCGGAAAATCCGGCGATGCCCCTCGCGGAAGAACATCGTCTCGTCGACGATCTCCGTCGCGCGCGTGATCGCCTCGGCATCGATCAGCATGGCGGCCAGCACGGACTGCTCCGCATCCTCCGACTGTGGTGGCCGGCGGTCGCGGTACGGGTCAGGTGCGGATGGTCGCGTCGAGAACGCGTCGAGCAAGCTTGACATCTTCCCACGTTGGCCGCTTCCACGATTCGTTCCGCAGAAGCGCTGCCGGGTGATAGGTGGCGACGAGCGGGATACCCTGATACCAGTGGATCTGCTGGCGCAGTTTCCCGATGGCAAGTTTAGTCCCGAGCAACGACTGCGCGGCAAACGTGCCGAAGGCGAGAATCATCTTCGGTTGCACGAGGTCGATCTGCCGCTGCAGGAAGGGTGCGCAGGCGCGCACCTCGTCAGGCATCGGGTTGCGATTTCCCGGCGGACGGTGCTTGAGCACGTTGCAGATGTAGACCGTCTCGCGGCTGAGCTGAATCGCCCCGAGAATCTTGTTCAGCAACTCGCCCGCCGGACCTACGAACGGCTCGCCGCGCAGATCCTCCTTTTCGCCGGGTGCTTCACCCACCACCATCACATCAGCATCCGGATTGCCGACGCCGGGTACGGGCCGCGTAGCGGTCTTGAAGAGCTCACACGCCGTGCACACCGAGATGGCCGCAGTCACCTCCGACAGCGACGCCCAGTCTGCACCCGCCGCGAGCACTGTGGGCCGATCGACGCGCAGGCCGAGTGGCACGACGATGCCGTCGATGCGCAGGATCCCCGCGGAACGTTGCGGCGTGATGGATGGACCGCCGGTGCCTGTGTCCGCCGGCGGCACCGCGACCGATGGCTTCGGTGTCGGTGACGCGCCCTTGAGATTGCGCATCACCTCCTTCCAGTCATCCGACGGCGGCGTGGCGTCCGACGCTGCATCAGCGCCGCGTGTGCGTTCCCCGTGTTCCACCGTGGCTGGAGGATCACGCGTTTCGGCGCGCCGATC
>JACMLX010000175.1 GCA_014379355.1 Gemmatimonadaceae bacterium
CGGACGCTGGCGCCAGCCGACTGGGCGCGCCTTGCCAGCCCGGCCCCCGGCGGGCCCGGCGTCATCGGCACCACGCCACCGCCCACCCGTGGGCCCGTTCCGCCGGAATCCGAAACGAGTCGCCTGGCCGTGATCCGCCCTGCCGATCCAGCCAAGGCGCCCTGGTGTGCCGATGTGCTGCTGCGCTCCGGGGCCTATGCACTGGTGGTGCTGGACGGCGTCCCCGCCCTCCCGCGCAGCAGCATCCTGCGCCTGACCCGACTCGCTCACGATCGGCAGGTGGTGTTCCTGCTCTCAGGAGATGCGGAGCAGGCGATTCCGACAGTGGGCGCTTCGGTTCGACTTGGCATCCGTCTCGAATCGGCAGGAATGGACAAAGTGAGTCGAAAGTGGCGCGATACCAGCGGGATGACGCGCCAGATTCGGTTGGTGAAGAAAGGTATGCCAGGTGCCCTCGATGCCCCCGAACCAGTCCAGCCGCCGGCCGTCCACCTCGCCATCACCGTCGCCAAGGGTGGTCCGCCATCCACGATGCGCATTCCCTACGTCATCACCTCGCCGCGCCGGCTGGGCTGCCACGCCGAAGTCCCCGACCGCCGAGGCGTCGCGCGCCAGACTGCTGTCCCACCGAAAGCCGCCGGCGCCGGCATAGTCACCGCAGGGATCAGCCCCGTCGCCAAATCCATCGGCCGCGTCGACCGCAGCCCGCACGCCAGGCGCGCCGGTGAGTCCCGCTACGGGCGCCGCTGAACAGCAACTGCGGATCTCGCACAGAGCCACTGAACCACAGAGGGCTGGCTAGCGATCGACGAGCGTCACGCTCCCACCTACCACCGCATTCACCGAACACTTTTCACGCGGGGCCCGCGGGGAACGCGGGGAAAAGCAAAGGCTGTTGGAACCGCGCTCGCGAGACGCTGTTCCCAAAGCATTTTGTAGTTGCCCTTCCCCGCGTTCCCCCGCGGGCCCCGCGTGAAAGGTGTTCGATGGATCGCGAGCGACCTCTCTGTGCCACGTGGCTCTGTGCGAGGTCATCACTTCTGATAGGGGCAGCGAAAAAGGCCTGCTACGGGAAAAGCAGTTGACAAGCGGACAACGGCTCGCCATACTACGGAAGAACCCGTAGACACGAGGACCCGCATGGATGATCCGCTCTATTTTCCGCCCCGCGAACTGGCCGTCATGTCCATCCTCTGGCGCACCGGCGGCGCCACGGTGGCCGAGGTCAAGGACGCGCTCGAGGAAAACCTCGCGTACACCAGCGTCCTGTCCGCGCTGCAGACGCTCGAGGAGAAAGGGTACGTGACGCACGAGGCCGAAGGACGCGCGTACCGATATCGCGCACTCGTCGATGCAGAGAAGGCCGGCGACAGCGCACTGGCCCGGGTACGTGAATCGATCTTTCAGGGCTCGGCCGAGAAACTGTTCGCCCATTTCGTCTCGGACGACAAGCTCAGTCGCAGCGAACTGGAACGCATGCGCCGACTGCTCGCCGACCGACTGGGAGACGAGCCATGATCGCCTGGTGGATGGCGCAGCTTGCGCTGCTCGGCACGTTGCTGGCCGTGGCCGCACTCGGCGCGGAGTCAGCCCTCAAGGTCGCGCGACGCCAGACACGCTGGGTGTGGGTCGTGGCGATGGGGATGACCGTCGCGCTGGGAGCCATCGCACCCACACGACTCGCGACCGCGCCGACGTCCAGTCGCGTGCTGGACATGACGGCCATGCCGCCGTATGCGACGATCGTCGCGAGACCTGTCGGCTTCATGACATCGATGCTCGGCAGCTGGAACGAGGCAACGGCCTGGCTCGCGAACACGGTGCAGCGCGCGTGGAGTGCGTGGCACAGCGTGATGCCCGAGGGTATCGAACGCTGGCTGCTGATCACGTGGGCGATCGCGAGCATCGTCGTGCTGGCCGCCTTTCTCGCCGTGCACATTCGTTATCAACGCCGACGCACGCATTGGCCGCTGGGTGATGTGCTCGGCACCACGGTACGCATCGCCCGCGACACCGGCCCGGCAGTGATCGGCGTCACGAGCGCCGAGATCGTGCTGCCGCAATGGCTGCTGACCCGCGACAGCGCCGAACAGCGTCTCGTGCTGGAACATGAGCTGGAGCATGTGCGCCGACACGATCCGCTGCTGCTCGCCCTCGCACAGGTCGTGGTGGTGCTGATGCCATGGCATCCGGCGGTGTGGTGGATGACGAGCCGACTCCGCCTCGCCATCGAACTCGATTGTGATCGACGGGTGTTGCAGCGCGGCGCGAGTGCGCGTGACTACGGCACGCTCCTGATCGACCTGACGGATCACCGCACCGGTTTCGGTGCCGCATTGCCTGCCTTTTCCTGCACGCCATCGAATCTCGAGCGGAGACTTGTTGCCATGACCCCGAAGCGCCTGAAGTATCCGATTGCCCGCGTCCTCGCCACCGGCGCGTTCGCGTCACTGGCGATGCTCGCTGCCTGTGAAGCGAAGCTGCCGACGTCGGATGAGATGGATCAGATGACCGCGTCCACCGCCACCACCGCGGCGGGTTACATCCTGAAGCTCGATACGGCAAAGGTCACGTACTTCATCGACGGACAGGTCGCGACGAAGGCGGAGGCCGAGAAGCTGGCGGCCGAGGAGATCGCGACGGTGAACGTGGCGCAGAAAGGGACGCAGAGTGGCGGTGAAGTGCGCATCATGACGCGTGACGCCGCGAAGCCTGTGCCTGGCGCTGGCTACAACATCGACACCACACCGACGCGCATCTACTACAAGCGCACCGACGAGCGCGCCGCGAGCGGTCTGCCTGCTCCGACCCGTGTCACATTCGACACGCCGGGTGACAGGGTCGTGCTGACCGCAACGAGCGACACCTTGACGCGCCCGATCATCAAGCGCGACTCCGAGTCGAAAGCGCGCACCGGATTCACTGGCCTGATGATCGTTGATGGCGTGATCACCGACCCGTCCGTCGTGAACAGCATCCCGACCGACCGCATTCTCTCCGTGAACGTGATCAAGGGCGTCGCTGCCACATCGCAGTACAGCGATCCCCGCGCCGTGAACGGCGTCATCCAGATCGTGACGAAACAGCCGGTCAAGCGCTGACGAGACAACTGGTCTCGCACAGAGCCACGGAGCCACAAAGGGTTCTGCAACGCGCAAACGGACACTTTTCACGCGGGGCTCGCGGAGGATGCGGGGAAAGGCAAGGGCTGTTGGAACTGCGCTCGCGAGACGCTGTTCCACCAGCCTTTTTGCCGCTGCCCCTCCCCGCGCCCCCCGCGAGCCCCGCGTGAAAAGTGTTTGGCCGATTTCGAGCGTACCTCCGTGCCCCTGTGTCTCTGTGCGAGACATTGTAGTTTCGCCCACGCAGGAACGGTCAGCAGCCACAACCACGTCAGGGAATCTCGTGCCAGCTATCCGCGCCGCCGTGATGTCGTTGCCGCACGCACCGATCGAGATGCGTGAGATTCCCGCGCCAGCGTTGGGCGATGGCGAAGCGATGCTCCGCACGCTGTACTCCGAAGTCTGCGGCACCGACGTGCACCTGCATGAAGGACGACTCAGTGGTGTGCCCTACCCGATCATTCCGGGACACGTGTCGATCGGGCACATCGAACAACTGCGCGGCGCGATCACCGATATCGACGGTGTGCCGTTCCGCGAAGGTGATCTGGTAACCTTCCTCGACGTGCACGAGACATGCGGACACTGCCATGAATGCCTCGTCACGAAGCAGACCACGCGCTGTCCGCATCGGAAGGTCTACGGCATCACGTACGGCGTGAACGACGGACCGCTTGGCGGATGGGCAGAGCAGGTCTGGATGAAGCGCGGCGTGAACATGCTGCGCATTCCGGCCGGTGTGGATCCGATCCGTTTCATGGCCGGCGGCTGCGGACTCGTGACCGCCATGCACGCCGTCGAGCGCGGGGGCGTCAGGCTCGGACACTCCGTCGCCGTGCTGGGTGTTGGCCCCGTCGGTCAGGCGGCGCTGGCGCTCGCACACCTGAGCGGTGCGCATCCCGTGATCGCGATCGGCGATCCGCAATCGCGTCGCGAATTCGCGAGCAGCATGGGCGCGACGGACACCATCGGGCTCGATCTGCCAGCCGCAGAACGCGCCGCGCGCGTGCGTGAACTGACTGGCGGCCGCGGCGTCGACATCGTGATCGAAGCGGCCGGTGTGCCGGACGCTGTCACGCAGGCACTCGACCTCGTGCGCGATGGCGGGCGCGTGGTGGTGGTCGGCCAGTACACCGACGCCGGCACGACCACGCTCAACCCGCATCTCCAGATCAATCGCAAACACGCCGAAATTTTCGGCTGCTGGGGCTGCGACTACTCACACTTTCATCGCGCACTGCAGGTGCTTGCGTATCAGGGCAATGCGCTGCCCTGGGAAGCCGGGATCACGGCGCGCTTTCCGCTCGAGCGCGCCAACGATGCCCTCGCCGCAGTTGCCTCGCGTTCCGTCGTGAAGGCGATCATCGCGCCCAGCGGCTGATACAACCCTTGGAGCACGTTCGACGGTTGATTCGTCTGGATTGGAACCGCATTCGTACTACCCCCGTAGGCACCGCCATCCGCTCCCCGCCCGGGATCGGCGAGGCTCTCGCCACGAGGTACGTCCATGGTCGATTCGCGAACACGCAATGGCCTGATCTCGCTGTCCGCGCTCCGCAACGACCTGCGATCTGCCGGGCGGATGTTCACCAAGAGTCCGCTCTTCACCGGCGTCGTGGTCGTCACACTGGCACTCGGGATCGGCCTCAACACGGCCGTCTTCGCCGCCGTGGACGCCATGCTGCTGCGCCCACTGCCGGGTGTGCGCGCGTCCAATGAGCTTGTGCAGCTCTACCGGAGCAGTCCGGGTGGCGATGGCCTCGGATCGAATTCGATCCCGCACTTCTGGGATCTGCGCGAGCGCTCGAAGTCGGTCTATTCCGATGTCGCGGCCTGGTCATTCCAGAATCTGAGCATCACCGCCGATGACCGGCCGCGCGCGGTGTACGGCGTGATGGTGTCCGCCAACTTCTTCAGTGTGCTCGGCGCGCGACCCGCAACCGGCCGATTCTTCACGCCCGATGAAGACGTCGGTCGTGGTGCGCATCCCGTCGCCGTGCTCAGTGATGCCGGCTGGCGATCACTCTTCGGCGGCGACCAGAACGTGGTCGGGCGGCAGGTCATCGTGAACGGCCAGAACATGACGATCATCGGTATCGCCGCTCCGGGCTTCAGTGGCGCGATGCCGATGCTGCAGCCCAGCATGTGGGTGCCACTCATGCAACTCGCGCAGGTCAAGCCTGGCTCGGTGCGCGATTTCGAGAATCGCGGCAACAACTACCTCAACGTGATCGCACGACTTGCACCCGGCATCAGCGTGGCGCAGGCACGAGCCCGCATGGATGCGATCACCGCCGAACTGCGTCGTGAGCTCCCGGCCGACTATGAGAAGTCGGGAATCAACCTCATTCGACAGGATGACGCAGGCATTCATCCGTCCATGCGCGGCGCGCAGGTCGGCCTCTCGGCCGTCGTGATGACGGTCGTGGCCATCCTGCTGCTCATTGCCTGCGTCAACGTCGCCAACCTGTTCCTCGCCCGCGCGCGCGATCGTGCCCGCGAAATGGCGATCCGCCTCGCCCTTGGCGCGCGCCGCAGTGAACTCGTGCGACAGTTGCTCGTCGAGAGCGTCGTGGTCTCGTTCGTGGCCGGCGTCGTGGGCGTCGTCATCGCGTACGTTGCCATCGGGCTCGCAAACAGCATCACACTGCCGATGGACATCGACTTCCAGCCGGACCTCCAACTGAGCCCGATGGTGCTCGGGTTTGCCTTCGGTACTGCGCTCGTGACCGGGATCCTGTTCGGTCTCGTACCTGCGTTGCAGGCGACCAGCCCGTCGCTGGTGCCCGCGCTCAAGGGCGAGGCACCCACCGGCACGTCACGCTCGCGCACCAGCAAGGGGCTCGTCATCGCGCAGATGGCGCTCTCAATCGTGCTGCTCGTGTGCGCGGGCCTCTTCCTCGTGAACCTGCGCAGCGCGACCACCATCGACAAAGGCTTCACCGCGACGCAGCTGCTGATCGCGGATGTCGATCCGTCGCTGCAGGCCTACAATCGCGGCAACACCGAGGCGTTCTACACGCGCCTGTCCACGCAGCTGGCGGCCGTCCCGGGCGTCGAGAGCGTCGGGATGATCGACAACGTGCCGCTCGGTTTCAGCAACAGTGATCGTGGCGTGGACGTGCCCGGCTACGTTCCCAGCGCCAACGAAAATCTGTCGGTGCGATATGCGAGCATTGCACCGGAATATTTCGCGGCGATGGGCATACCGCTCCGCACCGGGCGCGGGTTCACGGCGCGCGACGACTCCGCCGCCGTGCCGGTGCTGGTCGTCAACGAGCGGTTCGTCGAGAAATTCTGGCCTGGTCAGAACGCGATCGGTCGGACGGTACGCACGGCGGGGCGCCTGTACACCGTCGTCGGTGTCGTGCCGACAGGAAAGTACCAGCGACTTGGTGAAGATCCGCAGCTCTTCATGTACTTCCCGCAGGCGCAGCTGTGGCGCGCCGGCATGTCACTCATGATCCGCACCAGCGGTGACCCGAATGCCGTGATTCCTGCGCTGCGACGCGAAGTGGCGACGCTCGATCCCAACATGCCGCTCGCCAACATCCGGTCCCTCGAAAAGCATCTCGGATCGTCACTGCTGCCCGCGCGGATCGCCGGCGTGGCGCTCGGCGTCTTTGGACTGCTTGGACTGCTGCTCGCCTCGGTCGGCATGTATGGTGTGATGGCCTATTCCGTCTCGCAGCGGACGCGGGAAATCGGGATTCGAATGGCGATCGGTGCGACGGCAACGGACGTGATTCGCCTCATCATGCGACAGGGCTTGACGCTGGTCACGATCGGTACCGTGATCGGTCTGATCGCAGCGATCGGCGCCTCGCGCGCGCTCTCCAGCATCCTGTACGGATCGAGCGCGAACGATCCGGCCACGTTTGCGCTGGTGCCGCTGGTGCTCATCGCCGTGGCAGCGCTTGCGACGTTCGTGCCGGCGCGGCGGGCGGCGATGGTGGACCCGGCGGTGACGTTGCGCGCGGAGTGAGCGACCAAGGGCGGTTTCGCGGGCATCATCCAGCGTCCTCTATCGCCGCACACCCGCCTGCAGCCGCGCCATCGCGCTTCGCGCATCCCGGACGGGCGGCGCACTCGCGTCGCCATCACGCCACCGCGTGAGCAGGCTTTCATACGCGCGCACCGCGGTCGCCGTGTCGCCGGATGACGCAGCAAGTTCCGCCAGCTGCGCAAAGCTGCGCAGCCAATCCTGCTGAATCTCGAGCCCGAACGTGAGGTGTCCGGTAGCCTTGCGCGCCGCCGACAGTGCCGAATCCGGTCGAGCGAGCCGCACGTACATCCCTGCCGCGAGCGTGTGCGCGAGGGCCGGATACTCCGTGAACTCGCGCGATGTCAGCGCCTCGTGCGCGGCGGCCAGGCGCCCTTCCAGCAGCGCGACATCGCCGGTGAGGATGGCGAGCGCTTCCTGATCCTGCCGCGAGTCCGGACGAAGTGCCGCGCGGGCTTTCAGCGTGTCGAGCAACAGGCGCGCATGTGCCAGCTGACCGGCCCGGACGAACTGGTGCCCGCCGAACATGACGGCAGCAGCCTGAATATTCGTGGTCCGGAAGATCTGCAACGCCCGATCGAGTGCCGCGCGGGCGGCGCCCGCGTTCCCGCGACTCAACTCCGCATCCGCGAGCAGCAGCACGTCGCGATACTCCGACAGCGACCCTGGCGTTTCGAGAGGTATGCCGGTTCGCAGCAATGCCGCCGCGTCGTCGAATCGACCGCGATACAAGGCCAGGAATGCGAGGGAGCGATATCCGCGCGCCTGATCGCCTCGAGCCGGTCGCGCCAGCATCAGGCGAAACACACGATTGGCAGCCGACAGGCTGTCCATCGACACGTATGTTGCGCCCCAGAACTGGTTGGTGAATCCCGTGCGCATGAACGCTGAATCGACACGATCGGCTTTCGCGAAGTTCGCGATTGCGGTCCGGTGCTCGCCATTCGCACGATGGGCCATCGCGAGATCGTAGTACGTCGAAGGATCCAGCGAATCCAGCGCAGCCGACTTGGCCAATGCCGCGATCGCCTCCGGATAACGACGTGCGGCCCGCAACGCCTCGCCGTAGAGCTGCCAGTTCGCCGCGGAGGGAAACGACGTCGCCAGCTGCTCCGCGAGTCCGAGCTGGTCGTTCGTGCGTCCTTCAGCACGCGCGATCAACGACTTCACGTTCAGTTGCTCGACTTCGGTCAGCCGTGACAGCCGCCGGTTCGCATCGCGCAGCCAGCGAAGGCCCTCCGGGACACGATTCTGCGCAATGTGATACTGGCCGAGCACCATCTGCGCCATCGCGAATCCCGTGTCGAGCGCAATCGCCCGTTCGAGCAGCAGCCTGGCTCGATCCCACTCCGAGCGGCGGAATGCGCCGCGCCCATCGGCGTACGCCTGCAGCGCCGCGAACGACGACGTCGTGACCAGCGGCAATGCCCGTGCCTGATCGACCTTCGTGTCGCCAAGGCGCCGTCGCGTCCAGCCCACCAGGTCGTCCATCGCATCGAGCAGTTTCGATGTGTCCGCCGCCCGGATCTGCGTGGCCGCGAGGTCGGTCCCCGACACCGGATCGACGATACGCGAGCCAACCGAATACTGGCCGCCGACCTGCGCGACAGACATCACGATCACGGCCTGTCCCGCTTCCCGACGTGCGATCTCGCGCGCGATTGCCTCGGAGAGCACCGTGTCGGGAATGCTGCGACCCATGCGCGCCAGACTCGCGCGAAGATTCGTGCGCGGGTAGGTCGCGAACGACGATGACTGCTGCAGGCCCACCACGGCCGCGACCTGCATGGCTCGGCCCAGCGTCGAATCGGGGGTGAGGTTCTGCACGTCGGCCAGAACGACGAGTGAACCACCCGTCAATTCCTTCACCGGCCGCGCCGAGAGCCATTCTGCGCCGAGCAGCGCCGCAACCGCAGCAGTCACACCCAGAATGAGTGCCGGCATCACACGCGACCTGGGTGCAGCCGTCGTCGCGTGCGATGGCATCGAACGCACGTCGGACGCATCCAATGCCGCGATGAATTCACTCACCGAGTCGAAGCGCTCCGCGGGGTCGCGCGCGAGCGCACGAATGAGGGCCGTCGCAAACGGTGTCGACACATTCGGCAGGCTGTCGCGCAGCAATTCCGGCGGTTCGCTGAGGCGTTTCTCCGCCAGCGCCGAGCGCGTCGGCGCATCGTGCGGCGGGCGGCCGGTGAGCATCTCGAAAATTGTCGCGGCAAGGCTGTACTGATCCGATCGCGGATCGAGCGACGTGCTCCCGTACAATTGCTCCGGGCTCATGTGACTGGGCGTGCCGACGCTGGTGCCATGCTCCGTCAGCCTGACGCCAGCAGCGGACGGCGGTGCGAGCGCGACGCCGAAGTCCGCCACCACTGCCGTACCGGATGCGTTGAGCAGCACGTTGTCCGGCTTCACATCGCGATGCACGATGCCGTGGTCGTGTGCGTACTGCAGCCCCTCGGCAACGTCCTTTGCAATGCGCATCGTCTCGGCAAGCGACAGCGTGCCATCGACGTCGAGTCGCGTGCGCAGGCTCTGACCGGTGACGAGAGGCATCACGTAGTACGGCACCGTCACGCCGTTGTATGCGACCGAGCCGGAATCGAGCAATGGCAACACGTGCGGATGCTGCAGTCCCGCGGTGAGGTTGATCTCGCGCAGGAATCGGTCGGCGCCGAACACCATCGCCTGCTCGGGATACAGGAGCTTGATGGCGACGCGCCTCGCGTGGCGTATGTCGTTCGCACCGAAGACGACCGCCATGCCGCCGGCACCCAGCAGGTCGTCGTCCACGGCGTATCGACCTTCAAGGGCGTGGGCGAGCACCGCACGCAGTTCGGACAAGACTGCAGACGGCATCAGTGCGTCGCCGAACTGTTGTCGTGGCGCGTCGACACGAATGAGCCGCCCTGAAGGCGCGCGAGCAGGTCGGTGAGCCTGGTTGGTGGTGCCGAGCCGAGTTCCTCCATCAGCAGCGCGACGTGTGACTGGCCGTGTCGTACCGCGCCGCCACGATCACCACTCTTTGCCAGCGCGAGCACGTATTCGTATGCGAATCGCGAGTTGAGGGGATCGAATTCGCTCAGCCGACGCCAGGCGGCCCGGCTGTCGCTCGTCTGCCCGGTCCGGTCGCAGTGTTCTGCATGCCGCTCGATGGCTGTTTCTGCGTCGCGCGCGAGCCGTGTGCGTGTCTCGGCGGTCCAGCGCTCGAATTCCGGCGCATTCTCGAGATAGAACCCGGACAGGAATGTCCCGCGATAGAGGCGGACGACATCGGCATCCGCGCGATCGCCGACCGCCGCCTGAAATTGATCGATATCGCTACGAATGATGGAGGCATCCAACCGGAGCACGCGTGCGGTCGCTGCGATCAGGTCGGCGCCGACGACACGTCGCACGCTGTACAACACCTGCGACAGCGCATGACTGGCACGCGACTGATCGAGCTCCGGCCACAGTATCCCGAGGGTGTGATCCCGCGAGGCGCCGCCCCGCTCCCCGGCCGCGACCATCGCCAGCAAGGCGAGCCATCGACTGCGCAGCTCGACCGGCGACCCTGCGCCGTCTTCCAGCCACAAACCGCCAAGCGCTCTCAGATGAAACATGCGGTCTCACTCCCGGCGGCTGAATTCTGCATGGATGTGTCCGCTGAAACGGCGATGACAATTCGAGGAAAGCCGCATGACGCGCTGCTCCTAGAGTAGCGCCCATCGAGTCAGCGCGGGATATGGCGGTGTGCCGCAGCGCGCTGAGGTGAGGGCCTCTCACTCGACTCGTTACATCGCCACGCGGAGATCGACATGACGAGGAGACTGGAAACAGGTCGGGCACGGCGGAACGCAACCCGCGCCTTAGCCGTGTACAGCATGCTGACCGTTTTGGCAGGATGCGGCGGATCGTCCGATTCGCCCGCGGCACCGGTGCCCGTGATTCCGGCGGTACCAGCGGTTCCGGTGGCGCCGGTGGTGCCCGGTACACCGTCGGTTGGTACGCCCGCCGGAACGCCGGTCACTCGGCAGATCGGACCGGCGGGAGGCACCATCGTGACCGCCGATTCTGGCTTTTCGGTCATCATACCCGCTGGCGCGATTGCGACGACGACGGCCATCACGATCCGGCCGTTAGTCAATACGGCGCCGAATTCGTTCGGGCTCGAGTATGCGATCGAACCGGCAAATCTTCAGGTAGCGAAACCGCTGCAGGTGAAACTGGCCGTGCCCGTTGCGGCACTCGGTGCCGTGGATCCAAGCTGGGTCGGACTCGGCTTGCGTCGGAACGGCGTGTGGTACGCCGATTTCGAAAGCACATCGGCGGTGACGGGTGCGACGCCACGCATCGCCAGCAAGTCCTCCGCACTGTCCGCGATGGCTGTCGCAGCCGACGCCGATGCAGGATTCGCCGCTGTGACGGGGAACGTTCAAAATGATGACGACGACCTCCCGTATCTGCCGCATGTCGCGATCGTCACGTACTGGAAAATCAGCGCGACAGCCGCGACGGTGCGCATTCGTGATACGGTCGGGCTGTCGGTGGAGGCGTGCACCGTGGAATCTGTGGAGCGGGGCCCCGAAATCACCCTGCTCGATCGCGGCTGCGTGCCATCCATCCGCGAGGCGACGTGGCGTGTGAACGGGCATCCCGGCGGTACGACGCAGCTTGGCCTCGCCGTGCGTGGCAACCCTCTGTCGAGCGGCCGATTCACCGCGCCCTCACGCGTGCCGAGTCCGCAGAAAGTGGATGTCACCGTCATCATGTTCTGGCGTGAACGCGGCCTGACGTCGAGGCCCCTCGGTCCGGTACCGATCACCATCACCGGCGGCGACCTCACGGGAGCCGCATCCGGCACCGTCTCATCGCGCCTCGCCTTCGTCGGCGCACTGTACGACTATAAGGCCGTCGTGGAATGGGAGCGCATTCCGAGCAACGATCCGGACCGGGAAATTTTCCGAGTCAATGCCGCCAGGTCGTACGTCAAGTACACGCCAAGGAATCGATGCATGACGAACATGCAGCCCGACTCCATTCCGATCGTCGCTGACTACGGCAAGCTCACCATCAACAACGCGACACAGACCTGGACGGACGATGAGGCCATGTCGTATCCGCTCATCCGCTACTTCGACACGTGCGCACGGCAATCTTCGTATCTGGAGTTCTCTGGCGCACCATACATCGCCAGCGGCGGCCCGCTGCCGGTGAAAGGAATCTTTCCGGACGACACGTTGTACGGCGTCAAGATCGACATGGCGTACAGCTACCTGCGCGAGGGGGAGGCCGAGCGCGTCGCACCACGCGTGACGGGTGGCTCGCCGTCGAGCGATGCCCGAATTTTGACACCCGTCGTGCCGAATACGCCGCCGAGCCTGGCGACTCCGCGACGGCGCATCACCCCATCACCGCGTATGCGTCGTCGCGCACCGGCGACGTCCGGCGTCGGGTCGCCCTTCCTGTAACCGAACCCGTCATGAGGACGTACCTTTCGGGACGCGCCCCGCTTCCCGTTGCCCGGACGTCCTCATGGCCACCTCGCTGCTCACGCCAGCGGCCACCACCCGCACCGCTGCACCCGCCCGCGACCTGCCGCTCCACCTGACGGCGGTGGTCGTCGGCGCCACGAGCATCCTGATCGGCCTGATCTGGGACATCTCGTGGCACATGACCATCGGCCGCGACACGTTCTGGACGCCGGCGCACATGGCGATCTACTTCGGCGGCACGCTGGCGGGCCTGTCGTGCGGCGCGCGGGTACTCGCGAATTCGTTCTGGCAGCGTGACGCGCATGCCACCGACGGGGTGCGCCTGTGGAAGTTCTTCACCGGACCGATCGGCGGCTGGATCTGCATCTGGGGCGCGTTCGCGATGCTCACGTCCGCGCCGTTCGACGACTGGTGGCACGGCGCGTATGGCCTCGACGTACAGATCCTCAGCCCACCGCACGTCATTCTGCTGTGCGGCTTGCTCGGCATCCTGGTCGGCGCGCAGACCATGGCCGTCTCGGCGCAGAACACCGACGGCGATTCCACGGCGCGCGCCACCGTCGTCGCATTCGCGAGTGGTGTGCTTCTCACCCTGGCCGCCATCGCCGTCACGGAGTACAGCGATGTGCAGGTCATGCACAATTCAATCTTCTACATCGTGGCCGGCGGGGTCTATCCGCTCTTTCTCGTCGCGGCCTCGCGTGCGTCACGACTGCGCTGGCCGGCAACTGCCACGGCCGCGTTCTACATGGTCATCATGGCGGCCCAGCTCTGGATCCTGCAACTCTTCGAGGCCCATCCGAAGCTCGGGCCGATCGGCCATGACGTGACACACATGGTGCCGATGAATTTCCCGCTGCTGCTGATCGTTCCGGCGATCGCCATCGACCTGGTGCTGCGGCGCATGCATGGCCGGAACGGCTGGCTCACGTCATTCGTGCTCGGGCTGTCGTTCGTGCTCGCATTCCTCGCGTTGCAGTGGCCGTTCGGGTCGTTCCTCGCGACCGATATCGGTCGCCATCCGTTCTTCGGTGGCGCATTCGCACCGTACAGCGCACCGGCCGAATACCTGACGGGTCCGCGCGAGTTCTGGATGGAGGACGGCGGTGCGATGGTCGCGCTGGTGAAGGCGATGTCATGGGGCGTGCTGGCCGCAGTCATCTCGTCGCGTGTGGGATTGTGGTGGGGCAACTGGCTGCGTGAGGTGAAGCGATGACCGTGGGTCGTCGCGTCGCGGCGCTGCTGCTGCTGGTCGGCATCTGGCTCACCGGCAGCGCACATGTCGGCAACACGCTGGTGGTGCAGGATGGCACCGCCGGACCCTACGGCCTGCGCGTGCTGGTGCGGCCGCCGGCGGTGATTCCCGGCCTCGTCGATGTCGTCATCCGCAGCACGACGCCACAGGCCGTACCGTCGAACGTGACGCTGCAGCCGGCATTGTGGCGTTATGGTACGAAAGGTGCGCCGGCACCGGAACCGGCGGTCGCGGTGCCCGGTGAGCCGGGAACCTTCCAGACGCAGGTGTGGATCATGAGCAGCGGGTCGTATGCGCTGCACATCGCCGCCAGCGGTGCGGCCGGCACCGGGACATTCATCGTTCCCTACACCAGCGTCGCCACCGCCACGCTCGCCATGCCGGAGTGGCTTGGCTGGGTGCTGGCCGCGCTCGGCGCGTTTCTCGTACTGGGACTGGCTTCCGTGATCGGCGCCGCATCACGTGAAGCGACACTGCCCGTCGGCGTCGCACCCGACACGCGGCGTCGACGCCGCGCTCGATTCGCCACCGCCATCGCGTCGCTCATCACCTGCACGATGGTGTTCGGTGGCTGGACATGGTGGACGGCGGTGGACCGCGACTACAAGCGGTCGCTCTATCGACCCCTCGATGTCGAGACCGGCGTGAGCAGCGGCGCGCCGCGCACGCTCACGATGCGCATCAGCGACAGCACCTGGCGTGTCGCGAAGCCGGGCGAGCCGCTGCGCAATTCGTTCAGCACACCGCTGATGCCGGACCATGGCAAGATGATGCACATGTTTCTCGTGGCCGCAGGTGCGCGGGGCGCCGTCGCGCACCTGCATCCCGTCCGCATCGACGATCGCACGTTCGCGACGCCGTTGCACGGCCTGCCGGCCGGCACGTACTGGATGTTCGCCGACGTGGTGCACGAGAGTGGCTACACGCGCACGTTCGTCGACACGGTGAGTGTCGCTTCCGGGGACGCACGACCGAACGCGGATGGGGACGACGCGCTCGCGCTCGCGCCACCCTCCGTCACCGCCTCACCAGCGACGCTCAGCGACGGCGCACACTTCGGCATCACGCTCGAGGGTACGCCGGCCGTCGGACGCGATGTTGTGATTCACACGCAACTCACCAACGCCGACGGCACCGCCGCGACACTGTTGCCATGGCTTGGCATGGCCGGTCACGCGATGCTCGTGCGCACTGACGGCGGCGTGTTCATGCACCTGCATCCCCTCGGCACCAGCTCGATGGCCGCGCAGGATCGTCTCGTCCGTCGTGAAGCCGGCGACACTGCCATGCACGGCGATGCGCAGCCGATGGACGCAGCAATGGACATGGCCGGCATGCACGCCAGCCCGATCCCCGGCGACGTGCGCTTCCCCGTCGCGTTCCCGTCCGCCGGCACCTATCGCATCTTCGTCCAGCTCCGTCGCGCGTCCGGCCGCATCGAAACCGCGGCACTCGATGTCACTGTGCGCTGACTGAACTGCATGGCTCGTACAGAGCCGCGGAGCCACGGAGAGTTCGGCGCGCATACGAAAAACTTTTCACGCGAGGCCCGCGGGGAACGCGGGGAGGTGCAACGACAAAATGCTTGTGGAACAGCGTCTCGCGATCGCAGTTCCAACAGCATTTGTTTTTCCCCGCGCTCCCCGCGGGCTCCGCGTGAAAAGTGTTCGCCGACTGCTGTGGAAAACTCTGTGGCACCGTGGCTCCGTGCGAGCCCGCAGTCAAGGAACGACCGGTTTCGGCGCAGTCGCACCCGGCGCCGTCCAGATGTTGTTGGCACGCGTAATGTCAGGGATGCGCGACTCGGGATCGACCTCCAGCTTCGCCAGCGTCTTGCCGACGAAGTTGTACCGCCGCACGTACCGCACCGAGTTCGTGCTCCACACCTCGGCCGGATAGGTGTAGTCCTCGGTGCTGCCGTCGGTGAACGTGAAGTGCGCGCGGATCGGCAGCACACCGCGTTCGCGGTTGCCGAATGCCACGATCACCTTCGCCGTGTCACCCGACTGCCGCGTGATCACCGTGTCCACCGCCTGATCGTAGCGCGCGTTCTCGACGAACCAGCCGCGCCAGAACCAGTCGAGGCGACGCCCACCGACATCCTCCATCGTTCGGAAGAAATCCGATGGCGTCGGGTGTTTGTACGCCCAGCGCGTGATGTACGTGCGGAACGCATCGTCGAACGCCTCGGGCCCGAGGATCTCCTGGCGCAGCAGCTGCAATCCCACGCTCGGCTTCACGTATGCCGTCACACCGAGCAGGCGCGGATCGATGCGATCCGGCGTGGTGACGATCGGACCCTCGACGCCGGCGCGCATCACCTGCTCCACGGTGCCACGTTCACCCGACGCACGCTGCATCTGGTCACCCTTCGCCGGATAGCGTCGTGCTTCCGCAAAGGTGTTGATGAACGTGTTGAAGCCTTCGTCCTGCCACATGAAGGCGCGTTCGTTGCTGGCCACGATCATCGGAAACCACATGTGGCCGATCTCGTGCGTGACGACGTTGAACAGGTCGTACACATCCTCGCTCTTGTTCTCCATTGCGATCATCGGGTATTCCATGCCGCTGATCGGCCCTTCGATGGCCGAGATGTGCGGCCACGGATACTGGAACCAGCGTTCCGAGTATTCCATGATCGACATGCGCGCCTGATCGGCCGCGTCCTTCCAGTTATCCACCGCGCTCGGGCGGTAATACGCGAAGGCATAGATGCCCTTCCAGCTCGAGCCGTCCCACTGGAACTCGGGCGACGCGGCCCACACCGCGTCGCGTACGTTCTTCGCCGCGAACTTCCACGTCAGCATACCGGTCTTCTTGCGCGTCGCACCGGCCTTCAGGTCCGCTTCGGTGATGATTCGTATGACCGTATCGGAATGGGCCGCGTTGTTGAGGCGCGCGAGCTGCGCGTTCGGCAATACCTCTGCCGGATTCGTCAGCGATCCCGTGGCGGCGACGATGTAGCCGGCCGGTACCGTCACTTCGAGGTTGTAGTCGCCGAAGTCGAGATAGAACTCGCCCTGCCCGAGATACGGTTCGATGTTCCAGCCGCGCACATCGTCATACACGGCGACCCGCGGATACCACTGCGCGATTTCATACAGCGATCCATCGCGCCCCATGCGATCGGCACCGTGTTCCGGCACCGTGAAGCTGTACGCCATCTCGATCGTGGCACTCCTGCCCGGCGCCAGCGGCTCGGCCAGATCGAGCTTCGTGACCGTTTCGTTGACGCGTGTCTTGAGCGCCACGCGACGCGCGGCGGTCGGTGTGCCCAGTCGCTGCTCGACGCGCGTGACGGTGTAACCACCTTCGAATCCGCGCGCGCCGAAGCGTGAATCCTCGGGGAAGATGAAGCTGTTGAGCGACTTCGCGCGGAACGCGTTCTGCTCTGTCTGCAGCCAGATGAAGCGCAGCGTGTCGGGCGAGTTGTTGGTGTAGCGCAGTGTCATTTCACTCGTCACGCTGGTTGCGGCGGTGTCGAGTGTGGTGCGCAGCGTGTAGTCGGCACGATTCTGCCAGTAGCGGGCACCGGGCGCGCCACTGCCGGAGCGGAACTCGTTCGGCGTGGGCAGCACGAGCGGGGCGAAGATCGAGGTATCGGTGACCGGGCGCGGGGCGGGGCGTGCCTGGGCGTGGGTCAGGGCACCTGGCATCGCGGCGGCGACGAGCAGCGCGGCGGTGATCCGTCGGGACATGAGCGAGTCGTTGTGGAGGTCTGGGGCGGAGATGCGGCCCCAAGTACAACACCGGGCGGTGCCATTCGGCTCCTGCGACGTGATCAATGCTGCGTGGGCGTCGGTCATCGACAGAATCCTTCACCAGTGGTGGCGCGTAACCCTCCGCATGACTTCTGTTGAGGATGCACTCCGTCACGACTCGCACGTTCGGCATCCTGATGCAGCACAGGACCAAGCGATGACCGATATCCCCATCACCGCACGGCGCGATCAGATCGTCGCGCACCTCGGTGCCGCGTGGGCGGCCGAGGCGATCGGTGAACAGGAGATGGAGCGCCGGATGTCGGCGGCCTTTGCGGCACGTGAGCCGGCCGACCTCGAACGCCTCGTGGCGGATCTGCCGATGCCACACGCGCTGGCGCCGATGCCTGATACCGCACACCCGGTTGCACCGCGTGGGCCGCAACTCGCGCCGTTGCGTCGTGTGCTGTTCAGCAGCGTCGAGGAACGCGTGCGCAGTGTGGTGCCGGCGCGGGTCGAACTCGGGTCGCGATTCGGATCGATCGCGATGAACTTCACGGAGGCCGTGTTCGCGAACGCGGTCACCGAGATCGTGGTCGACGTGGTGTTCGGCAATGTCGAACTCACGTTTCCGGCCGGCGTCGCGATCGAGTGCGATGTGAACGGCATCTTCGCGAACGTCGAGATGAATGAGCCGACACGACGAGCGGCGCCGTCAGGGCAGGTCGTGCGGATCAGCGGGCGGGCGTTGTTCGGGAATGTGGAGATCGATGTGGCAGGAGCAATGCGGGAGGCGTGAGTCTCGGGTGGTGCATCTACGCCGCGAACATCGCCTGCAATACACCCAGGATTTTCATCTGCGTCGGCGCGGTGAGGGCACCCAGTCGCTGCACGAGTCGCTCGCGATCCACGGTGCGCAGCTGGTCCAGCACCACATGCCCATCCTTCCCGGCGAATCGACACGCCACTCGGAACGGATACGCGTGGCGCCCCGTCGTCAGCGGCGCAACGATGAAGGTGCCCATATGCGCATTCAATTCATCGGGCGAGACCACGACACATGGTCGTGTCTTTCGAATCTCCTGACCGCATGCCGGATCGAGCGAGACGAGATGGACCTCGCCCCGACGCACCGGGCGTACGCTTACCACTCCCATTCCTCATCATCGAAGCGCGTCGCACTCGGCGCATCCAGCAGTCCTGTCGGTGCGATGCGCGCGGCGGCCTCCGCCCAGCCGGCACGCGGTGCCACTGCGGATGTGATGATCAGCGCTCCCTCGCGGACGTGAATCTCGACATCGTCCGTGAGCCCTGCTTCTTCGAGCAGTGGCTTCGCGAGACGCACGCCGCGGGAATTGCCGATGCGGATCAATCGGGCCTTCATGACGCCTCCAGATTTGTGATCACTTTGTAATTACTGGTGTCTGGGGTGTTCTGCGCAACCGCCGAGCCCAATTCGGTCTGTGACGTGGCGGAGCGCCACGTTGATTCAGGCACGGCGCATCGAATTGATGCCCAGCCACCACTGTCGCCTTCCTTGATTTTCGGTGTTTGTTCGGTAACCTCTCCCTCCCACCCCCACGCATCGCCCCAGCCGCCCCGTCCCCTCGCGCGCCCGCCGCCCCGCCCTGATCCATGCCGTCCCTCTGGCGCGTCGCCTGTGTCCGCATCCCCCGCTTCCCGGTCGGCGCCGTCTGGCGCGCCAACCAGGGACCGAAACAGCTGGGGCTCGGCCTCGGACTCACCGCCCGGGAGCCGGCCCCGAAGGCGGAGGACGACGCAAAACACTGGGACGACCGCCTCCTCGCCCTCGCCGACGGCAACACCCTCCGCGCCG
>JACMLX010000176.1 GCA_014379355.1 Gemmatimonadaceae bacterium
AGCCGCATCCCGAGCGGCGAGGCAGCGCCGTGCGCGAAGAACGTCGCCAGCGACGCGGCACGTGGCGTGGCGTCAGGCGTCGGCGCGCCGCCTGGCGTCGGATCGTCGCCGATCGCAGGCATCGACAGTGATGGTGTCGCTCGGCCGGCCTGCTTCTGGCGCTCGAGTGCCTCGACGATCTCGATCCACGGCGCGTAGGGCGGCTGCACCATCACCGCATCGAGGGCGCGACCGACGACCATCGACCCACCGCGCAATCGGATTTCCGGCTCGAGCTGACGCAGCAGCGTCGTCTTTCCGACACCCGCTTCGCCAAGCACGACAACCGTGCGTGCACGTCCCTTGGCGGCGTCATCGAGCAATCGGACGAGCCCGCGCAACTCTTCGCTCCGCCCGACGAACCGGTCGAGCGCCGGCATCATCCCCGCGCCCTGCGTACCGCCGGCCACGGCCACCCCATCGCGCCCGCGACGCTTGACCTGGTACATCGCGCGATCAGCGGATGCGAACAGCGCTTCCGGATCGTGGCCGTGTGCAGGGAAGGATGCGACACCGATGCTGACGGAAATGGCGATCGGCAGCGACGCAACCTCGGTCAATCCGCCGTGGCCACGAATGGCGGCGGCGAGCCGCTCCGCGACATCACGGGCGCGCGAGACGGGGGCGCCCGGCAGCAACGCGACGAATTCGTCACCGCCCCACCGGGCGGCGATATCCCCGCTGCGCAATGTGCGTCGGAGCAATTCGCTGACGAGCACGAGCACGGCGTCACCTTTCGCGTCGCCGTACGTCTCGTTGACGAACTTGAACTGGTCGACATCGATCACCAGCAGCGCACATTCGCCCTGCCGCGTGCGGGCAGTCGCGATGGCCTCGGCGGCGGCAGCGACGAAGGCCCCACGCAGGGGCAATCCAGTCAGTTCATCGACGGGCTGTTCGGTCAGAAAGGGCTCAGGTGTCGCGGGACAGCTGTCCGGGCGGCGCAGCCGGAACATGCTCGGTGATCTGGATACTAAGGGAAGCTCTGCACAAGTCGGATGGGCCGCGTGCCCGGGACCAGCCCGAGTGACGCAGGTGATCCAAGACAGACGCTGCGCGCGTCCGATCAGTCACTCGGGGAATCGGTCCACTCCCTTAACACACGCCGATCGACGCCGTCTCATGCACGGTGCCCTTTTTCCGGAGTTGCCGTGGGACTGACGCGTGGATTGAAGTATGTCCTGTTCCTGAATGTCCTCGGCTGTGCGAGTTCGGGCACGCCGGTGGGTCGAGCGACGGTGGATGTGCGCGGGTTGCCGATGCCCGACGCCGCGATGGTTGCGGCGCGAGAACAGACCGCAGACCAGCAGGTGCTGCATGCGCTCAACCGGCTCAGCTTCGGTGCCCGCCCCGGCGATGTGCAATCGGTACGCGAGCTCGGCGTGGACCGATGGATCGCAGCGCAGCTCGAACCGGAGCGGATTGCCGATTCCGCGGCGGATGCGGTCATCGCCCGATATGCCACGCTCACGAAACCGTTGCCGACGCTGCTGGACGAATATCCGCCCAATCCGGTGCTCAGGAGACTCGCGCGTCAAGGCGCGGCTGGCATGCCGCGCGATTCGGTGAAGCTGTCTCGTGCCGATTCGCTCGAAGTGATGGGCGCGCGACGCAAGACGCAGCTGGTCGGCCAGGAACTGGTGTCGGCGCGCGTGGCGCGGGCGGTGGTGAGTGAACGCCAGCTCGACGAAGTGCTGACGGACTTCTGGCTCAATCATTTCAATGTCTTCGCCGGCAAGAGTGCGAGCATGCGTCACTATCTCGTGGCGTACGAGCGCGACGCCGTGCGTCCGCATGTGCTCGGGAAATTCCGCACGTTGCTGGGCGCGGTCGCGCGCAGTCCGGCGATGCTCTACTACCTGGACAACTGGCAGAGCCAGGCCGACAGCACGCAGCCCCGCCTGGTGTCGCCGAGGGTGGCGCAGCGCGTGCAGCGACGATACGCGCAGCGCGCGCCGGCGCTGCGGAACGTGTCGCCGATGCGACGCGACTCGATCCTGCAGCGAGTGGGTCAACGTCGTCGCGGGCTGAACGAGAACTACGCGCGCGAGTTGATGGAGCTGCACACGCTCGGCGTCGATGGTGGCTACACACAGGCGGATGTGACGGAAGCCGCGCGTGTGCTCACCGGCTGGACCATAGAACGGCCGAACGAGTCGGGAGCCTTCCGCTTCAACCCGCTGGTGCACGACGCCGGATCGAAGCGCGTGCTCGGCACCGTGTTTCCGGCAGGTCAGGGTGAAGCGGAAGGTGATCGCCTGCTCGACCTGCTCGCGAAACATCCGGCGACCGCAACGTTCATCGCCACAAAGCTTGCGCAGCGTTTCGTGAGTGACACGCCGCCAGCCGCACTGGTGCAGCGGGCCGCAGAGACGTTTCGCCGCACCGATGGTGATCTGCGGGAAGTCGTGCGAACGATCGTGACGAGCGAGGAGTTCTTCAGCGCGGCCGCCTGGCGTTCGAAAGTCAAATCGCCGTTCGAGGTCGTGGTGAGTGCACTGCGCGCGATGGATGCCAGCGTCGACACGACGGCACGTTCCGCGGCACTCGTCGCGCGACTCGGGCAGGGCATCTATCAGCATCAGGCACCGAACGGCTGGCCAGAGACGGGTGATGGATGGATCAACACCGGCGCGATCCTCAACCGCATCAACTTCGGGATGGCGATCGCGAGTGGCAGCGTGCCCGGAGTGACCGTGACACGCTGGCCGCTCTACGCCACGCTCGATTCACTGCCGCGCGAGCAGCAGGTGGACGGGGTCGTGCGCGCACTCCTTGGTGGCGATGTGAGTGCCGACATGCGATCGGTCCTGCTCAGCGGCGATCATCCGATGCTCGCGCAGGCACAGGCGCAGGCAGCGGTGATTCCGGATTCAAGTGCGATGATGTCGGCACTGTCGCCTCCACCGCCTGCCGCGATGCCTGCCGCGCGCCCGGACCGCGGCACCGCGAGCGGCAGCGCCGGCACCACCGTCACCATCGATCGCACCACACGCCTCGCTCGCGGCATGGGTCCAGGTGTGCGCTTCAACGGGTCCGGAGCGCCGCAGGGGCTGGCGCAGATCATCGGGCTGGCGATCGGGTCGCCGGAGTTTCAGAGGCGATAGAGCTTTCGTTTTTGGGACGCGAGTGGAAGGAGGTTGGAGGAGAGGGCACCGAGGTCACGGAGTGTGCGTACAGCGGCGGTCGGTGATATGCGCGACAAAGATTGATCTGGAACCGCTGTTCCCAAAACATTCGGTGCGCGAAACATGACCTTCACCATCGCGCACCCTCCGTGCGCTCCATGAGCTCTGTACCCGAGAAAAGTCGGTGATCTTGCGAGAACCAAGGAGCGTTGCAGGACAAGCACTCCCCGATCTCTTCCGCCCTATCCGTCCAAAGCAGTTAAAAGCAGATCGCGAAGAACAGATCGTCGCGGACGACTCACTCAGTGTTCTCAGTGTCCTCCGTACCCAAAGTGTCTCGCCTCACAAAGCTGGAGCAGCAATGGATCGACGAGTCTTCATGAAATCGGGCGCGATGGCGCTGGTTACGATGGGCTTGAATCCGTCGTTTCTGCGCCGCACGACGTTCGGCATGACGCTGCCGCAGGTCGCGAAGGGGAAGGTGCTGATCTGCATCTTCCAGCGCGGAGCGGCGGACGCCCTGAATGTGGTCGTGCCGCATGGCGATCCATCGTACTACGCCGTGCGACCGAACATCGCGATTGCGCGTCCGTCGCTGTCTGCGGGCGCCAATGGCGCGCTAGAACTGGATGGCAGGTTCGGCCTGCATCCGGCGCTGCGCTCGCTGAAGCCGCTGTATGACCGTGGACTGCTGTCACCGATCGTGGCGGTGGGCAGTCCGAGCAACACGCGCTCGCACTTCGATGCGCAGGACTACATGGAGAGTGGAACACCCGACCGCAAAGGCACGACCGACGGCTGGCTGAATCGCTACCTCGCCGTGTCGGGAACATGCGAAGCGGCGCACTGCACACCGACGCCGTTCAAGGCGGTGTCGATCACGGCGCAGATGCCGCGCATCCTCGAAGGTCCGCGCCCGGTGGTGGCGATGAATTCGCTCGAGGAATTCACCGTGCGTGCCACCGGTTCCCAATCGGATCGTCTCGAAGCCCTTTACCGCACGGGCCGTGCGGACGTGATTCATGCGACCGGCAGCGACACGTTCGAGGCCGTGAAGATGCTCAAGGCCGCCAATCCACAGCAGTACACGCCGACCAATGGCGCGCAGTATCCCGTCACCGATTTCGGCCGGCGACTGCGGCAGATCGCGCAGCTGATCAAGTCCGACGTCGGACTCGAAATCGCGTTCGCCGATATCGGGGGCTGGGATACACACGTCAATCAGGGCGGTGCGACCGGACAGCTCGCGAACCGCCTCCGCGAGTTCGGCGACGGCCTGGCGGCACTCGTCGCGGACCTCGGCGACAAGATGGGCGACGTCGTGATCCTGACGATGACGGAATTCGGCCGCACCGCACGCGAAAACGGCAACGGCGGCACGGATCATGGCCATGCCGGCTCGATGTTCGTGATCGGCGGTGATGTCAAAGGCCGAGAAGTGCACGGCCGGTGGCCGGGCCTCGCGCCGGAAGTGCTGAACGAAGGCAGGGACCTCGCACTGACGACCGACTTCCGCGCGGTGTTCGGCGAGATCGTCGGCACACATCTTGGTGGGAACCAGCTCTCACGAGTCTTCCCGGGTTACGAGGCAACACCAACCACGTGGCTCGGTGTGCTGAAGAACACGGCCGCCACAGCAGGCACGCGAGGCGGATGACTCGGAGCGCCTGACGCCGTTCCGGTGCTGTGTATGTTCACGGTGCGATGACACGCCGATGTGTCATCGCACTGCTCCCACCGTGATGGAATCGTGTCTGCTTCGCGTGTTCTCGCCGTGTTCTCCAGCGCGGCGATATTCGCTGCCTGCTCGTCAAAAACACCGTCCGACACACCCACTGCGGCGGTGAAGGGTGACACCACACCTGCCCTCGCGCCGCTGGTGATCGATACCACGCTCGGTGCCGTCACACCGACATCGGCGGCGTCCATGGGCAAGGTGCCGGTGCTGATGGTGCACGTGGTCTCGGACCACGACGCCGCGTGGACGGTGACGAAAGTGCGGTTCCAGCGCACGCTCGAACTGCTCTACGCGCATGACTATCGTCCGATCACGGTCGCGCAGCTGATCGACAAGCGCATCGACATGCCGTCCGGCAAGCGCCCGGTCGTCTTCACCTTCGACGACGCGTCCCCATCACAGTTCGGCTACATCGAACGCAATGGCACGCTCGAGGTGGACCCGGAATCCGCGGTCGGCATGTGGCTGGCCTTCACCCGGAAGCATCCGGACTGGAAGCCGCGCGCCACGTTCTGCATGCTGAGTGGCGCCGAGGCAGGGCGCAGCTTTTTCGGCAACAAGAACATCGACGGCCAGCAGGACGCGTGGCGTTTCCGGAAGGTGCGTTTCCTCCGGGATCATGGCTTCGAGCTGTGCAATCACACCCTCTGGCACGCCAATCTGTCGAAATATCCGGATGCGTTCGTGCAGGAGCAGATCGCGCGCGGACAGCTCGCGATCGACTCGGCGGTGCCTGGCTACCGGGTGCGCACGTTCGCGCTGCCACTCGGCAAGTGGCCGAAGAACCGTGCCCTCGCGCAGAAGGGCGAATGGCGCGACCCGAAGAGCGGCGTCGTGACGAAGTACAGCTACGATGCGATACTCGAAGTCGCGGGGGGGCCGAGTGTCAGTCCGTTCGACCCGACGTTCAACAGCCATGGCATCAAGCGGTATACCATGTTCGTCGATGCCGTGGACACCCTCGTCGCGCGGCTGGATCGCAGCAAGAACGGTTACGTGGTGCCCTGACGCGGC
Source organism: Gemmatimonadaceae bacterium (assembly GCA_014379355.1). GTDB lineage: Bacteria > Gemmatimonadota > Gemmatimonadetes > Gemmatimonadales > Gemmatimonadaceae > JACMLX01. The sequence continues at coordinate 5,920 of JACMLX010000176.1, forward strand.
GGTGACGCCGCAGCGTGTCGTGCCGCGCGTCGAGCCTCGAGCCACCAGACCCATGCCATTGCGGCGAGCGAGCCGAGCATCCCGATGAACGCCGTGCCGAAACTCGCATCGTTGCCGAAGGCGGATGCGAGCGCCACGTACGCCAGGGTGCCGGCGATGACGGTCATCGCGCCGCGCACACGCGGATACCAGAAGGCGCGAGTCTCTGCGGGCGTGGGCGGCGGGGAATCGTGACTGGACATTCGTCAGAATTTCCAGCCGCGGAGCGACCGCAGCGCCGTGTCGAGCGCGTCACGCTGCTCGGGCTGTGTGGCCCGTTCGAGCAGCTGCTCATACGTATACACGGCGAGATCGAGCGCGTCGTAGTCCTTCTCGGCTCCGGCAAGTGCGGCGGCGTTGTCGGCGAGGTTCGCCATGGCCAGTTCATCCTCGGGAAAACGATCGACGATCTGCTTCCAGCGCGTCGTGCGATCGCGCGGATCACTCTCGCTGAGTGCCCACATGTGCCAGCCGCCGCGATTGGACGGATCGGCCGCAATCGCACGTTCGGCGAGTTCGCCGACCGCGGCGGGGCCGCGTCCGCTGAGCCACCAGGCGTTCGCGAGAATCACGAGTGCGCGCGCGTTCTGTGGCTGCTCGGCAACGACTTTCTCGTACAGCGGTCCGGCGACCTCGGGAATCGTGCGGTAGGGTTCGGCCGCTTCGATGAGTGCATCGGGCATCGCCGAGTTGGCGATGCGGTCGAGCGTGGCGAAGAGGGTTCCGGTATCGGCGGTGGCCTGATAGTCGGCAACGGCATGCGCCACTGCCGCGCGCGGATCGCTGTGCGTCGTCATGACGGAAATCTAGGTCGCTCGCCAAGCACGGTCCGGCTGGCTCGGCGTTGGTCGCTGCGCCGAATTGCGCCGAGCTGGGTATTACCGCTTGCGCTGGAGTGACCGTGTGACGATACTCTGCCCCAAGCGTTTGAGAGCTGGAAGCCCTGCGAGTCCACGCCGGTGCCCTCCCCCGAACGTGTGCATCCGAGGTCGGTGCGGCCGAGTGCCCGCCCTCCTGAGTGCCTCTCACCAATCGCAGTGTGTGGGTTCCGTCGCGGTTGGTGCCGTATGTCCACGATCGTCCGTTTGACGTATCGTCGCAGCGTTCGAGTGTTGTATCGCAGTATCTCGGGCAATTTCCCGACCTGATTTTTCCATCGCGACAGTTGCATGCCCGCGCATCGTTCCAGATGGCGTGGCCGGTGATGTCACGATTGTTCCGAAGAGGCGCCGCTGCACGCGTTCGCCTTGCGCGCCGGTGATTTCGCACCGTGCCGTGCCCAGTAACCAGTAGCACATGGATGACATGACCGAGCCCCGCCGCCCCTCTCCGGGGCGCGGTCCGCGTTCCCCGCGTAAAACTGCGCAGGGTGACGAGCCGAACCCGTACAAGGACAGCGGTGATGCGCTGGCGGCGGTGAAAACGCCGCCGAAGACGCCGACCGCGAAGACGAAGGCCGTGGCCGACGACGAGCCGGTGAAGAAGCCGCGCGGTCGGCCGAAGAAGACGGTGGTCGCGGACGCAGCGCCGACGGAGGTGCGCGTGGCCGCTCCCGCTCCCGTCGCAGCCATCGTGACTCCCGTCGCACCGCCGCCACAGGCACCACCAGCACCACGCGTCGAATCCGCGCCCAGCGAATCCGCATCGTTCGACAGCGGCGCCGAACGCGCCGCACCATCGCCTGAGCGCAGCGGCGAGCGTCCTGATCGGAATGCCGATCGGAATACTGATCGCAACGGGGATCGCAATGAAAAACGCGGTCGATTCCAGCGCCGGCGCGGACGAGGCCGGAATCGTTTCCGGGATGGCGTCGAAGGTGGCGAGACGGCAGCGCCGCCGCAGAATCCGCACAACAATGCACCGCGCAACGAGCGTGGCCCGCGACCGGAACGCAATGATCGGCCGCCGCGCAATGAGCGTCATGAACGTGGTCCGCGCCCCGAACGTCAGGATCGACAGGAACGACAGGGTCGGCCGGATGCACCAGAGACGCCGGGCTCCAGCATCGTCACTGCAGAAGCCACGATCACGGGCTGGTATGATCCTGCGCGCGGCGATGGCGGGTTCATTCGTCGCGGGGCGGCGAGTTATCTGCCGCAGCCCGGTGACCCGTTCATTCCCGGCTGGATGGCGCGGCAGTTCCAGCTGCGTCGTGCCGACCTGATCACCGGCGCGTGGGGTCACGATCAGCGTCGTCGCCCGACGGTCTGCGAGATCTCGACGATCAACGACATGGCTCCCGATCCGAACGTGCGCCGCAAGGATTTCAAGAGCCTGACCGCGTCGTATCCGGACAAGCGCCTGACGCTGGAGACCGGTCGACCGGCAAAGGTCGGTCACGAAATCACGCGACGTGCGCTCGACCTGATCGCACCGATCGGCTACGGCCAGCGCGCGCTGATCGTGGCGCCGGCGCGCGCCGGCAAGACGACGCTGCTGCAGGCCATCACCGAGGGTGTGCATCTCAACCATCCGAACGCGGTGCTGATGCTGCTGCTCGTCGACGAGCGGCCGGAAGAAGTGAGTGAGGCGATCTCGTGGGATGTCGGTGAGGTGATCGCATCGAGCTTCGATCAGCCGGCGCAGCGCCACGTGGACGTGACGGAGATCGTCACCGAGCGAGCGCATCGCCTGGTGGAGATGGGCAAGGATGTCGTCATCGTGCTCGACTCGATCACACGCATGGGTCGCGCGTTCAACACGGCCAATCGAGGCACGGGTCGCACGATGTCCGGCGGTCTCGACGCGAATGCGATGGCCAAGCCGAAGGCGTTCTTCGGCAGCGCTCGCAACGTGGCACCGGAAGATGGTGGCGGCAGCCTCACGATCATCGCCACCGCGCTCGTGGAAACGGGGTCGCGGATGGACGATGTCATCTTCGAGGAATTCATGGGCACGGGCAACTGCGAGATCAAGCTCGATCGTGGACTCGCGGAACGCCGGATCTTCCCTGCGATCGACATTCCGGCCAGCGGAACACGGCGTGAGGAAAAGCTCTATAAGCCGGAACAGGTGCAATCGATCTACATGCTTCGACGCGGACTGCAGCAGATGCCACCGATGGGTGCGATGGAATGGTTGATCAAGCGCATTTCGGCGACGGCCAACAATGACGCGTTGCTGGCTGGGCTTTGACGCTGCCGGTTGGACTTGCAGTCAACGCCCGCCGCGCGCGTCGCGCCGCGGGCGTTGTGTTTCTGGGAGCGTGCACTGGCATATCAGCGTCAGCGCAGGCGACGCAGTCGCTCAAGCGTGTCGTGGAACAGCCCGTCGTGGGCGAGCTGAAGATCTCAGGCAACAAGAACATCGGTGACACGGAGTTGAAGGCAGCGATGGCGACCGTTGCGTCGTCGTGCCGCCTCATCCCGAAATACTGCAAGGTGATCCGATTCGGTTTCCTTCGACACACGCGGGTCCTCGACCGCGCTGAACTCGATCGCGACATGCTCCGACTGCGCGTGCTGTACTGGAAGCGCGGCTGGCGGGCGGCACAGGTCACGCCGGTGATCGAGAAAGCGGCGAACGGCGAAGTGGCGATCGAGATCCGCGTCAACGAAGGTCCGCCCACGCTGGTGGGAACGCTCGACCTCGGCGCGCTCGACAGTTTGCTCAGTGCGGATGACAAACGGCGACTGATCGCCGTGCGAGTCGGCGAACCGCTGGACCTGATCCGGCTCGACTCGATCGCCGAGCGCATCGCGACGCAGCTCGACTCGCGCGGCTATGGCGATGTGACGCTCAATCCGGTGGCGGTGGTCGATACCAACAGCCCCCGCGCAGCCGTCACGCTCGAAGTGAACAAGCTGTACCAGACCGTGATCGACTCCGTACGCGTGGAAGGCACCGAGCGCTACGATCCGCGCCTGGTCGCGAATACGATGGGCGTCAAGAAAGGAGTGCGCTATTCACGTGAGCGCCTGATCGAAAGTCAGCGAGCACTGTATGCGGCAGGATTTTTTCGCCGTGCCGTGGTACGCGTCGACTCCGGCGGGATCGATTCGCTGAAACGGCTGGTCGCCATCGTGGAGGAGTTGCCACCGCGCTCGTTTCGCGTGACGGGCGGCGTGAGCACCGTGGACTTCGTCCAGTTCGATGCGCGTTTCGTGAACGCGAACTTCCGCAACAATGCCAGTCGCCTGTCGCTGCAGGCGACGATCGGCAATCTGCTCGCACCGCAACTGGTCGGCAGGGGCCCGTTCCAGAACGTGCTCAAGAACACGCAGGACAACGGCTCACCGCAGTATCTCGAGCCCACGCTCCAGCTGAACGCCGATCTCCGGCGTCGATGGCTCAGCGACTATCGCAACCAGACGGGTATCAGCCTCTTCGGCTTCCGGCGTTCGTCACCTGGCGTGTTCGTGGAGACGGGCGGCGGTGCGGCAGCGAGCTTCACGCGCAACGTCACACCGTACGTGCCGGTGACGCTGCAGTATCGCATGGAATTGACGAACACGAGCGCCGCCGACACGTACTTCTGCGTCAATTTCGGCGTCTGCGACCAGACATCGCTGGACGTGCTGCAGAGCACGCAGCGCCTGGCGCCGATCGCGCTGTCCGCGAATACCGATCGGCGTGACGATCCGATCGGTCCGACGCGCGGCTATTCCTGGCGCTCCGAGCTGGAGTACGCTGCCGCGTGGACGGGATCACAGTTCGGCTATGCGCGGTTTGAGGTGGAAGGCGCCAAATATTTCCACGGCAGCGACAAGCTGACGATCGCCGTGCACGGTCGCGCCGGCATCGTGCGCGGCTTCGGCGGCACGAGCAGTGCGAGGACCCTGAATGGTGCAGCCGTCATCCTTCCGCGAAAGCGCTTCTACGCCGGTGGCGCCCGCTCCGTGCGCGGCTACGGCGAGAATCAGCTTGGTCCGCGCGTGCTCGTGATTCCGCGCTCCATCTTCCAGCCGACGCAGGCGGGGTTCGACTCGCTCCTCGCGAATCCCGGTCTGCGCGATGGTCGCCTGCCGTGCGATCCGTCTGTCGCGTTGCGGGATTGCCAGACCGACACACTGACGGCACCGGTCGTCAACGGTCGTCGAACATCGCAGTTCGAGGACGGCGATTTCATCGCGAAGCCCCTCGGTGGTGAGGCTCTCGTCGAGGCCTCGATCGAAGCGCGATATCATTTCTGGGGTCCGCTGACAGCGGCCCTGTTTCTGGATGCCGGTTCGGTCGGTGCGGAATTCCGCGGCACCGCAACGGTCTTCACGCCGGGCATCGGCATTCGCTATCTCAGTCCGGTCGGTCCCATTCGTGTGGACCTCGGATACAATCCCCGATCGCGCGAACAGCTCAGCGTCATCACCGAACTGCAGCCGCGCGATGCATCATGGGGCGCGCCGCGCACCAGTGGCCTGTACGAAATCGCCAGCACGCGTGCATTCAATCCCGCGACCGGCACGGGATTCGGCGGCATCTTCAATCGCCTGACGCTGCACCTCTCCATCGGGGAGGCGTTCTGAAGAAGGCAAAGATCGCGAAGATCACGGCCGCGTTCGCGGGTAGCGCGTTGTTGCTGGCGGTGGCCGCGGTGCTGTACCTGCCGCGGACGACGTGGGGAAGCGAGAAGATCCGATCCACCATCGAGGGAGCGCTCAACAACCAGTTCGCCGGACGCGTCAGCATCGGACGCATCGAACTGCCGGTGTTCACACGCGCGACGGTGCATGACGTCACCATCACCGATTCCGCCGGCAAGCCGTTCCTGAAAGTGCCGCTCATCAAGGCGCACTGGTCACTCGGTGATCTCTGGGCACGCCGCGTGATCCTTGACGATGTGCGCGCCGAGCGGGCGCAGATCGTGCTCGACCGCCAGCCGGGAAAACGATGGAACTGGGACGCCATCCTCTTCCCCGACACGACGAAGAAACCACGCAACCCGAAGCCGCAGTTCGGCGACTGGGTCGAGCTGCGCAATGTGACGCTGATCGATGCCAGGCTCGAGGCGCGCAGCCCATATGCGGTGGAAGCGTGGCGTCACGAACGGCAGCGTGATTCGCTGCTCGAGCTGGCACTGGCGGGCAAGTTGCGCCCGGTCGTGATCAGTGTGCCGGGTGGGCAGCAGCGTGTGACGGTGCTGGAGCACGTGACGATTCAGGCGCCGTACGCGCGCATCAAGTATCCGGGCGAAAGGACACAGAAATTCGAGATCGCGAGTGGATCGGCCATCGTGAAGCCGTTCCATCCCCCTGCCCTCGACCTGCGCAACGTGTCTGGCACGGTCTTCGTCGATTCCGACAGCGTCTGGTTCCGCAGCGTCGCGGCGCGGCTTCCGAAATCGCGCGCGTCGATGGAAGGATCGTACAACATCACCAGCGGCAACACGCGACTGATGGCGCAGGCACCCGACGTATTGACGGACGACTGGCTCTGGCTGGTGCCGACGTTGCCGAAAGGCGGAGCTGGCCACATCAACGACGTGCGCTACGTCCTGAACGGCACATCGAGCGACATCCGACTCGCGGACCTCTCGCTCGCGCTGGAGACCGCGCGTCTCGATGGCACCGCGGACTTCGGGTTCGACAAGGATGACACGCGCTTCAACGACATGAACCTGCGTATCGCGAACCTCGATACGCGCACGCTGGCGCGTGCGATGCCCGATGTCGAGTTGCCGCGCTCGGGTGTGCTGAATGGCACCCTCGTGGCGAAGGGTCCGCTGGAGGGCTCCACGATCGACGGAAATTTCCGCTTTGCCGACAGCGAAGCGGGCCCGCTGGCGGTGCGCATGCGGGGTGTGGCCGGCTTCAGCCGCGGTGCACTCGAGACGCGCAACCTGCGTCTCGACATCGCACCGGCGCCGGTCACGCTCGCGAGCGTCGCGCTTCAACCACTCGGCGGACGGATCGGTGGTGTCGTCACGGTCAGCGGTCGCACCGATGGCTGGCTCGACACACGTCTCGCACTCGCGCACGACGTGGCGGGACTGCAGTCGCGCATCACGGGCACCGCGCGCGTGAACATCGCGGGTGTCGAACCACGAGTGGATGCGCGCCTCGCCTTTGCGCCGCTCAACCTGCGCGCGATGGGCCGATTCGCACCCGCGCTCGACCTGCGCGGCAACGCGACCGGTACGCTGACGCTGCGCGGTGTCGCGTCGGACATGGCCATCAACAGTGCAATTCGCGTCGACACGGCCGGCGGACTGAAGGTCGTTGGCCGCTTCGGTGTGCCCGAGCGGGGCCCATCGTTCGCGAACGTGCTGCTCACCGCCGATTCGCTCGACCTGCAGCGCCTCGTGCCGTCGGCCCTCAAGACCACGCTCGTGGGTATCGCCCATGTGAACATGCGTGGCACGACGGTCGAGGATCTCGACGGCACGATGGTGGTGGACTTGCGCGCATCGAATGTGGATCGCGTGCGGGTGGACACGGTGGCGATCGTGGCGGAGGCGCACGATGGACTGGTGACGCTCGACACGTTGCTGCTGCGCATCGGCGGGACGCAGGGTGGCGGCGCAGGCACGTTCGGCCTGCGGAAGGATCGGACCGGGACACTCGCCGTCGCGATCGAGGTCGATTCGCTGCAGCGGCTGCGACCGTACCTCCCCGGTGACACGACGCAGATCGCCCTGACGCAGGCGGCGATCATGCGGTCGCTCAAGCGCCAGCGCGCAGACTCCGTTGCGCTCGCACGGCGCACGGAGGTCGAGCGTGCTGCGCGAGGACTTGCACCACTCGCGCTGCGCGTCACCGCACCGGCACCGGTGCGTGGTGACTCGCTCGCCGGTCGCATGATGCTGCGGCTCTCGCTGCGCGGCTGGCTGCATGACATCAGCGGCAGCGGCTCCGTCGAGGGCACGAATCTCTTCGTCAGCGGCAACAGCGTGCAGCGCCTGTCGCTCACGCCGACGTGGGATCATCTGCTCACCGACAGCTCGACCGCGCGCTTGACGGGCGATGCCGACGCGATCAGTGCGAGCGGATACAACGTCGATTCGCTGCGCATTGCCGCCGGATACACCTGGCGCCGCAACACGCTGGCGACCGGCACTGGTGACCTGAACATCGACGTGCACCTGATCGACAGCACCGGCATCGCGATGCGGGGCGCGCTGGTGCTCGATTCCGCGCAGTATCAGGCGCGAGTGGACAGCACGGCGCTCGTGCTGCGCTCGTCGCGGTGGTCGAGCCCTTACCCGTGGCGCGCCTCGTGGTCGAAAGGCAAGCTGCAGGTGGATTCACTCGCGCTCGAGGCACTCGGAAGCGACGCGCGTCTGCAGGTGGATGCGGCGGTGGACACGGCGGGTTCCACCAACGTGACGCTCGCCATCCGCAACACGCAGCTCTGGGATCTGGCCGACCTCGCGCAGACGGTCTCTCCCGTGGACGGCCGCGTCTCCGCCGACTTGTACGTGGACGGTCCGGCGGCAAGCCCGAAGATCAGCTTCCTCGGCGCCGTGCGCGACGTCGTGTACGACAGTCTTCCGCTGCCGGAATTCCGGGCACGCATGACGTATGCAGACCGCAAGGCCGTGGCGTATGCGGAAGTCCGCCGCGTCGGTCAGCAACCGAATGCACGCGCCGATGCCACGATCCCGGTGAACCTCGCGCTGAGCGGCAACCCGAAACGCCTGCTCGAGCTGCCCATGACGGCCGACATTCAGCTCGACTCGCTGCCGCTGGATATCATTCCACAACTGAGCGAAGCGATCACGAACGTGAAGGGCGAGACGGTGGGACGCGTGCAGGTGCGCGGCACGCTGCCCGACAAGCTGCGCTTCGACGGTACCATGCGACTGCGCAATGGCGAGGCGTACGTCGTCGATGCGGAATTGCCGCTGCGCGACATGGTCGCCGACATGCAGTTCAAGGGCGACTCGCTGGTGGTGGATTCGGTGCGTGTGCGCAGCGGTGACGGCACCATTCGCATCAACGGCGGCGTGTCGCTGGCCAAGCTCACGGATCCGGTGTTCGACCTTGCGCTTGTGGCTCGCAATGCGCGTGTGCTGGATGGCCGGAAGGGGCGCATCCGCGTGCTCGCGGACATGACGATGAAGGGCCCGTACACGGCCACCACTGTCGAAGGCAGTGTCCGCGTCCGCGAGGGCGTCTACCGCATCCAGGAAGAGCGACAGGCAACTGAAGTGCTCAGCGCGAACGACCCGGCGGTACTCGGCGCGGTGGACAGTACCCAGGCGTTCGAGCGCGGACTGGTGGCACCACCATCGGACTTCGTGCGGGGGCTCAAGACACAGGTCGTCGCGCGCATCGACCGCGATGTGTGGGTGCGCAGCGACGAGGCGAACGTCGAGATCTTCACCGATGGCGAGCTCGCAGTTGCGCTCAATCCGGCCACGGGTGGCGTGACACTCGATGGCATCGTGGCCACCGAACGCGGACAGTACGAATTCCTTGGCAAGCGATTCAACATCGTGCGCGGGTCGGCCACCTTCGTCGGCACATCGGACCTCAATCCCTTGCTGCAGGCGATCGCCGAGGTGCAGGTGCGACAGGCATCGCAGCAGGCGCTTGCCATCCGCTTGAACATCGGCGGCACGTTGCTGCGGCCGCGACTGTCGCTCGAGAGTGACGCGCAGCCGCCGATCCCGCAGACGGACCTGATCAGTTATCTGGCGTTCGGCAACAGCAGCGGCTCACTCCTCTCGTCGGGCGGGTCGGGTAACTCCAGTGCGACCAGTGGTGGATCGCTGGTGGGCAGCACCGCGGCCGCCGTGAACCGATACTTCTCCGCCACCGCGCTCGGCGCGCTGCTGAATGGTGCGGAGGGCAACCTGGCGCGCGTGCTGCGTGCCGATGTGCTGAACATCACGGCCAACGGCACGGCGCCCGAAGTGCAGAACCTGTTCACCGGATTCAGGGGATTTCTGCTGGCCACTGAACTCGAGTACGGACGGTATTTCGGCACGCGCAGCTACACGGCCGTCACGCTCACGCCCGCGAACTTTGCGCCGACGCAAGGCAACATTTCGCCGATCGGCGTGCGTTGGGAGTATCGCCTGCCACGCAATTATCGACTCGAGACGACGTTCGGACCGCGCTTCCTGCTCACCAGCCAGACGCTCGACCTGAACGCGCCGAACGCGTTCCAGAACATCGGCCTGTTCCTTTCGCGCGAATGGAAGTGGTAGATCAGGTGAACCTCGGCGCCTGCGGTGCCGAGGTTCGCTGCGTCACGTCGCGGCCAACTCGTCCCAGAGTGCGGCCATCGCGCGCATCCCGACCTCGAAATTCTCGATACTGATCCATTCGTCCGGCGCATGCGCATTCTCGCCCGGCAGGCCAAAGCCCACCAGCAGCACCGGCACATCGAGCAAGCGCTGGAAGTCCCCGACGACGGGAATCGATCCGCCTTCGCCGGTGATCACGGGCTCCTTGCCGAACGCGGCCAGCAACGCACGTCGCGCCGCGTCGAAGATCGGACCACTCAATTCCGCACGCCACGGCTTGCCGCCATGCAGGTGCTCGACCTCCACCGTGACACCGGCAGACACCACCGACTGCACATGCTCGTCCATGAGATTCTCGATCACCGCCGGATCCTGGTCGGGCACGAGCCGGCAGCTGACTTTCGCCATTGCGTGCGCGGGCAACACCGTCTTCGCCCCTTCACCGGTATAGCCGCTCAGCAAGCCATTCACTTCGCAGGTGGGCCGCGTCCACAGTCGCTCGAGCACCGTGTAGCCGTACTCACCACCGAGCGCTGGTGATCCGACTTCGGCACGGAAGTGCTCCTCGTCGAACGGCAGGCCGCGCATCTGCTCGCGTACCGCGTCCGGGAACGGCTTCACGTCGTCGTAGAATCCTGGGATGGCGATGCGGCCGTCCATGTGATGCAGCGTCGCCAGGATGCGCGCCAGTTCCATCGCCGGATTGACCACCGCGCCGCCATACATTCCGCTGTGCAGATCCGACTGCGGACCTCGCACGCGAATCTCGAAGTACGCGAGACCGCGCAGTGAACTGAGAATCGATGGCTGGCCGGGCGCGAACATCGTCGAGTCTGAAATCACGACCGCATCGCACTGCAGCCGCCCGACATGCGCTGCGATGAACGACGCCAGGTTCTCGCTGCCGACTTCTTCCTCGCCTTCGGCCAGCACGATCACGTTCACCGGAAGCGTGCCGCGCGACGCGAGATGTGCTTCGAGTGCCTTGAGGTGGAGAAATAACTGTCCCTTGTCGTCGACACTGCCCCGCGCGAACAGCTTGCCGTCACGCACGGTCGGTTCGAAGGCCGGCGACGTCCACAACTCGAGTGGCTCCGGCGGCTGCACATCGTAGTGTCCATAGATCAGCACCGTCGGCTTGCCCGGTGCATTGCGCCATTCGGCGAGCACGATCGGATGACCGGGCGTGTCGATCACTTCCGATGTCGTGAGACCGATCGCCGTGCACTGCGCTGCCACCCACTCCGCTGCGCGGCGGACATCTGGCGTGTGTTCGCTGCGCGCACTGACGCTCGGAATGCGGAGAAAATCGTTCAACTCGTCATGGATGCGCGACTGTGCGCTGGCGAGGAACTGCTCGAGATCTGCGGCGACGGCGGCCATGTGACGGGGCTCAGTGGAAGGCGCCGCCACAGACGGCGATGGCGCGTCACCGAATATGTCGCAACGGCGTCAGCCCGGCAGTCCCATCACACCACGAATCGGCACGACGCGCAAGCGCGCGCGGCGGCGCTGGCGTGCCAGTCGGGCGCGTGCGAGCGAAAGCTGTGCGGCGCGACGGATGCCGAGGCGGATCAGCAGCGTCGTCTAGCCCCATGCGACCCAGCTGACTCGTTCGGGCACCGTGAGCGCACGTGCGGCACTGACGAACATCATCGGCAGTGTCATCGTCAGCGGGAGGATCCCGGACAGCAGCGGCGTGCGGCGCTCGACGACCTGCGTCGCGTGGCGTCCGCCGAGCATGGTTTCCTCGAGCTTCACCGCCAGTGCGCCAGGCGACAGCGCGCGCCATCCCGGGACGCGCACCAGCGTCCATCCACTGGCGGTGTTGCCCCAGCCGTGATTGTCCGAGCCTGCCACCAACGCGAGGTTGAACGAATCGGCCATCGCAAGAATCTGCGCATGTCGATTCAACCCGGTCGTGAGGCCACGCGGCGCGCCGTCATTCAGTTCGATCGCGCGCGTGACAGGAAGCGAGTCCTGGCCGGGTCCGGAAAAGCGCTTGAAATCGAACGGAATGGTCTGGACGATCAGCGGCGCGCGTCCATCGCTGAGCCGAATGCCGGCCGTCAGATGATCGCTGTCCACGACATACGTCGACTCGGCTGGCGTCATCGACAGCACGTTCACATGCTGGCCGGCGCTCCGCATCTCGAGTCCTGACAGGAGCACCACGCCATCACCAGCGCGCGGCGGATTGCTGGCCATCGCGTCGATCGCACCGCCGAATCGTTTGTGATCCGTGATGTACGCCACGTTGAAACCGCTCGCACGGTGCCACTCCCGCACGCGTGCCTGCGTCCAGTCCGGTCGCGCGTCGTGTGACGATGCCGTGTGTGCATGCACGTCGACGGCAACCAGGTCCGGGTCGTCGACCACCAACCGTGCCATCGGTCGCGGCGA
>JACMLX010000177.1 GCA_014379355.1 Gemmatimonadaceae bacterium
CGCGTGGCGCGCGAGCTGCACGATACGCTGCTCAGTGGCATGGCGGGTATCACGATGCGTCTCGATGCCGCGACAATCCGTGCCAGCGGTCCGCTGGGCCTGGACGCCTCCGAGATCGCAGAGGTGCGCACCCTGGCGCGGACCACGCTGCTCGAGGCCCGCGATGCCGTGACGGCGATGCGGAAGTCTGCAGACGATCTGGTTCCATTCTGGGACCAACTCGCAGACGCTGCGCGGCGGACGTTCGCCGGCACCGAGGTCGACGTGCGCGTCGAGCGCGAAGGCACCCCGCGCGCGTATCCGGGCGACGTCGAGGCGGAGGTCGTTCGAATTGCGACCGAGGCGTTGGTCAACGCGCGCAAGCACTCGGCGTGCCGCAGCGTGGTCGTGCGGTGGGTGCATGAACGTCGCGGCCTGCGCGTCAGCGTGACGGACGACGGCACTGGGTTCGACCAGCGCGACGCGTCGCGCAACGGGCATTGGGGGCTGCAAGGCATGCACGAGCGGGCGGCGGCGATCGGGGCAACCCTCACGATCAACAGCGATGCACGGCGCGGTACCGATGTCGTTGTGTCCATTCCGGCGCCGCGACAGTGATCGCCGTGTATGGCGTCAACGTGGTGGCGGGCGTGGTCTCGGCGGGAGCTGCGTCTTTATATCCGTCCTGAGCTGCAACTCTCGCCGGCTTCGCTGACTCTGGGGGCAATCGTTGAGCGATGTGCGCACCACGGCGATTCTGGTGCGGGCCGCGGCTTTCGTGTGGTGCCGCACACCCCGGAGACCGCTGAGGCACTGGCCGTGCACGAGACCATCATGGCGGAGTACGACGCCGTCTTTCGTGCGCTCGCCAAGTAACCGCGGTCCGTGACGACCGAGCCGCGCTGGCTCACGGACACGACGGTCCTCGTGATCCACGCGCAGCAGATTGAACGGTTTGGCGGCGCGCACGGCGTGCGCGATCAGCATGTCATGCGCTCCGTGCTTGCTCGACCGCAGCAGCGCTGGAACTACGACTCGTCGGCTGACCTCGCCCATCTGGCGGCGCTGTACCTGGTCGGCCTGTCACAGGCGCAGGGCTTCGTCGATGGCAACAAGTGCACGGGCCTCGCATGCGCGTTGGTGTTCCTGGCGCTGAACGAGGCTGCGCTGCACGTCGACGGTGCGGCGTTGTATGCACTGACGATGCGCGTCGCCATCAATGCAGCGGAAGATGGCGAGGTGGCGACGTACTTTCGCGATCGCCTGTCGTAGTCGTGCCTGACCTGCTGCGTGATAACCTCCAACCGACGTTGGAGATCGGGTACACCCTCGCCCGCAAACTGGGCGGCGCCGGCATGAGCCGGGTCTGTGTGGGTTGAGTCACGGCTCGGCGAAGTGTTCCAGAAGGCGAGGTTCACACTTTTCCGGCGCGCGACTGAGACGCCGTTCAATCTCATCGTCGAGGCGCGACGCTGACCGAGGGCGATGCGGGCGTCCGGTAACGGCGTCGCGTGTCGTCGCTGCGCGGCGGGATGGCTGCCGCGTCGGCTTGATCACGTCGTCGGGGTTCTCTCGCTAACAGGGTGTACGGACGCCACCGCCGCCACTCCGGTACAGCGGGGCAGACCCCAGGCGCGTGAGGCCTATATGAAACACCCCCACACTGCGAGGCGCCCACTCTGGCATGCCGCGCTCTCGCTGGTAATCACACTGACGTCGGCCTGCGGATCTGACACAGTTACGGCGCCAGCCCCGACTCAGCCGCCCTTGCCGGCGCCGCTCCCGAATCCGGTGCCAACGCCAACGCCAACGCCAACGCCAACACCAACACCAACACCAACACCAACCCCGACGCCAACACCAACACCAACCCCAACCCCAACCCCAACCCCAACCCCAACACCAACCCCGCCACCACCGCCAAGCGCCGGCGTCGTGCGCGGACGGGTCACCGATCCACGCGGTGCGCCGATCGCAGGCGCCACCGTCGTGATCAACAACGCGGTCTGGTTCAACCGGAACATCGTGCTGCGGTCCGGCGCTGATGGCACGTACGAGCAGCAGCTTCCCGCCACAGACGCCTGGTATGTACGCGGCACGACGACGGTGGCATACAATGGCCGGTCGTACACGGTGGACCTGAAGCCTGATTACGCGGCGAGCTTCAGTGGTACCGCCGGTCATGTGGTCAACTTGCAGTGGACCATGACCGGAGCGGTACCGGAGGACTTCGGCCACAGTGGGTTCTACGGTGGATCAGTGGAAGTGGATGCCGGGTGGGATCTCAGCGATCTCACTGACGTCGTGCTCACGCTGACACCGGTGGGCATGCTGCTCGACGGTTCGGCGGGCCAGGCGATCACCGCCGCCGTCGTCGCTGGCCGCTCGAGTTTTGCGGTGCGCGATGTTCCGATCGGGCGCTACACAATCCGTGCGACGCGCGCTGGCGCGCCACTGGTCTTCCGGATGCGGTACGCGTCGAACTACGTGACGGAACTGACAACCGACTTCGAACCGTCGTATGTCGGTGCGACGAGCTACGGGATCTACTTCTCGGTGGCAACGACACCGATGCCTTGAGCAGTATTGACGTGAACGAAGCCCCGGGCGATGAATGCGTCGCCCGGGGCTTCGTGCTTCTGCGTCCAACGTGTGCCTCGCAGGCACGCTACCGCACTGAAATTCCCAGCGCGACGACGCCGTACCCTGTGCCACCGGCGTAGTCATTCCCGATCAGCGCAGCGCCGTGCAGCTGCGACGCGACATCAAACGCGATACGACCGCCGAGCGGCACGCGTGCGCCGAGCGTCACGCTGCCGCCCGCGGTCCACTTGCGCGTCGTGAATGTTGATGCTCCGACGGCCGCAGTACCTGACGATGGCAGAAAGCGGTTGTCGCGCACTTCACGAATCTGGTACGCACCTGCCGCCAGAGTGGCGTACGGCTGCAGCAGGCCGGAGCGCCGTCGCAGTGTGATCGTCGGCGTCACATACCAGTCACTCATGCGAGAACGCTGCTCGGCGGACCCCGCCACACAGCCAGCGCATGTGGCGGTTCCGACCCCGCCGTTGACGGGGTTCAAGAACAGAGCACCGGTGACGAGCGTGCGATCCTCAAACTGATCACGCCCGACTGCCACCCCAAACTCTGCGCCGGATCGACGGTCCAGCCAGAGAGCGGCATGCAAGCTCAGCGCGCCATTGCGCAGTGCCGGCGAACCAACGCCTGCGGCGTAGCCCGCGGATATACGTCCACCCAGTGTTGGTTGCGCATGACCAGACGCTGCGCAGGCAGTGAGGACCAGTATCGCCGCGAATCCTTGACCCGCCAATCGTGTCCTGTTCATGAAAGCTCCCGTATCCTGGAGTCGAATGTTTGGTGTAGAGAGTGATTGCTCGCACGGCGGGACTGCCCGTATGCGCCGCCACGCAGTCAGTGTGTGATCGCGCTACTGCCGAACGAGCTCGACGCGGCGATTTGCATGACGCCCCTCTGGCGTGGTATTCGGCTGGACCGGCGCCGACGCCCCCAGGCCTCGGATGCTGAGTCGCGATTCGTCCACGCCGTACTGCGCCGAAAGCGTTGCTCGAACTGCGGCGGCTCTCCGCTCACTGAGCCCGGCATTGGCTTTCGCATCACCGACGTTGTCGGTGTGCCCGTCGATTGAGAGGCGCAGCGCCGGGTGCGCCGCAAGCATCGTGGAGATGGCTTTCAGGGTCGGTCCGCTTTCCGGCTTGACGACGTCGCTGCCGCTCTCGAACAGAATCCCCTGCGTCGCAACGCGACCATCAGCAGCCAGTGCGTCGTACAAATCCTTGCCTCCCGCCATCACGCGCACGTCACCGATCAGCACTGGCGCGCCCTGCTGCGCCCGCACCTGAACACGGATCTCGCGATCGCGACCGAGATCGATCGTCGGAACGTTTACCACTCGCGTCTCACCGATGAAGACCTTGGCGTGTGCGCCGTCCACCATCACCCGTACCGGGAAAACAGCGCCGCGAACGTCACGCGCTGGCCTGCTCAGGGTTTGTGCATCTCCGACAATGACGCCACTGGCGTGCTGCGACACGATCAGATGTGGCTGTCGCGCACCGCGCGCCGCTGGCCCAAAGAAGATTTCCTGATTCCATCCTCCTGTCGCCGACAGCTGCAGCTCGAGCGTGAACCGCTCCGGCAGGCGTTCGGCGAGAGGAATCGCAAACCAGCCGCTGCTGGTCGCCCGAAGGAATCGCGCTCCTTGCGTCTGGACGATTTCGAACGTCCCCTGGCCCCAGCGCAACCGTGACGGGAAGTCTCCGACAACGTCGGCCGAAAAGTCGTTCACGTACAACGGGCGGTTGCCGGGGACGAAATCGTAGTTCGCCCACATGCCGGACGCGGCGACGTCGCGCGCTCGTGTGGCCGGCGCCGTGTCGCGTCGTGCGGAGTCGCTGGCCTGGCTGGCAACTGTTTGTGCCGAAACTGCGTGCGCCGACACCACCACCAGCGCCGGCGCCAGCAGGACCTGCCGGCCACGTCGCGCGCTGGCACGGAAGAGTTGTTCGAGTGACATGGGAACGCTCCTGATGTGGAAGAGATCGGACGCATCGAGCATGCGTCCGACCTCTTCAGCGACAGACTGGCCACGTCCTTTCATCTCATGACACGCGACTGCGTTGCGCTATTGCTCTATTGCGCCGTCGCGTCATCGCGGAGAACACGGGCCAGCCACACCTGCGCAAATAGCCAATCGCGCTTCGCGGTTGCTGCCGATACGCCCAGCGCTTCACCGACTTCATCGAGCGTCAGGCCGCCGAAATAGCGAAGTTCGAGCGCCTTCGCATGTCGAGGGAACTCCTGCTCGAGGCGCGCGAGCGCGTCGCTGAGCGCGAGCAGGGCATCCGGCTCTGTCTCGGCGGCCAGCCCGGCATCCCACGGTGTTCAGGGTCTGCCCAGCCTCTTCGCTGCGCAGCCGCGCACGCGCGATGGATCGCAGCCGGTCGGAGACGTGCGGTACCATGGCGTCGAACGCCTCGCGATCACCGTCACTTCAGCGGCGGAGGTATCGCGTGAGTTCCGGTTCTTTCGGCGGGGTGGTCATCGGCCGGCTCGGCGACACGTGGCGGATGGCCGTGTGGTCGCGCGCGCGATCGTGCGAGCCGCCGTGCCTCATCGCGATACGGGCTCCGGCGCGTCCGCGTAGCGGGCATAGCGGCCGAGCAGCTGTCCGGCCGCGACGACCACCGGAAAGAAGAGCTTCTGCACTGCGGCAGGAATCTCGGCGAGCACGAACTCGCTGCGGTAGCGCACGGCGAGAAATGCCGCGTCGAACAGATCGGGGCGTGTCCCGCCAGACCGCGCCTGCGACGCAAAGATCTCGGACAGGAAGTACTCGATGTTGTCGACAGGTTCGATGTAGCCGGTGCAGTGCAGGTCATCGGCGCCGGCGTTCCAGAAGCGGTGCGTGTCGCCCGGCTTGAAGCAGACCGTCGCACCGACTCCGGCGAAGTGCTCCACACCATCGGCGCGTTGGTAGCCGATCGTTCCCTGGCGCACGGTGAGGCATTCCTCCTGCCGCACGTGCGTGTGCATCGGCGGGCCTGCGCCCGGCGAGACGACGTTCTCGACCTCGACGCGCTGGCCGAGCACACCGGGCACGCGCCGGATGAACGTGAGGCGCTCGCCGTGCCCGTTGTCGATGGTGTGCGGATACGAGATGTGCGGCATGGTCGGAAGAGGCAAGAGGTCGAGGCGCCGGCCGAGGGCCGGGAGGGTGGCTGGCGCAGACCTGTCCCTCCTGTCTCTTCAGCGAGATCGCGGAGCGATATTTTCATCGGCAGTCAACGGCGCGGGGGAGGCCATGGAAACGCGACCTCCCTTGGTGTGCCCAGCGACTGTGACGTGCGGTGGTGTCAGGGGCGAGACCGCGCCCGGCCAGCAGGCACAGTTCGACTTCGCGACCGTGAAATTGCCGTCGGGCGTGCGTTATGCGCTGGACATGGTGCTCGGCTTCTCGCGGCTGCTGTACGTCGAGTTCGTACTGCGCCAGACCGCGCTGAGCGTGATGCTCGGCATGGAGCGCGCGTTCGCAGCGTTTGGTGGCATGCCCCGCCACGTGCTCGTCGATCAGATGAAGAGGGTGACGTCGATGATCCGCGCTTGGACAGCGGACGCTTCCTCGCGAATGGGGAGCGCGCGACGCTGCAGCCGCTCACGGCGC
>JACMLX010000178.1 GCA_014379355.1 Gemmatimonadaceae bacterium
AGCTCCGCCGGCCGTCGCGCCTCGACCGCGTAGGCGGCGGTCGTCAGCCCGACCGGGACGAACTCGGCGAGACGAGCCAGCGGCGCGGCGATCGGCTGGGTGCGCGATCCACGCCACGCATTGTCGGTCGCGTACGTGCCTTCCCGACCGGCGTAGTCACGCGCCGACTGCCAATCCAGGTCGTGCATCAATTCGTGTCCGACTGCTCCAAAGCCCGTCGCGAGCGGCAACGTCAGGGTGCGCGTGCGCGGGTCGTGCACGGCGAGCGCGCCGCTCAGCACACGGTCACCGAAGCGCACGTTCAGGCCGACGAAGCTCGCGCGTGGAAACACCGTGCGAAGCGCGTCGACGGCCGACGCGAATTCACGCGCGTAATACGGCTGCCACGACGCCGGTACGTCACGGCCGAAGGTGAGTGAGGCAAGGCCGAGGCGTGCCGCGACCACATCCGGCCTAAGCGCCAGTGTCCCGGGATGAAACGGCGCTTCCTGGCTGAGCGTGCGCATGCCCTGCGTCGCGAGCAGCGTGGCCGCAGCAGCCATCGGACCGAGGGTCGTGTCGCGTGCAGAAGTGGCGAGGGCCATGATCAGCGTTTCCTCGTTTGAGGCGCTGAGCAGCATCTGATTGACGCGCGGCGCGGATGCAGCCCGGCGATCGGCGGCAACGACCACCGCGTCCAGCACACTCAGGCGGACTTGCGGCTGTGCGGGGCGCGTGCGGACGCTGATGAGCAACGCCATCGCATTGGCGGCACTGGCAGGCATCGGTGCAGCGAGCGGACGTTCCACGTACAGTGAGTCACGTGTGCGCGCCGCCAGCTCGATTGCTGCGAGCATCGGCCGCACGCGTGACGCGATACGCCGCGGTGACGGCGTCACATCGGCCAGCAACGGCCGCTCGACCGCGAAGCGACGTTCGGTCCGCCACGTCGCGATCACCTGCAGCAGGTCGCCGTCGCCGCGGGACGCGGCGGTGATGGCGCGCTCCACGTCGCGGCGTGCACGCACACGATCGAATGCGAGAAGTGCTGTGGCATCGAGCAACGGGACCGCTCCTGCGCGCAACACGCCGCGCGCACTCGCCTGCGCAGCCGCGATGCGAATGGCATCGAGTGCCAGGGGCGAGTCACCTTCGAGTGCCATCACGCTGTCCACTACGCGGACGAGCGCAGTGCCGGCACCACTGTCCGAGATCAGCGCGACGTCGAAGGCCTGCGGCAGCGCACGCATCGCGCGGCGATCATTCACCAGTCGCGCCAGCAACGCATTCGCGACCCTCGTGCGCCACACGATCGGCAGACGCGGATCGGTGCGCGCCAGGTCGACGAGGCGGAATGGACTGCCAAGCCCGGTCTCGAGTCGAGCGAAATATGACATTGCGATGGCCGCCGCGAATGGCAGGCGTGCGGAAGCAGAGCCACGCACTGCTGTCGTCAGCGAATCATCGAATCGCGCGCCATCTGCCAGCGCTGCGCGCACTGCACGACGCGCATCAGCGCGGTCGGTGAGTCGCACACCCGCGATCGTCAACACGATCAGCCCGGCACCGAGCAACAGTGCCCGCATCGATGTGGAGCGCAGTGCAGACAACAAGGAAGGCACGAGACACACCGGTGGAATGACGACGACTGCTCGCGAAGTAGACGATACAACCGCACGAAAGCACACATCACGTTCGCCCGTGCTCGGCGACTGCGCCGCGGCGGGGATGTTGGCGCGCGCACACAGGTCGCGGGAAGGCCACACCGGAAGGTACCCCGGAACGAACACAGCGGTGCCGTCGGGTGATGGCACCGCTGAGCGGGTGTCGGACGGCGGCAGGCCAAACTCGATTCAACAAACGAGAGCGAGATGCTGACGGCTGAAACGACAGGAGGCCGACGCGTCGCTGCGTCGGCCTCTCTGCACCTCGGATGTCGACGAAAAGCCGAAGCTGCGTCGCTTCGGCCTTCCGATCGTGTCCGGCAATCCTTACTGGTTGTCCGACGTCGTCGCAGTCGCGGCGGTGGCGCCACCCGTGCTCTCGATCACGAACACAACGCGGCGGTTACGGTCAGCACCCGGCTCATCCTTCTGGGCGCCCGGAACGACCTGACGCAGCGCGCCGAAGCCCATCGTGCGGATCAGCGAAGCATCCATGCCCTTCGTGGCGAGCTCGCGCTTCACGTTCTCGGCGCGGGCCAGCGACAGACGCTGGTTGTACACCTGAGTGCCAGCCGGATCGGCGAAGCCTTCAACCGTGATCACTGCACCCGGGTAATACTTGTTCGCGATCTGGGCAAAGCGCTCGAGCGCTGCGCGATCGGCATCCTTCACCATTGCATCATCGAAGGCAAACGAGACGGGCAGCATCACCTTCATGCCGTTGCCCGCTGCGACGATCTTCGCATCGAACTCGGTGCGGAGGTCGGCAAGTTCCTTCTTGAGCTCAGTGCGGAGCCCGCTGAGGTCGGCACCGAGAATACTGTCGGCACGCAGACGCTCAGTGCGCTCGGTCGAGATCTCTGCACGCGTGGCAGTCATTTCGCGCTTGAACGTGCCGCTGCGAACGCAGGCCGTCATGGAGAGGGCGGTCAGCGCGAGGGCGGACGCACGCAGGACCGAGCCCGAACGGAAGGAGATGGTCATCTGAAGAAACTCCTGATAGAAGTAAAGACGAGTAGGGTGGCTCTCGTCACGCACTTTTCTACTTAGCGAGTTTCGTGCCACAACTTTGAACTACATGCCAGTCTTGGACTTAGCGAGCCACTCTCCGCCATCGATCACAAAAATGGCACCCGTGATCCAATCGCCGGCCGGGCTTGCAAGGTACGCAACCATCTGCCCGATGTCTTCTGGTGTGCCCCATCGCTTGAGTGGAATCGTGGCTTTGGCGAACACATCCATTGCCTTGTCCACGCTGAAGAAATCAGGCACCGGTGCACCCGGCGGCGGCGTGAATGCCTTGCGCACGCCTTCGGTTGGAATCGGGCCGGGCGCGATGGCGTTGATGCGTATGCCATGTTCGGCCCACTCGACCGCAAGCGTTCTCGTCAGTGCGTCGACGCCGGCTTTCGCGGCAGTCGCGTGCGCCATCAACGGCCAGCCACGGTAGTGCAGCGTCATGGAAGTGCTCACCACGCGCCCGCCGCCTTGCGCCTTCATGTACGGAAACACGGCCTGTGTGCAGAAGAACGTGCCGTAGAGGTCGATCTCAATCACGGACTTCCACGCGTTCTCACTCAGTTCCTCCGACTTCTTGTAGAAATTGCCCGCCGCATTGTTCACGAGCAGATCAATACGGCCGAGTTCGTCATGCACCTGTCTGGCCATCGCCTGCACGCGCGTCTGATCACGCACATCGACGGCGACCGCCGTCGCCTTGCCACCGGCGGCGACGATGTTCTCCACCGCCGACTGGAGATTTTCCGGCTTCCGGCTGGCGAGCACCACATGCATGCCGAGCTGGGCGAGTGTCGTGCTGATACCCAGGCCGATGCCCGTGGCACCGCCAGTCACGATGCCGACCTGGCCGTCGAGGAGGCCATCGCGAAACACCGGATGTGAACTCATGAGTCACCGTCGCAGGAAGTGAAGAGATCGGGAACAGTTCGCAGCGGACTGAAGGATCGTCGATGGTGTGCCGTGGCACCGTGTTCGGTGAGGGCCGCCAGATGCGCCGCCGTGCCGTAGCCGGCGTTCGTCTCCCAGCCGTAGTTCGGATGGCGGGAGTGCAAGGCGCGCAGCAATCGGTCGCGCGTCACCTTGGCGACGATCGACGCACAGGCAATGCTGAGACAACTGGCGTCGCCTTTCACGACGGAGCGATGTGGCAACCCGAGCGCGCCGAATGGTGAGCCGTCCACCAGCAGCAGGTGGTGCGGCGACGGAATGCGCGCGATGGCACGGCGCATCGCCAGCGCCGTGGCCTGATAGATGTTGATGCGATCGATCTCGGAGACACTCGCGGCGCCGATGCCGATCGCGATCGCACAGCGCCGGATCTCGCACACGAGCCGCTCGCGCTCTGCCCCGCGCAGCGCCTTCGAATCGCCGACGCCATCGATGTCCGCACAATCCGGGGCGAGGAGGATGGCACATGCGACAACGGGGCCCGCCAGGGGGCCCCGTCCGACTTCATCCACACCGACGATGCGCGAGTGGCCCGTCTGTCGTGCTTCCGCCTCGAGCGTGCCCCAGCTCTGCGTGCGTGCAGGCATGGGGCGCGGCGTACCCGATCAGCGAGCGGCCTTGTCTGCCCCGCCGACACGCACCTTGCGCTCCTTGATGCGAGCGGCCTTGCCCGTCACGCCACGCAGGTAGTACAGCTTCGCGCGACGCACGCGACCACGGCGCACGACGATAATCTCGCCGAGCATGGGGCTGTGGTCGGGGAAGATGCGCTCGACGCCAACGCCGTTCGAGATCTTGCGGACCGTGAAGGTCGCACTCACGCCACTGCCGCGGCGGGCGATGACCGTGCCCTCGAAGGCCTGGAGGCGCTCTTTTTCACCTTCCTTCACGCGCACGTTGACACGAACCGTGTCTCCCGCGCGGAACGGGGGAATCTGGCGCATCCACTCTTTCTGGGTCTCGATGAACGGGTGCATATCACGCTCTGCGGGGCGCCCGCAACACGGCGCCGGCTGGGGTTGTTTCGGTGAGCCGAGAAGGTTAACCCGGCCACGTGCGCTTTGGTAGTGCGTGACCCGGCCGACGAGCTCCCGTCACGAGTGCCTAGCCCGGTGCGGGCTCGTTCGCCATGGGCTTGACCGGCACCGGCTGCACTTTCGTGGCCCAGAGCAGGCCGATCGCCAGGGTGATCACGA
>JACMLX010000021.1 GCA_014379355.1 Gemmatimonadaceae bacterium
GCGGTCGCGGGCCTGGTCTACCCGCAGTTCGCCACCCACAACGCCGGCACGCTGGCCGCGTTGCTGCAGATGGCCGAGGCGGCGGGTGCCGAGTTCGAGTTGCAGCGCCTGCACGGCATGGGAGAAGGCGTCTACCGCGAGCTGATGCGTGGCTCCGGCGTGCCGGTGCGCGTGTACGCGCCGCGGACCACACCGCCGCCGATCCTGGACACGGTGGTGGCATTCGGTGCCACGCTCATCCTGGTGGACGGTCACATCGGCGATGCCGGTCGTGCCGCGCGCGAATACGCGGAGCAGAACGACTGGTTCAACGTCGCGACGCTGCGTGAGCCGTATCGTGTCGAGGGAATGAAGACGATGGGCTACGAAATGGCCGAGCAGCTTGGATGGCGCCTGCCGGACGCCTTCGTCTATCCGACGGGTGGCGGCGAGGGCACGATCGGCATCTGGAAGGCGATCGCCGAAATGCAGGCCGCGGGCTGGCTCGATGCGGCAGCGCCCCGACCGAAGGTGATCGTGGCGCAGGCGGCGGGATGTGCACCGATCGTGCGCGCCTTCGAGGCGAACGAGGACAGGGCGCAGCCATGGCTCGACCCGATGACGTATGCGAGCGGACTGCGCGTGCCGACGCCGCTCGGCGACCGCCTGCTGCTCACGGCGCTGCGCGAGAGTGATGGTGCCGCCGTCGCGATCGACGACACGGTGACGCGTCTCGAAACGGCACGGCTCTCGCAGGCGACCGGCGTGGACGCTGCGCCCGAGGGTGGCTGCGCGCTTGCGGCGCTTGCTGTGCTGGTGGAGCGCGGCACGCTCGGTGCTACGAGTGAAGTGGTGCTCTTCAACACTGGCAGCGGCGCCAGTTATCGCTGGCGGGAGTGAGCGGCGCGTCTGGGCACAGTGAGCACGGGACAGACGTGTCTGCGCGAACGCATGGACTGAGACCTGCGCTCATCGATGCGTGAGCGCGCGAGGGCCGTGGCGCCGCCGCCGCGGACTATATTGTGCGATGCCGAGGGAGAGACAGGACCGCAGCAACACGACGGCCACGATGTGCCGAGCTCGACCATACGAACTCTGGAGATTTGACGAATGGCTTTTTGGACCACTCGCAGCGCCGCCGTGCGTTCGCTGAGCGCGCTGGTGCTCGCTGCCGGATCGCTCGGTGCGCAGGCACCGAAGTGTGACCTCCCGATGCAGGCGCATCCGCGGCTGCTCACTGCCGGTTTGCAGTTCAACGGCGTCTTCAAGCCGACCGCCAAGCCGGAAGACAAGGCCAAGGCGCTGCAGTCCGTCGTGAAAACGCTGACGGATGATGTCGCAGGTTTCCCGGAGAACATGCAGCCGAGCCGCAATTTCCTGCTCGGCCAGGTGTTGCTCGTCTGGCTCGATCAGCCTGGCGCGGGCGTCTCGGAGCCGCGCGCCAAGCTCGGATACACTGCCGATCCCACCGGCATGCAGGATCTGGCAGCGGCACTCGACACCTCGTGGACGGCGATTCGCACCGCCAAGCCGGAGTGCGCAGATTCGCTCAAGCTGTACACGAACGGTCTCTGGGGACAGCTGATCAACAAGGCCGTGAATTTCACGAACACGCAACAGCTCGATTCGGCGGAAGTGTACGCGCGCCGCTCGATGCTGTTCGACCAGAAGCAGTTCTACGCGTACAACATCATGTCCAACATCGCCCTCGTGAAGGATGACACGACTGCGATGATCGAGTGGTTCGCCAAGACGATCGACGTCACCGCCAGCAGCGCTGACACGAACGCCGTGAAAGTGCGCGACAACATGCTGATGAATCTCGGCGCGTTGTACACGAACGGCGCGGCATCCGCCGCCGGTGCGAAGAAGGACGAGTTGACCAAGGCGGCGGTCGCAACCTACAGGCGCTATCTCGGTTTCTACCCGAATGACCTCACGACGAAGCTGCGCATCATGCGGCTGTCCGGTGCGGCGATGGACAGCGTGGCGGCGAATCGCTTCGTCGATACGGTGCTGCAGGGCGCGGCCACGATCTCGGATGCGCAGCTCACGGATGCGGGCAGTGAACTGACGAAGAACAAGTTCTACGATGCCGGCCTGCGCCTGTTCGAGGCGGCACTCAAGAAAAATCCGAACAGCCGCGACGGGCTCTACAACTCGGCCGTTGCGCTGAACAATCTCGAGCGCTTCGATGCGATCAGCCCGTACTTCAACAAGCTGAAGGAGATCGATCCGAACAACCAGGGCATCTATACGCTGGCCCGGAACATTCAATCGGCGCGCAAGCTGGCCGTCCAGACCGTCGCCAACAAGGGTGTTCGTCCGCGCGCAGGTCAGACGATCATGCTCAATCCGGCGCAGCAGGGAAGGATCAAGGCGTTCAATGATTCACTCGTGTACTACACGACGCTGATCCAGAACTTGAATCCGACGGTCGACGTGCGGAGTTTCTCGCCGACGCCGGACGGCGCGAAGTTCGGTGCCGTGGTGCAGGTGCCACCGGACAAGCCCGCCGCCTCGTACGGCATGGCGGTGGAGTTCCTCGACGCGTCCGGAGCCGTCGTCGCGACGCAGACGGTGCGCACGAAGCAGATCGATGCAGGAGGCTTTGAAATGGTGTCGGCCGAAGCGAAAGGGCCGGGCATCGTCGCCTTCCGCTACAAGATGGTCAAGTAAGCAGAAACCAGGATCCCGAAAACGGCGGAAGTCACTGCCACTGCTTGATTTCCGCCCCTTCACTTCGTACCTTTGTTGAGCCGCGCCCCGGCCTCCGCGGGCGCGGTTTCGCTTTAGGTGGCTGTGGCTGAGACAGGTTGGAGGAGGGAGAGGGATGGTTCGTGTGGCGGCCGTCGAGGACGGACAGCTTGGTGCATCGTTGGGGATCGTTCGCGGCACGGAGCTGCGCGCGGTCAACGGTCGCGCCATCGAGGATTTTCTCGACTGGGAATTCCTCACCGCCGACGAGACGTTCACCGTCGATGTGCGCCAGCCGGACGGCACGGAGCATTCGTGGACTGTTGCGCGCCCGGAAGGGGCATCGATGGGGCTCGAACTCGAGCCGCCGACCATCCGACGCTGCGCGAATCGTTGCGAGTTCTGCTTCATCGAGGGCCTGCCGAAGGGCCTGCGCAAGCCGCTCTACATTCGCGACGACGACTATCGCCTCTCGTTCGCGTACGGCAATTTCGCGACGCTGTCGAATGTAAAGGAGCGCGATATCGCGCGTATCATCGAGTATCGCCTGTCGCCGCTCTACGTGTCGGTGCACGCCACGCCGTGGGAAGCGCGCAAGGTGCTGCTCAACAATCCGCGGGTGCCGAACATCATCGAGCAGTTGACGCGTCTCGCCGACGGCGGCATCCAGTTTCACGGCCAGATGGTGATCGTGCCGGGACTGAATGACGGCGCCGTGCTCGAGGAGTCGCTGACCGACCTGTGGAATCTGCAGGACGCCGTGATATCCGTGGCGCTCGTGCCGGTCGGCCTGACGCAGTTCTCGCATCTCTACACGGGCAAAAGCATGGACCGCGACGCGGCCCGCGAGTTGCTCGAGATCGTGGAGCGCTGGGAGAAGAGGGCGCTGGCAGAACGCGGCGATCGGTGGGTGTACGGTTCGGACGAGTTGTATCTCCTGTCCGAGTCGCCGCTGCCCGATGCTGAGCACTATGGCGACTTCCCGCAGATCGAGAATGGCGTCGGCGCCGTGACGTCGCTGCGCATGCGCGTGGCTGACGGTCTGTCGCGCTTGCCACGCCTCGATGGCAAGCGCATCGCCATCGTCACCGGCGTCAGCATGGCGCCGCTCATGCCCCCACTCCTCGCGAGCCTGACCCAGGCGACCGGGGCGCAGTTCGAGTTGCTGCAGGTCGACAACTCGCTGTTCGGTCCGACCACGACCACCGCTGGATTGCTGGTGAGCGACGATTTCCGTCGCGCGCTGGCCGGTCGCACCGATTTCGACCTCGCGCTGATTCCGGCCGAGAGCATCAACGAGAACGGCGTCTTTCTCGACGACACCTCCTTCGTCGCATTGCGCGAGGAGTTCCCGTTCCCGGTGTTTCCATCATACGATTTCATCGACGTGCTGGAGGCGGAACCAGCCGTCGGTTCGTCATTACGGAGTGCTGCGTGAGTATCCCAATCGTTGCCCTGGTCGGCCGTCCGAACGTGGGCAAGTCGGCATTGTACAATCGAATCATCGGCGACAAGAATGCCGCCATCGTGAGCGAGGTCGCCGGGACGACGCGCGATCGGCACTTCGGACGCGCGACATGGAATGGTCGTGATTTCTGGCTCGTCGACACCGGTGGCCTGCCCGAAGAGACGAATGATCCGATGGACGTCGAGATCAAGCGCCAGGTGACGGAAGCGATCGCCGAGGCCGACCTGCTGCTGTTCGTCGTCGACGCACGCATGGGTCTCGTGCCGTCGGACGTGAAGGTCGCGGACCTGATGCGCGAGTCGGGCAAGCCCTGGCTGCTCGTCGCCAACAAGTGCGACGACTTCGGCACCATCGCGCACTACGAGTTCTATACGCTGGGCGCCGGCGATCCGTACGCCGTGTCGGCGCAGAACAGCAACGGCATCGGCGACATGCTCGACGCCGTTGCGGACCAGATGCCTGCCGGCATGGAGGAGGAGCCCGACGCGCTGCGTGTCGCGGTGATCGGTCGCCCGAACGTCGGCAAGTCATCGATCGTCAATCGCCTGCTCGGCGAGGAGCGACTGGTCGTCACTGCCGTTCCAGGCACGACACGTGACGCGATCGACAGTCCGATGGTGTTCCACGGCCGCCGGTTGATCTTCGTCGATACGGCGGGATTGCGGCGTCCGACACGCGTCGATGATGGCATCGAGTTCTACTCCACGCTGCGCACGCGTCGCGCCATCGAACGCGCCGAGATCTGCGTGCTGGTGCTCGACGCGACACTCGGTCTCGAGAATCAGGACCTGAAGATCGCGTCGCTCGCGTTCGAGGAAGCGGGCCGTGGATTGATCGTCGTCGTCAACAAGTGGGATGCGAAGGAGGAAAAGGGCGACAAGTCCGCCGCGCACTTCCAGCGCGACGCCGGCGAGAAAGTGCCGTATCTCAAGTTCGTGCCGTTCGTGTTCACATCCGCGCTCACCGGGCAGCGCGTGACGAAGATCCTCGACCTCATCCTGCAGGTCGAAGCGGAGCGCGAGAAGCGCATCACGACGTCGGAGATCAACCAGACGCTCGAGGAGCTGGTGGCGCGTCGTCAGCCGCCGCAGGCCGCGGGTCGCGAGATCAAGCTGAAGTACGCAACCCAGGTCGAAATCTCGCCGCCGGCGATCGGTGTGTGGGGCAATCATCCGGAGCTCGTGCAGGAGCACTACGTGCGATACCTGCACAACGGCTTCCGTGCCGCGTACGGATTCACGGGCAATCCATTGCGCATCCTCATGAAGCGGAAGGGCGACTGATGTTTCCTGCGATGGGTATCATCATCGCATATCTCGTCGGCTCGATCCCGTCGGCGTTCCTGGCGGGAAAAGCGAAGGGCGTCGATCTGCGCACCGTCGGCAGCGGCAACCTTGGCGCGACGAACGTGTTCCGCACGCTGGGTTGGAAGATCGGCCTGACGGTCTACATCGCCGACTGCCTGAAGGGATTTCTGCCGGTCGCGCTGCTGCCCGGTGTGGTCGGGACGACGGACATCGGATGGCGCATTGCGTACGGCGTGGCGGCGATCGCCGGACATGTGAAGCCGATATTCCTGCTCGGCAAGGGTGGTGGGAAGGGTGTCGCCACCGCATCAGGCGTGTTCCTCGCGCTGGCGCCGATGGCGATGCTGTTCTCCATGCTGAGCTTCGCGGCGGTCGTCGCGGCGTCGGGCTTCGTCTCACTCGGTTCACTCGTCTCCGCCGTCGTGCTCGTGTGTGCCGTGGCGATGCGCGGCACTGGTGGCACGCCGTTGCTGACGACCGTGTCACTGGTCGCACTGTTCGTGTTCTGGACGCACCGCGCGAACATCGAACGCCTCCGTGCCGGCACGGAGCATCGCTTCGGCAAGCGCGGCAAGACGGCCACCAGCGGATCATCACAGGGGCCCACTGCATGACGAACGCCGTCATCGTCGGCGCAGGCGCGTGGGGAACGGCGCTCGCCGATCTCGTCGCGCGCAACGGACAGCGCACGCTGCTCTGGGCGCGCGAGACCGATGTCGTGGCGGACGTCAACACGAATCACGCCAACTCGCGCTTCCTCAAGGGGGTCGCGCTCGCGCCATCACTCACGGCGACGGACGATCTGGCGACGGCGGTCAGGGACGCGAGTACGATCACGTTCGTGGCACCGTCCCACGTGTTGCGCGCCGTGATCCGGAGCGCAGCGCACGCTGTGCGTGACGATGCGATCCTGATCGTCGCGACGAAGGGCATCGAGCGTGAGACGTTCGCGCTCATGACCGATATCGTCTCGGAGGAGCTGCCGGGTCGCCCGGTGGTCGCGTTGAGCGGACCGAGTTTTGCAGCGGAAGTCGCCATGCGACAGCCGACGGCGGTCGTCGCTGCGAGTCGGGAAGAGGCGGCCGCGCTGCGCACACAACAGCTGTTCTCGTCGCCCGAATTTCGCGTCTACACGCAGCGTGACGTGGTCGGTGTGGAGCTCGGTGGAGCACTCAAGAACGTGATGGCGG
Organism: Gemmatimonadaceae bacterium; assembly: GCA_014379355.1. GTDB lineage: Bacteria > Gemmatimonadota > Gemmatimonadetes > Gemmatimonadales > Gemmatimonadaceae > JACMLX01. The sequence goes on from JACMLX010000021.1 coordinate 6,642, forward strand.
TCGCGACCGGTGTGCTCGACGGTCTCGGCCTTGGTTTCAATCCGCGCGCGGCGCTGATCACGCGTGGTCTCGCGGAGATGACACGACTCGGTGTGGCGCTCGGCGCCGAGCCGTCGACCTTCGCGGGTCTGGCGGGCATCGGCGATTTGGTGCTCACGTGCACGGGATCGCTGAGTCGCAATCGGACGGTTGGTGTGGAAATCGGGCAGGGACGTCCGATCGAGGAGGTGCTGCATGCGCGCGAGACCATCGCCGAAGGGGTGATCACGACGCAGAGTGCGCATGCGCTGGCGTTGTCACGTGATGTGGAAATGCCGATCGTCCGGACAATGCACCGCATCCTGTTCGAGGCGATGCCGCCGAGAGATGCCATTGCCGAACTGATGGCGCGTGCACTGCGCGCGGAGAGCGATTGATGGCTGTGTCCACGCGGGAACCCGTGCAGGAATTCTTCTCGATCGGCGAAGTCTGCTCGCTGACCGAACTGAAGCCACACGTCTTGCGATACTGGGAGGGGCAGTTCCGTTTTCTCAGCCCCGCCAAGAATCGGTCGGGCAATCGTGTGTATCAGCGTCGCGAGGTGGAGCTGATCCAGCTCGTCAAGCAGCTGCTCTACACCGAGAAATACACGATCGAGGGCGCCAAGCGTCGGCTCGATGAGCTGCGCAAGGCCGGTGAGCTCAAGCCGAGTGCGCGCGAGGCGCTCGAAGTCGCGACGTGGCAGGGCATCGAGACCGAGCTGCGCGAGATCCTGCGCGAACTGACGTCGCCGGTGAGAGCCGTCGACTGATGCTGCGCGCGGCGTGCGTGATCCCGGCCTATCAGGCAGCGGATACGATCGCTGCGGTCGTGCAGGGCGTGCGCTCGCAGTGCCCGGATCTCGTGATCGTCGTGGTCGATGACGGGTCGCGCGACGGGACCTCGGCCGCGGCGATCGCGTGTGGCGCCGACCATGTACTTCACCATGCAACGAATCGTGGCAAGGGCAGGGCGCTGGTGACGGGTTTCGTGCAAGCCTTCACTCTCGATCCACGCATCGAGGCCGTGATCACGGTCGATGCCGACGGGCAGCACGATCCCGCGTGCCTTCCCGCGCTCCGAGAAGAACTCGAGGCGGCAGACCTCGTCATCGGCGCGCGCAAACGTCGTGGAACGTCGATGCCCATGCATCGTCGCGTGGCGAACGCGATCTCGACGCGAGCCATCGCATGGTGCGCAGGACGATCGATCCGTGATGCACAGTGCGGCTTCCGCGGGATTCGTCGGACCCTGCTCGAACGGGTGCCGCACGAAGGGGAGCGGTATGAGGCCGAGACGGCCTTCGTCATCCGCGCGGCGCGCGCAGGCGCTATCATCGCTGAGACAGAAATTCCGACCCGATATGGCCCGCCGAGTCACTTCCGGCCGCTGAGAGATGCGGCCCGTGTCGTGGCGACGATCTGGTCCCACCGTCCCTCCCGCACGCCTGCATGCGACTCCTCTGCACCAACGACGACGGCATCCTCGCCCATGGTCTCGACTGCCTGGTCCGCGCCGCCGAACCGCTGGGGGAGGTGACCGTTGTCGCTCCCGACCGTGAACAGAGCGCGACCAGTCATTCGCTGACGCTGCATCACCCGCTGCGCCCCGTGCGGCGCGGCGACCGTCGCTGGCAGGTGGACGGCACGCCGACGGACTGCGCGATGCTTGCCATCGAAGCGCTGATGCCCGAGCGGCCGGACTTCGTGCTCAGCGGCATCAACCATGGCCACAACATGGGCGAGGACGTGCTCTACTCGGGCACCGTCGCGGCCGCGATGGAAGGATTGTCGCTCGGCGTGCCGGCCATCGCCCTGAGTTTCGCCGGCGGTGACATGCGCGCCGACATGTCGAAGCTCGACGAATTGGTGGCACCGCTCACCAATCTGCTCGGACACCTGATGTCGCTCGACATGCCGAGGGGGACACTGCTGAATCTCAACATCCCGCCGAAGCGGGGCGATGAGCTGGCAGGCGTCCGGCTGACGCGACTCGGACGGCGCGTGTATTCGAACTCCATCGCGAAGATGCAGGATCCGTGGGGCCGGCCGATCTACTGGATCGGCGGTGGATCGATCGCGTGGGAGGGGGACGAGGATTCGGACTTCCGAGCGGTTCAGGACGGTTACATTAGCGTCACTCCCCTCCACCTCGACCTGACGCATCACGCCATGCTCGACGCATCGCACACCTGGTGGCGAGCGCCCTGATGATCACGCACGAACTCCGCGGTCCGCGACGTCGGCTCATCGAGACGCTGCAGGCCAACGGCATTCGTGATCTGGCGGTCCTTCGTGCCTTCGACGAAGTACCGCGTCATCTGTTCGTGCCCACTGGTGTGCGGCATCGCGCGTACGAGGATGCGGCGTTACCGATCGGATCGGGCCAGACGATTTCACAGCCGAGCATTCACGCGCTGTATCTCGACGTTCTGGGCCTCACCGGCAGGGAACGCGTGCTGGAGATCGGCACGGGCTCGGGCTTCCAGACGGCGTTGCTGGCGAGGCTGGCGGCGCAGGTGTTCACGATCGAACGCGTGGCGGCGCTGATGGATCGCGCCAAGGAAGTCCTGCGGTCGTTGCAGGTGAACAACGTGTCGTTCCTCGTCGGCGATGGCACGATCGGATGGCGTGAATACGGGCCGTACGATGCCATCCTCGTCGGTGCCGGATCACCGACGGTGCCACAGCCGCTAGTCGATCAGCTCGCGATCGGCGGACGGCTGCTGTGTCCTGTCGGCAATCGCGACAAGCAGGAAGTCGTGCTCGTCGCGCGCGACGTGAGCGGTGTGCGCACGAGCGTCGTGACGGATGCGCGATTCGTGCCGCTGGTCGGCACGCATGGCTGGGTTGACGGGACCCCGGCATGACGGAGAGTCTTGGCCGCATCACACCGACCGGAACGATTCTGCATGTGGTCGTGCACGGTCGCGTGCAGGGCGTGGGTTTTCGCTGGTTCGTGCGGACCGAAGCGCGACGACTGGGCCTCGCGGGCTGGGTGCGCAACCTTCCGGACGGTACAGTCGAGTTGCGCGCATCCGGCATCGCGCAGTTTCTGTCGGGCCTGGAGCAGGCGATTCAGCGCGGACCGGAAGGTGCGGCCGTGACGCGGATTACGCAGGTCGAGGCTCCGGCGCCGGACTCTCGTGCGGACACCCCGTATCCCTTCATCATTTTGCGCTGATGGCCGTCTCGATCGAAGCGCAGGCGCAGTTGCGGCGGGTGATCGCGGAAGTCCCGAATTATCCGAAGCCGGGAATTCTGTTCAAGGACATCACGCCGTTGCTCGGCAGCTCGCCGGAATTCGCGCTGGCGGTAGTCGGCATGATCACGCCGTGGCGCGACGCCGGCATCACGCACGTCGTCGGTGTGGAGAGTCGCGGGTTCATCTTCGGCGCTCCGGTGGCACTCGGGCTGGGTGCCGGCTTCGTGCCCGTGCGCAAGCCGGGCAAGCTGCCACGGACCGTGCTGCGCGAGGCGTATGCGCTGGATTACGGAACGGACTCGCTCGAGATGCACTCCGATGCGCTGCATGCCGGCCATCGGGTGCTGATCGTGGACGATGTCCTGGCGACCGGCGGCACGGCATTCGCGGCGTCACGGCTCGTACAGAATGCCGGCGCGGTGGTGGCGGGCTACACCTTCCTCATCGAGCTGCCGGCGCTTGGCGCACGCAAGCTGTTCAACGGCGCGCGCATCGAATCGCTGCTCACGTACTGACGCCAGTGACTGACGTCACGTTCGACTGCAAGGCATTCGACGCACTGACAACGCGGGAGTTGTACGCCATGCTCGCGTTGCGCAGTCAGGTGTTCGTCGTGGAGCAGCAGTGCGTGTATCTCGATCCCGATGGACTCGATAGGCAGGCACATCACCTGTTCGGCTGGTCGGCGAGCGAGCCGGATACGCTGGTGTGCGGCGTGCGGATTCTCGGTCCGGGTGTGGCGTATGCCGAACCGTCGATCGGCCGCGTGGTGGCGTCGCCGCGTTTTCGCGGAACGGGTTTGGGCCGGGTGCTGATGGAGCGCGCGCTGGTGGAGTGTGCGCGACTGTATCCGGGGCAGGGTATCCGGATCGGCGCGCAGCACTATCTCGAGCGGTTCTACGCCGGCCTCGGTTTCGTGACGGTATCAGCGCCGTACGACGAGGACGGGATTCTGCATGTGAAGATGCTGCTTTCAAACGTCACCACTCAGCGCGGGCCTACCGGCGCAGCATGCGATGAAAACGATCGACGATAAGTTCACAGCACTCGCCACTGAGAACGCGCCGGGACAGGAAATCCGGCAGCACGTCGGCGATCTCGATGCCATCATGCGAGGCGCAAGTCTCGAGGGAGTGCCCGTTGATTTTCCGCACGGGGACGTCGATGCCTTTCCGCCGGCGCCAGGCTCTCCTGAGGCGTGGAACGCCGGTTTCGCGACCGGAGCGCAGCAGGCGTACACCCAGTATCGCGGCGCCGCGCGCATCCGCGAGATGCTCGTGGATCGACTCGGCACATTCACCGGTCGACCGATTGCTGCCAGCAGTGAGCTGATCATCACCCCCGGCACACAGGGCGCGTTGTTCCTCGCGCTCGGCGCAACCGTCACCAACGGCACGAAGGTGGCCGTGGTCGAACCCGATTACTTCGCCAATCGGAAGCTGGTGACGTTCTTCGGTGGAGAGTTGGTCCCGATTCCACTCCGATACAAAGGACATCCGGCCGAGAACGGCCCAGATCTCCATCGCATCGAAGATGCGTTCAAGAATGGAACGACGGTCTTCGTCTTCTTCGACACCCAACAATCCCACGGGTGTCGTGTATTCCGGTTCGTCGATCGCGGCGATCGCCTCACTCGCGGCCACGCATGGCGTGACGTTGATCGTGGATCATCTGTACTGTCGACTGTTGTACAGTGGCGAGACATACACGCACCTGCGCGCCGGTGCCACGCAGCCGGGCAACCTGATCACGATCATGGGCCCGTCGAAGACAGAATCGCTGAGTGGATTCCGACTTGGAGTTGCATTCGGTACGCCGGCGCTCATTGATCGCATGGAGCGACTGCAGGCGATCGTGTCGCTGCGCGCGGGCGGGAGTCGCATCGCGACGCCGTCCGGCTGGCAACGCTCAACGCGTTGACGGCGGCGCAAGGCTGTGTCAGGGAAGGCGAGCGGATCGCGGTGATCCTGCAGCTCACGGTCTTCCTGTGTGCGGAGCCCGAGTTCACGGCGCACTCGAAGGTGGCCGATTTTGCGTCGGAGCTGCTGATCGAGCATCTGGAAAGCGGGTGCATCGGGAGTCGTGCCGCGATCGGCGTGGCGTCGCTGCCGGCGGATGCGCCAGTGGAGGTCACATTGATTGCGCAGGTGGTGTAGCGGGCGGGAGATGGGGCAACATCTCGCATGAGGATGTGCCAGTCACAATTTCGTGAGGGTGTCGGCGCGATACGAATCAAGGTCCGCGTCCTTCGGCGTGACGAAGCGATACGCGCGGTGCTGATGCACGTGATTCTACCACGGCGCAAGGTGGTCGACCCACGCGCGCGACGCCGCGCGATCCGCAAGCGGTTTCAGCGTGGGAAAGAGCGCCTCCGAAGACGGACTTGCATTTCTCACGCGCGGTCGGCTGACGGACGGCAGCACACCGAGGCGCTCGAGAGGCACGACCATCACAATGGCTTTCATCGGGCCGCCAGTGTCTGTGTGCATCACGAGACCGCGAGTCACTGCTTCATCGCCGACCGCTCCAACCACTCCCGTATGAGCCATCAGCTGGCTGCTCCGTTCGACCAGGAACTGACCGGCGTAAATCAGGATGATTCATCGTCGAAAGCGCCGCAGTCTCCGTGAGACTCTCGCGTTTCCACGCTCCCTCCGCAAGATCATGTGACCGATCAACGTCAGCAAAACGCATCCGTTGACCGAAGCCCAGCAGACCACTCTCCCGACCTCGCTGCGAGTGCTGGGCCAGCTCATCGGTATACTGGTCGACTCGCCGTGGGTCCTTCATTGGCTGGCTCGGTTGACGTCGGAACGCGCGGCGCAGCCTTCTGCCGTGCGCAATAGCTTTCATCCCGTCGCGTGACGCCGTGTCCTGCGGACCGGCGGAGCGGTACGGGATGTCGTGCGAACCGACGCCCGGTTCGGATCTCCACACACCGATGCGCTGCGAGCCATGGCACGGGTCCGGGCGTCGCGGCATCGGCCACTTCAGGAAGTACTGAAACAATGCTCCTGACCCTTTTAACTTTGCCTGCGCTCGGGTTGCTGACCTTCGCCGGCTGCAGCGTCTCGGAAAGCGACACTTCCACGACGAGGCCAGCGCCTGCCACGAACAGCGTGTCGGTCGAGAGCATCAGCGCCGACAGCGCAACGCTGTGCGTCGCAATGGGCGCCAGCAGTACCGCTGGGCTCACGCTGACGGATGCGCAGGCGCAATCGAAGAACGGCGCCGTTGTGTCGCCGGCCACTGACACGGTGACACCGCCCCATGTGATACCGCTCGGCGTCTGGACAAATGTGACGCCAGTCAATGTCGACCTGACGCGCGAACTTAGCTGCGGCAACTTCGGCGTCGAGAATGTGCAGGTAGATCCGAATCGGCGCTCGGACTTTTACGCGCAATTCAACTGTCAGGGGATCTGGAAGTCCGTCGACTACGGCAAGACGTGGGTCGGCCCGATCAACACCGGGCGCAACGGATCGACAGTGTCTGATTGCGCGGGCGGCATTCGCATCGCACCCGGCAGCACGGCAAGCCCGGCGACGCTCTACCTGAGTTGCATCCGAGGCGCGGCCACGGGCTTCTGGCGCTCGCTCGATGGTGGTGTGAGCTGGTCACACTACGCGATCGCGCCGGCCGCCGGCAATCGTCAGGATGTCTACGCGCCATCGGCCGATCCCTACGATGCACGCCACCTCATCATGGCGGGACACGAACAGGATCTGCTGGTGGAAAGCATCGACGGTGGCCAGAAATGGACGCGCATTGCGATGAACGCAGGTATGCGGGCGGGCCACGGAACCGGCTCGATCGCGTTCATCAACACAGGGTCGGCGGCGACGACGCGCGGGACCTTCCTGTGGTTGGCGCAGCAGTCGGGCGGCAACTACGGCACCTGGCGCACGACGGATGGCGGCGCATCATGGACGCAAGTTGACAAGAACGAGCACCCGCATGGTTTTGCCGAGGTTTACCAGCCCGACGCCGGTGGGGTGGTGTACATGGCCGGCGCCTATTCACTGAAGGGCTGGGGCGTACTCCGCAGCACGGACTATGGTGTGACGTGGGCTCACGTGGGGGCGAGCGGAAATCAGCGCGTCGTGTTCGGCACGCCGAAGCATGTGTATAGCGCATTCAGCTATCCGACGGGCCTTGGTGCCTCCGATGGCCCATCGTTGCAGATGGCGGCGCAACCCGGTACAGGGCCGTGGACGCAACAGAAAACGCCCGCCGCAATGAAGGAAGGAGCAACACAAGTGGCTGTCGGATTCGATGGAACGCACTACCATCTCGTCAGTGCGCACTACGGCTCCGGGCTCTGGTTGTACATCGAGCCCTGAGCGGTCGCGTGTCGCGCGCGCGACGCGCGACACGCGACCGCGCGCAGCATGGTGCGCCTGACGACTCCTGCACCTGCACGCAACTTCTGCGCGAAGAATGCACCAGCTGTCGGCAGTCGAGCGCTGAATCGTCACGCGCTTGCACACGCACCGCCACCTAGCTCATGCGCGGACCGCGGACCACTCGACCAGCAACGCGCGCCGACGCGACTCGCGTCGAAAGAGCAGCCACGCCGCAGCGTAGTGATGCATACGGCGCTGCAACTAGTGGAACACGCTGCGATGCAGTGGGCTCACCTCGAGCAAGTGCAAGTATGCGTGCAAGGGGATCTCCTTGCTGGCACGCGACTTGCCCTGCCACGAAGCGGGCACCCTCGCGTTATCGACGTGGATTGCGCGGCGCCGACAGTTTCAACTTTCAGGCTGTTACGTCGTTAACACGTCGCAAAACGCACGCCTCCCGTCCAGAGGCCGTGATAAGCGTCACCGTTCAATGCCGGTGACGCGCAGCTCAAAGGCTACCGCACATGCCGTTCGATATGCATGTCGCCGTGCCAGCCGAGCCACACGGTGATTTGTCCACTCGCTCGGAGAACGGCATGCGTAACAATTCACTCGCGGGAGCGCTCTTCGCGCTCTCTGCATTCGCCTACGGTTGCACGGAAAACGCGACACGCGATCCGGCCTCACCGTCACTACACATCTACAAGTCGAACGTCGCAGTGTCGCCTGCATCGCTAAGCGTTGTAGCTGGTGCCACTGCGCAAGTCACGGCCGCGTTCAAGGATCGCAAGGGCCGTGTGGTCTCGGGCGCCGTGTTCGCGTGGTCATCTTCCCGTGCAGATATTGCGACAATCAGTCGCAACGGTCTCGTGACCGGCGTCGCTGCAGGCACGGTCGCCATCACGGCGCGCTACGGCTACAATTTCGCAACGTCGCAAGTCACTGTCGGCGCACGGCCGGCGGTACCAACGGCGCCGTCAACGCCTCCGGTGACGTCACTCATTCTCGTGCCGAACGTACTGAACGTGGCTGCCGGCGCGTCGCAACAGTTCAGCGTGAGTGGTCGTACTGCGGCCGATTCGAGTACGCCCGTCGCTGTGACCGTAGCGTGGACCGCGACGGGTGGTACGATTTCACCTAGCGGTCTGTTCACGGCAGGTACCGTCGCAGGGGCGTCGTACAACGTGACGGCCACAATTTTAGATAATCCCGCGGTGGCTGCGAAGGCGAAGGTGACCGTGACGACAGTCGCAGCGCCGCCAACGCCAGCGCCGCCAACGCCAACGCCGCCAACGCCAACGCCGCCAACGCCAACGCCGCCAACGCCAACGCCGCCAACGCCAGCGCCTCCA
>JACMLX010000179.1 GCA_014379355.1 Gemmatimonadaceae bacterium
ACTCCGGCGCGGACGTGGGTGTGGCTGCACGCACTCGGCAGGGTGCCGCGACGTGCCACGACCTAGGCGCGACGGATGGTGTAGAATTGGCTCACACACTCCGATGTCGACAAGAAAGCCCGGCATTCGTGATGAATGCCGGGCAGTCATGGCGGCGGATCACCGCGCTTCTCGCCGCCGTCTCACGGCGTCCGCACACTGAGAGTGAGCGTACGCGATGCTATCGTCACGCCGGTGCCGGTGCCGGTCACCTGCACGCTGGCAGGCGTCGTCGTGCGTGTTGCCGAGGCGGCGGCGGTCAACGTCACGTTCCCCGACGTCTGTCCGCTGCCGATGGTCAGCGCAGATGCCGTGACCCCCGTCGGCAAGCCGGATACCTGAATACTGACGCCACCAGTGAAGCTGCCCGACCTGTCCACGCTGACCGGCACCGTCGTGGTGCTGCCGATGGTGACTGTGGCCTGGCCCTGATTGCCGAGTGCGATCGACGCCGCACCGGGCGTCGGGTCGTCGTCCGATTCCGTCGATGCGGGGCCGCAGGCGCCGACCGCGACGAGCAGCGTGGCGGCCACTGCAAGGCGGGAGAATGTCATTCGCATGTGCGCTCCGGTGTGATGAAGTGTGTGTATGCACCTCCACAGCGGATCGCCGCATGGTGCCACATCTCCAGACGCGCCGGAGCCGCGCGACGTGGCTCACGGGAATTCAGCCAAACCCTTCCGCCGGGGCCAACGGGTCCGCGCCTCACGCGTGCCGCGGATCAGCGGCGCCACGCTACTCCCCGCGGTACACACAGCCCGAGTTGCAGGTCTCATGCACCTGGATTGCGCTCAGCTGCGGGAGGATGAGAATCAACCGGTCCCAGATCCACTTCGCCAGTACCTCGCTGGTCGGATTCTCCAGACCGGCGATGTCATTCAGGTAGTAGTGATCGAGTTGCGCATCGAGCGGTGACCACGCGGCCTTGATGTCGCCGAAGTCCATCAGCCACCCAGTGTGCGGGTCGACGGGGCCGCGCACGATGATGCGAATGCGGAACGAGTGCCCGTGGAGTCGCGCACATTTGTGACCTGATGGCACATTCGGCAGGCGATGCGCCGCCTCGAACGTGACGTCGCGGTGCAGCTCGACGATGTGCCCGCCCTGCCGTCCAGCTGTGCTCATCGGATCTCCAGCCATTTGTGCGTCTGCAGACTGAGGCGCCACTGCGGATGTGCGAGGCAGTACGCGAGCGCGGCGCGCACATTCGCGGCACCGTCAGGACCGTCCATCGGCTGCAGGTAGAACTTTTCGAACTCCAGGTCAGCGAAGCGCTCCGGTTGCGCGTCGGATTCGACCTGTGGATACACGAGCTTGAGCTCCGAACCGTGCGTCAGTACGAGCGGCGCGTTGGCCTTGGGACTTACGCAGACGTGATCGAGGCCACGCGGTGCGGGCTGTGTGCCGTTCGTTTCCACTGCGACTTCGAAGCCGCGTGCATGCAACGCGTCGATCGCGGCCTCGTCGAGTTGCAGCAGCGGTTCACCGCCAGTGCAGACGACCAGCTTGCGCGCGCGCGGCGACGAGCCGGCCGGCCACCGCGCGTCGACATGCGCCGCCAGCAGATCCGCGTCGCCGAATCGTCCACCATCCGGGCCGATACCGATGAAATCCGTATCGCAGAACCGGCACACCGCGGTGGCGCGATCGGCTTCGCGCCCGGTCCACAGGTTGCACCCGGCGAACCGCAGGAACACCGCGGGCCGTCCACTCTGCGCACCCTCGCCCTGCAGGGTGTAGAAACACTCCTTCACCGCATACGCCATCAGCGCAACTCGGCCGGCGTGACGGCGTAGCGCGTCGGATCGGGAATACCGGCTTCGCGAAATCCCCTGTGGCGCAGCTGGCACGCATCACAATGCCCGCATGCCGCACCATCGTCCCGCGGATCGTAGCAGCTGACGGTGTGACTGAAGTCGACGCCGAGTGTCGTGCCGAATGTGACGATCTGCTGCTTCGTCATCTGCTGGAGCGGGGCGCGGATCACGACGCGTGTGCGTCCCTCGACGGCCGAGGCGGTCGCGAGATTGGCGAGCGCCTCGAACGCGCTGATGAACTCGGGGCGACAATCCGGATATCCCGAGTAGTCGAGCGCATTGACGCCGATGAAGATGTCACTCGCGCCGAGCACCTCGGCGTAGGCGAGCGCGAACGACAGGAAGATCGTGTTCCGCGCCGGCACGTACGTCACCGGAATCCCGTGTGTCAGCTCGTCGGCGCTGCGATCCTTCGGCACGGCGATCGAGGCGTCGGTGAGCGCGGAGCCGCCGAAGCCGCGCAGGTCGATGTCGAGAATGGCGTGGCCGCTGGCACCGAGCGTCGTCGCGATGCGCTGCGCGGCGACGATTTCGTGACTGTGCCGCTGGCCATACCGAAAGGTCAGCGCGTGCGCGGCGTATCCTTCAGCGATCGCGTGGGCGAGGACGGTGGTGGAATCGAGTCCGCCGCTGAGCAGGACGACCGCTGGACGGAGACCGGGTGCATTGGTGAGTGACATCGTAGACCGAAGGCTAACGGTCCTGGAGGGTGACGGAAACAGGCATTCGCTGCGCGAATCGCCGTACGCGGCTGACGGCCGTGAGCATCGCCGTTGGCGGCGCCTGGCGCCGAGGCGCGCCGGCGCCGGGTATCCTGCTCCGGCTCTCCGCTCGCCAGCTGACAGGCGCCGTTGCCTGCCGCAGTTTTCCTCAGCGGTGAACAGGGTGCATCACGCAGTGTCCGTTGGCTACCGCTGTCAGCTCAGTCCTTCCGACCATGGAGCCATACGCCATGACCGATGTGGGCAATCCCGGCAATTCGCGCAATGGGGTCAGTGCGCCGACTTCACGTAGTGACGGCGATTCGGCGAACAGCGGTGGTGTCGCATGATGCCGGCGCGATATGTGAGGAATGTTCAGACATTCAGCACCGGTATGGACGGCGTGTATGCCATCAAGCACGCACGATTCCCGTCGAGCACGCGCTTCGTGTGTTCGTATGCGGATGGAAATAGATTCAAGGACGAAATTTTCGAGATGGCCCGTGTGGCTGGCCAGGTCGAGAATCTCAAGTTCTGGCACTTCCACCATGTAGTCGAAGGGAAGCACTATGCCGATGTCGATTTCCGTGGGCATCTGCAGACCTACTACGAGGCAGTCCTTCCGACTGTCCTGCTCTCCGCACGCGAGCACTCGGCGCTGAACGGGCTCCTGAGCAGCGCAGAGGGCAGTCTCATGTTTCGTGATCAGTCGCTGCCACGGCTGAAACACGATCGTGCGCGTGCGGTCGCGAACATCGGCCGTGACAACCGCACCGGTCTTCAGCAGCGCATCGCTGGGCTGCGTTCGATGTACGGAGACGTGTACGCCGACGACGCTGTTCTGCGCAAGATCGCCGAGAACGTATTCGATGAATTGATGGACGCACTGGGCTGATCGTCTCTGCACCACCCTCCGGCCGGACTCGCCAGAACGCATGTCCGCCGCATTTTTCAATACAGGGCAACTCATGATGCTTCGTTCGTTGTGCCGCACCGGCGTTGCGGTGTCACTGGTCGCGGTCACCGGCTGCGCCACGCTGTCCTCCGGTGGGTCCACTGTGACGCCGCCGCCGGCCACCGGCACGGACGTCGTGCAGCGGATGTACGCGAAGTATGAAGGCAAGTGGTTCCAGACGCTGCAGTTCACGCAGGAGAATACGCGTTACGCTGCGAACGGTCGCATGGAGCGCAGTCAGTGGAAGGAGTACATGCTGGTGCCGGGCCGCCTGCGCATCGAGTTCATGCCGGCGAGTGGCGGTAACGGTGCGATCTACGCGGATGGCAGCATCTATTCTTTCGAAGGCGGCAAGCTCGCGCGCACGGCATCACAGGTGAACATCCTGCTCGTCCTGACCGCCGATGTGTACGCGCAACCCGTCGCCACGAGCATGAAGCAGTTGACGGGTGTGGGAGTCGATCTGACGAAGCTGCGAGGCGACGTCTGGAATGGTCGCAAGGTGTGGGTGGTCGGTGCGAACGGAGCGGCCGATCTTGGATCACCGCAATTCTGGGTCGATGCGGAAACCTGGGTGGTGCATCGTGTGATCGAGCGCGCGCCGCTGAGCACGACGCAGGGACCACGTCCGGCCACCGAATATCGACTCGGCGATTATCGCGTACTGAGTGGTGTGCCGGTGGTGCACGAAATCCAGTTTCTTCGTGACGGGCAACCGTTCTTCAAGGAGCAGTACACCGAGGTGTTGCTCAATACGGCGCTGGACGCTCGGCTCTTCTCGTCGTCCCAATGGAACGTTCCGGGTCGTGCACCGTAGCGCTCGCCGAAGACGGGGCACAATACGTGATCCTGAATCCGCGCTGGGCGGTCGGTGCTGTCACAGGCCGTCCTCCTTCCAACCCATTTTGGTCGGCGGATTAGTTTCTCAGCGCGCGGCATCGCCGGCCCGGTGATGCCGCGCGCGTCGTCTCTCCGGCCCGTGTGCCATGTCGCACCTGCTCACCCCTGATGCGCTGATCGGTCTCGCGACACTGACCATTCTCGAGGTCGTGCTCGGGATCGACAACATCATCTTCATCTCGATCCTGGCCGGCGCATTGCCAGCGGAATTGCAGCCGCGCGCCCGACGACTGGGACTGGCAGGCGCGTTCTTCTCGCGCATGGCACTGCTGTTCAGCATCACGTGGATCATGAGGCTGACGGCGCCGCTGTTTGCAGTGCTCGGACGTGAGATCTCCGGCAAGGACCTGATCCTGATCGTCGGCGGCCTGTTCCTGATCGGCAAGGCGACGACGGAGATCCATCACAAGCTGGAGGATGATGAGCGTTCAGCGATTGCCGAGAAGAGCAAGTCCTCGAGCCGCGGTTTATGGTCGGTAGTGGCGCAGATCACGGTGATCGACATCGTGTTTTCACTCGATTCCGTGATCACGGCCGTCGGCATGGTGCCGCACATCGAGGTCATGATCGGCGCCAACATCATCGCGCTCGGCATCATGCTGCTGGCTGCCACTCCGATCAGCGCGTTCGTCGATCGACACCCGACGATAAAGATGCTCGCGCTATCCTTCCTGGTGCTGATCGGCACGAACCTGGTCGCCGAAGGCACGGGGTTTCATATCCCGAAGGGGAATACATACTTCGCGATGGCGTTCTCGGTGATCACCGAGATGCTCAACATCCGTCTCCGCAAGAAGTCCGTGCCGAACGCCTGATCTCTTCGCGCGGCTCCGGTCGGTGCGCATCGGACGCTGTCACGACTTTTCGCGCGGGGCCCGCGGGGAACGCGGGGAAGTGCAACGGAGAATACTTCAGGAACAGCGTCTCGCGAGTGCAGTTCCAACAGCAGTTTTTGCTCTTCCCCGCGTTCCTCGCGCGCCCCGCGTGAACAGTGTTCGCGACGACGAGGTGGGGACGTCAGGCGTGTCGCTTGCCGGGTGGGGTCTTGCCGAGGCGGGGCGCGCGGTTGAGGACGCGGTTGTTGAGCGGAGTGACGGCGGTCACGCGCGTCGGTGGGCCAGCGTCCTGCGTGCCCGAGACGACTTCGAGTCGGCCCGTGGTCATGAACTCGGCGGTGTGCCCGGGGGTCGCGCTGATCGCGCCACGACTTTCGACCAGCGCGCGCAAGCGGTTGCTGCGACCATGCAGCACCTGCGACGCGGCGCTCATCTGCTGACAGGCGGCACTCTGCTCCTGCGCTGACGCATTCGCCTGTTGTGCGCTGGTGGCGTGGCCGACGGCGTCACCGGCGACGACGCTCAGTGACAGCTGTACGCTGGCCATCTGCGTGGAATTGAGCGCGGCGATCTGGCTCAGGTTCGCGGCCGCCGCGACGGTGCGTTCGGCCGATGCGGTGATGCTCTCGAGCGCGGTGCCGACGTCACGGCCGACCGTCTCGATTTCCTCGACGAGACCCGCGCTGCGCTGCATCGTGCTGACCGTTTCATTGACGCGCCCTGTGATGGCGTTCGTCAGGCGTGCGACGTCGTCGGCCGCGCGCTGCGCAGCCTCGGCCAGCTTGCGGACCTCGTCCGCCACCACCACGAAGCCGCGACCGGCGTCTCCGGCGCGCGCGGCTTCGATCGCCGCGTTGAGCGCCAGCATGTTCGTCTGCTCGGCGATGCGGCCGACCGACGTCACGAATTGTGCGATGCCTTCCGTCACGCCGTGCAGCGATTCCGCGGTCCGACTGGCGTTCTGCACCGAAGTACGGATGTCCACCATCACGGCCATGGCGCGACCGATCGTCTGACGCTTGTCCATCGCCTCGCGTTCGATCGACTGGGCGAGTGATGCCACCGATCCCGCCTCTTCCCGCACTTCGAGCGCACGTTCACCATTCGCCGCCAGCTCGGCGTCGATCTGCTTCAGCATCCCGACCTGGTTTTCCGCGCCCCGCGTGACGTTCTCCATCACATGCGACACTTCCGTCGCGGTGTGCGCGATACGGTCGCTGACATGCGAGAGTTCCTTCGACGAGGACGCCAGCTCGGACGCCGTGGCCGCAGTGGCCGTCGCGAGGACGCCCAGTGACGTGCCGGCCTCGTTGAGCGCAGTGGCGATTTTCTGGAATTCGCCCGGCATGCGCGTGTGCGATCGCGTCTCGTATGCACCACGGCTCAGCGCATCGGCATGCTGGACGAGCTGGTGCAACGGTCCGTTCACCGATCGCAACGTGGCGCCGACGAGCAATGTGCCGAGGATCAGCACGCCGCCGAACACCAGCAGCACGAGCAGCGCGCGCGTTTCTGCTTCGCGGCGCATGTCGGCCGCGACGATGCTCACCTGACGTTCCGTGAGGGAACCGAGGCGATCGATGGCGCCAAGCAGCTGGCGCACCCCGGTCGTCACGCCGGCTTCCTCGCGTCGTGCAGCGACGGTGTCGCCAAGTTCGAGATAGCGGTGCGCGCGGGCGTAGGTCACTTCGACGCCCGACAGCGTGCGATCAACCTGTGCCACCAGCGCGATGTGATCCGACTCGCGCGTGGCCTGTCGGTTCATCGCGCGCGTGATGCGGTGCGTCTGGAACATGAGCCGACGGAACGTCTGTGCCGCCTCTGCATTGCCGTCACGCAGGTAGCCGCTCGCGGCCTGGATCTCCTCCGCCACGGTTGCCGACAGTTCGGAGGAGAGGCGGGCATCGCGGCGGATCACGTCCAGCGCGTCCGTCGCCGTGGCTGCCGACGTATGCAGCGAATTGTAGGCCAGAACGCCGGCGCCGGTGAGCATGACGGCGATCACGAGGAACGCGCGCAGCAGTCGACCGCTGATCGTGTGTGTGGTGAGCAATCCCTGAACTTTCTCGGTCACTGCATCGCTCCGAACGTGCGGGACGTGCCGTCGATGCGGAGCAGATGCATGCTGCGCCCGATCGGATCACCAGCGCGAGAGAATCGCACGGCGCCGGTCGCGTATCCTCGCGTGTCACGCAACGACGCCAGTGCCTCGCGTGTGCCCTCACGTGTGCGACCCTGCGCCGCCGCGCGTGCGAGGGCGATCGTGGCGTCGTACGAGAGGGCGGCATACGCATCCGGATCGACGCGATATCGTGCGCGGAACGCCGCCACGAATCGCTTTGCATCAGGACGTTCCTCCGTGCTCGAAAACGGCAGCGCGATCGACACGTCGTGCACCTCCAGGCCGTTCTCGACGCCGCTCCAGCCATCGCCGGCGATCACAGGTGCCGTAATGCCGTGTGCGCGGAGCGCCTTGAGCACCGGCACACCCGACACCGTTCCCACTGCAAAGATCAGGTCGGGCTTCTGCCGTGCGATCGCAGCGACGTTGACGGCGATGCTGTCACCGGACGGATCGATCGGCTCGAGTGCGACCGGCGCAAGGCCGAGGCCATCGAGAAAAGGTTCGACGAGCCCTCGGCCATACGACGTGTTGTCGTAGATGACCGCGACGCGCTGCTTCGCGAACTGCTTGCGCGCCATCTCACCGAGCGTGCGACCGGTCATGGAGTCGCTCGGATTGAGGCGGAACATCCATGACGACATGCCGCTCAGATCCGGCGACGTGGCGGATGGCGACAATGACGGCAACTGGCCGTCGTAGACGCGCGCCGCGGCCACCATGGCCGTGGAACTGAGATGCCCGATCACGCCGATGACTTTCGGATTGTCGACGAACTCGCGTGCGATGTCGGCCGCCAGTCCACCGTCCGCCTGGTCGTCGCGGAAGAGGACGTTCACTCTGCGCCCATCGAGGCCACCCTGCTGATTGAGTTCCTCCACGGCCAGCTCGATACCGCGATGCGCCATCTCGCCGTAACCGGTGTTCCATGCGCCGGCGGCGCCAAGTTGCAAGTCACCGCCGGATGAGCCTGCACGCTCGCAGGCGGCCAGACTCAGGACGGAGAGCAGGGCGGTCGCGCGTCGAAGCGGAGCTGCAACCATGCGGCGGCGGGGCGAAGAGGG
>JACMLX010000180.1 GCA_014379355.1 Gemmatimonadaceae bacterium
CGGCGACGGTGTGCCGGATGCGTTCCGCGAAGTGCTGCAGCCGGTGATCGGTGACCGTGTGGACCTCGGTGGCAGCACGCTCTCCGCGATCGCCAACGCCAACTCCAGCATCTCGAGCCCGGCGCTCAACCTGATCTTCAGTGCCGCGATGGGGAAGTATTCACTGACGCCATTCATCCAGGCGCTGCAGGAGTCGTCGCTCGCCGACGTGCAGGCCGAGCCGACCGTCGTCACACTCGACAATCGCAAGGCGGAAATTCTCGTCGGGCAGGAAATCCCGATCCGTGTGCTGGACGCCGGCGCTGGTGCCGCCGGTGGATCGAGCACGGGTCAGATCAACATCCCGCGCGCCACGGTGCAGCTGAAGGAAGTCGGCATCTCGTTGTCGGTGACGCCGCGCATCACGAACAACCGGCAGATCATGATGACGATCCATGCCGAGAACAGCTCGGCATCGCTCGCGAGCTCGGATGTGGGCTACATCTTCGACAAGCAGCGCGCCGACAACACGCTGATGGTGCCGGACGGTGAGACGGCGGTGATCGGTGGCCTCACGATCACGTCGGTGTCGAAGTCCCGCCGCGGTGTGCCGTTCCTGATGGACCTGCCGTACCTCGGTCGCCTGTTCTCGACGACGAGAAAGAACGAGCAGAAGCGCGACCTCGTGATCCTTGTATCCCCGCACATCCTGGACGACGGCGAGGCTCGTACGCCGGCCCCCAACCCCGGTCGATAAACACTCATGCGCACAGAACCGACGCTGGTTTCGCGCGCGCTGCACCTGACTGCTCTGGTGCTCGCCACCTCCCTCGCCGCGTGCGGCGATGGAGACCCAACGACCGATGAAACGACGCTCGACCGCACCGCGCCTTCCGTGGTGGTGCTGCGTGCGACAAGCCCCGATTCAGTGTTCGCCTTCACCGTGCGGGCGAACGACAACCTTGGCGTGAAGTTCGTGAGTGTGAGCCTGGGCGGCGCGATCGTCCGCAGTGTGGCCGACACGGTGACGTCCGCCGTCACGGCCTACACGAAGGACTTCTCGGTCTCCGTGCCGGGCAATGTCACGCCGGGCTCGCAGGTCACGCTGATTTCGCAGGCCGAAGACGGCAATGGCAACAAGTCGAAGCCCGATACGACGGTGATGGCGGTCGGCAGCCGCCAGCCGGGGTTCATCGCGATCACCAGCCCGCAGAACAACACGCAGGCAGTGCGCGGTCGTTCGGTGGTCGTGGCGTTCGCCGCGCGCACCACGCGCAAGGTGCGCCTCGTCGGCTTCACGATCACGCCGCCAGCCGGTGGAACCGTGCTCGCCGGCGACTCGATCATCTTCAGCAGTCCGTTGCAGGACAGCCTGTCCACGACACTGTCATTCGCCATCCCGGCCACGGCCGCCGCTGGCTTCTACAATGTCGTGCCGTACGTCGCCGACTCGATCGGCCAGCGCACCGCCGGTACGCCGGTGCCGGTCGAAGTCCTCGCATCGGGCAGCGGACAGACGATTCCGAAGATCACGCGCTTCGGCACCACCGATCGCGTCGAATCCACGGACACGGTGTTCGTCGAGGCGCAGGATCCGGTGGGTGTGGGTTTCGTCGGGTATGACATGCGGAGCATCACGGGCACGGCGATCCGGCGCGACTCGGTCGCTGTCGTGAACGGGCCGACGTCGGTTCCCGTCACGCTGCGCATGAGCCTTCCAGCTCCGGTCGGCGGTGCGGCGACACGCCTCATCCTGCGCGTCTTCGCGCGCAACACCGAAGGACGACTGAACGACTCACTGACGACCGTCCGTGACACCATCACGCTCGTTGCCGGTACGACGCGTACGCTGCCGAACGGCGGTACGGTTGCCGACGGCTATTTCCATGAGCCGACGGGTCGTCTGTATCTCACGAACATCGAGCGCAACCAGCTCGAAGTATTCAACTTCGATTCACTGAACTTCCAGCGCACGGCAATCCCGGTCGGGTCGCGTCCGTGGGGCATCACGGTGTTCCCGCAGGGTCGCGGCAGTCCGATCGGTCCGGTGCAGAACAAGCTGATCGTCGCCAACTCGGGTGGTACGAACCTGAGCTTCGTGAGCCTGAACGCGGATGGCAGCGGCCAGGAAAGCGAGCGCTATCTGCTGCCGAACATCGTCGCCTACAAGGTGTCGGTGGCCGGCGGCAACATCACCCGCTCGGTGGTCGACTTCTCTGATCGCCCGCAGTACGTCGGCGCCGTGTGCAACGCGGCGTGCAGCGAAGTGACGGTCGCGTTCTCGACCACGCCGACTGGCGGTCAGTCGGGCGGCTTCGCGGACAAGGGCACGATCCGATGGGAGAACATCACCCGCCGGTCGTCGCATCTCTTCTTCGAACACGCGACGTTCCTGCGCGACAACAAGGGTGACACGCTGGAAGTGGTGCGCTTCCGCTCGGGTACCTATGGATCGGACTCGACGCTGGTGCCGTTCCCGCTGCGCATGGATGCGCCGGGCTTCCCGACGCGCGACGCCGGCATGCTCGTCACGATGGCCGACATCGGGTTCCGCGACACGACCTTCGTCCGCAACTCAGCGAATTTCAAGCGCGCGATCTTCGGTGAAGGTGGTGTGGCGAAGGGCAGCCGTACGCTGACCTTCGATATCGATGCCGGACTGCGGCGATACGGCCAGCAGGTCGTGACCGATACGACCACTGGTCAGGTCACCACCTACACATCGCAGCTCTCGTTCATCGATGCCGGTGTGTCGCCGCCAAGCGACGTGTCCGACCTGATCGCCAACGCGTTCTCACCGGTGCGCGGAGTGGCCGTGAGCGCCGATGGTGAACTGTTCGCGATCCGCGCCGACTCCACGTACCTGTTCAACAACACGCTCCGCCTGTACGGCCTCCTGCAGACGCAGGGTGGCAACGCCGGCTTCGACTTCCATCCGCTGAATGCGCCTGGCGCGAACCTGTCCGGCGGCACGCTGGCCACGCGCTTGTCCTTCGCGGCGTCACGCGAGCCGGTGCTCGAAGTGTTCGACACCCGCTGCTTCCAGCGTGTCGGTGTGATCGCGATCAAGGATGCGATCATTGGTCCGCTCAAGACGGCGGTCAGAGGCAGCCGAATCGTGGCGGTGGGTGCCACGGCGCGCGGTGTGGTGGTGCTGGACCTCAATCCGGCGGACTACGCGGCGACGTGTAACTGATCGGCGATTCGCGCAGGACCACGACGGCCCGTTCGCTTCTCTGCGGACGGGCCGTCGTTTTTTGTGCTGCTGTCGCGCGGACCACTTGTCGGTCCGACGTAGATTGCCCCACCATGCTCCGCCTCCTCCGCCTCACCACCGCCGGCGAATCACACGGCCCGGCACTCCTGTGCACCCTCGAAGGCATGCCCGCCGGCGTGCCGCTGCGCGCCGCCGACGTCAATGCGGATCTCTTCCGCCGCCAGCAGGGCTACGGGCGCGGCCGTCGCATGCAGATCGAACGTGACGAGATCGAGTTCCTCAGCGGCGTGCGCGCCGGCGAGACACTCGGCTCGCCGATCGCGATGCTGATCCGCAACAAGGACTGGAAGAACTGGGTCGAGATCATGGACCCGGCGCCGCGCGACGAAGATACGGATGGTCTGCGGAAACGCTCCGTGACTCGTCCGCGCCCCGGTCATGCGGATCTCACGGGAATCCTCAAGTACGATCGCGACGACGCGCGTGACATCCTCGAACGTGCGTCCGCGCGCGAGACGACGGCGCGTGTGGCCGGTGCCGCGATTGCGCGCGCGCTGCTGAAGGCGTTCGACATCACCATCGGCAGCCATCTGGTGCACCTCGGCGGCATCGATGCGGCGCCGGTGGAATTGCCG
The DNA here is from genome assembly GCA_014379355.1 of Gemmatimonadaceae bacterium. Classification (GTDB taxonomy): domain Bacteria; phylum Gemmatimonadota; class Gemmatimonadetes; order Gemmatimonadales; family Gemmatimonadaceae; genus JACMLX01. The sequence goes on from JACMLX010000180.1 coordinate 3,832, forward strand.
GACGACATCAATGCGGCCGCCGACGCGAGCCCGGTCCGGACGCTCGACGCGCAGGCAGAGGCGCGCATCATCGCGCTCATCGACGCCGCGAAGGCCGACGGCAACACGCTCGGCGGCATCTGCGAAGTCGTGGTCGACGGCCTGCCCGTGGGACTCGGCTCGCACGTGAGCTGGGACCGCAAACTCGACGGCCGACTCGGCGCGGCGATGATGTCGATTCCCGCCGTGAAGGGCGTGGAGATCGGGCTCGGCTTTGAGACGGCGCGCCGCGCCGGTGCCGATGTGCACGACGAAATTGAGATGGCGCCAGGAAGTCCGCGCACCGGCAATGTGCGCCGCAAAACAAACCGCGCCGGCGGACTCGAGGGCGGGATGACCTCCGGCGAGCCGCTCGTCATTCGCGTGGCGATGAAGCCGATCAGCACCCTCATGCGACCCCTGGGCACCGTGGACATGGCGACTGGGGAAGCCGCCAAGGCCACTGCGGAACGAAGCGACGTCACGGCAGTACCGGCCATGGGGGTCATTGCAGAGGCGATGGCGGCGCTCGTCCTGGCCGATGCGATGCTCGAGAAGTTCGGTGGAGATTCCCTCGCCGAAGTCCAGCGGAACCTCAATGCCTACCTTTCGCACCTCGCAGCCCGGCTCGGCGGCTGACCCTACTCGCGCGCACATCGTGCTCGTCGGTCTGCCCGGATCGGGGAA
>JACMLX010000181.1 GCA_014379355.1 Gemmatimonadaceae bacterium
CGTGGTCAGCGTACGCACACCAACGCCCGCACGAAGAAGGGGCCGCGCCGCGCGATCGCCGGCAAGAAGAAGGTAACCAAGTAACCGATGGCGACCGGAAAGAAGACCAAGAAAATCGTCGATGCGGAAGGCGTGGCGCACGTCAGCGCCACCTTCAACAACACGACGGTCACGATCACCGATGCACGTGGCAACACCGTGTCATGGGGATCCGCCGGCAAGGCCGGCTTCAAGGGCTCCAAGAAGAGCACGCCGTTCGCTGCCACCGTGGCCGGTGAGCAGTGCGCACGGGAAGCGCTCTCGATGGGGATGAAGCGAGTGCACGTGAAGGTGCAGGGCCCGGGCAGCGGACGTGAGTCCGCGATCCAGGCGCTCGCCTCGACGGGCCTCGTCGTCAAGTCGATCAAGGACGTCACGCCGATTCCGCACAACGGCTGCCGTCCTCCCAAGCGCCGGAGGGTCTGAGCATGGCGCGATATACAGGGCCCAGCTGCCGTCAGTGTCGGCGTGAAGGCACGAAATTGTTCCTCAAGGGCACCAAGTGTTTCACCGAGAAGTGCCCGGTGGAACGTCGTCCGTATGCTCCGGGCCAGCATGGCCAGAGCACTGGTCGTCGCAAGAAGGTGTCCGAGTACGCCAAGCAGTTGCGCGAGAAGCAGAAGATCAAGCGCATCTATGGCATGAACGAGAAGCAGTTCCGCAACATGTTCGAGAAGGTCGCGAAGCAGCCGGGTATCACCGGTCACAACCTGCTCGCGAATCTCGAGAGCCGTCTCGACAACATGGTGTACCGTCTCGGGTTCGCCGCCAGCCGCAAGGCCGCGCGCCAGCTCGTCCGGCACCAGCACGTCGAGATCAATGGCAAGCGTGTGGACATCCCGAGCTACACGGTGCAGCCGGGTGAGGAGATCCGCGTGCGCCAGAAGTCCCGCGAGATGGCCGTCGTGATGGAAGCGATGGAACAGGCGAAGCGGAACCCGGCCATGTCGTGGCTTGCGGTCGATGCCGAGTCGTTCAGCGGTCGGATGCTCGAGCGTCCGCAGCGCGCCAGTATTCCGCTCGCCGCACAGGAACAGCTGGTCGTCGAACTGTACTCGAAGTAACCCGCTGCACTCGCGCCCCTGGCAACGGGGGCGTGCGTGCAATCGGGCGGCACGGCCGTCGATCAGCGCCCCGGCGCCCCGACGGGACGGTGTTCGGTCGGGACTCTCATTCCCTTACGAGCGTGCCACGCATGAGAGGCGAGGCACGGCGTTGTCGGCCACTTCGGTCTGACATGACCCCTTTTCGCAATCCGCATCCTTATGGCAACGATCGATCTCCGCGGTCTTGTTCGTCCGCAGCTTGTCGAAGCGACAAAGCGCGAGGACAACCCGTTCATTGCAGAATTCCGCCTCCAGCCGCTCGAGCGCGGCTTCGGCCACACGCTGGGCAACGCGATGCGGCGCATGCTGTTGTCGTCGCTGCGCGGTGCGGCCGTCTGGGGTTTCCGGATCGATGGTGTCGTGCATGAGCACCAGACCATCCAGGGCGTCGTCGAAGACGTCCACCAGATCATCGGCAACCTGAAGGCGCTCGTCCTCACCCTCGACGACGATCTCGAGCACGCCGTCCTGCGCGTCGCGCTCAAGTCGGCCGGTGCCTTCACCGCCGGTGCATTGCAGCTGCCCGCTGGCGTGCGTGTCGTCGATCCGAATCATCACATCTTCACCATGCAGGACGACCGCGACATCTCGGTCGAGCTGTATGTCAACGTCGGTCGCGGATACGTCGATGCCGACCAGCACCCGGTCGAGCGCGGCATGCCGGTGGACCTCGTCCGCATCGATGCGATCTACAACCCGGTTCGTCGCGCCAACTTCACCGTCGCCGAGACGCGCGTCGGTCAGCGCACCGACTACGATCGCCTGACGCTGACGGTGGAAACCGACGGCACGATCGCGCCGGAAGAAGCGGTGAGTTATGCGGCCGCCCTGGCGCAGGCGCATTTCCAGTACTTCGCCAGCTTCGGGTCCAGCTCTGCTGGCAGCCTGAGCACCGGTGACGTGGACGGCAAGGGCATCCTGCTGTCGGAGCTGGCCGTCGCCATCGACGCGCTCGGCTTGTCGGTGCGCTCGGTGAATTCGCTCAAGAACAACAACGTCCGCTCGCTGGGTGATCTCACCCGCCAGACGGAATCGCAGATCCTGCAGGTGAAGAATTTCGGCAAGAAGTCCCTCGAGGAAGTGGCAGCACTGCTCGAGAATCGCGGTTTGAACTTCGGGATGCGGTACGAGGAAGCGGGGGACTTCGCACGGGTGCTCGATTGGGGCACACCGCCGTCGAAGGTCGCCGCCAACGCGCCGGACGATCCCGTCGAGTCCTCGCAGGAGTAATCCCAATGCGCCATCGGAAGGCTGGTCGTCAACTCCGCCGCACGAGCGAACAGCGTCTCGCCCTGCTGCGCAACCTCGCCACCTCGCTCATCGAGCAGGGGGCGATCGAAACCACCGAGGCCAAGGCCAAGGAGCTGCGTCCATTCGTGGAGAAGCTCGTGACCAAGGCCAAGGCAGGCACGGTGCACGCGCGTCGACTGGCGGGCCGTCACATCCACAAGCGTGGTGCGGCGGACAAGCTCTTCCAGGAGTGGGGGCCGAAGTTCGCCACTCGCGCCGGCGGCTACACGCGTATTCTGAAGACCGGCCATCGCCTCGGTGATGGTGCGGAAATGGCACGCATTGAATTCGTGGAGAACTGAGTCATGGCTATCGATCGTCACCGCTGCTACGTCTGCAAGAAGGGCGTCACGTTCGGCAACAACGTCTCGCATGCGAACAATCGCGTGCGTCGCACCTGGCGCCCGAATCTGCAGGTCATGCGCATCCTCGACACCGATGGCAAGATCATCAAGGTCAAGGCCTGCACGTCCTGCATGTCGGCCGGCAAGATTCATCGCGCACCGCGCGGTGTCCCCACGGTCGCCTGAGCTGCGGCGGCGGTGACGCGGCGATGATCGCTGACAGCGCGGGGGAGTCCATCGAGGGCTCCCCCGCGCTGTTTTTCCTCAATCCGGTACGGACATGGCACGTGTTCTGATCACAGGTGTCACCGGCCAGGATGGTGTGCTCCTCGCCGAGCAGCTCATCGCGCGCGGTGACCGCGTCATCGGTACCACGCGTGGCGATCCGCTCGAGGCGAGGTCGCGATTGTCGGCGGCATCAGCAGCCGTGCAGCTGTGCGAACTCGACCTGCGCGAGCCACGGTCGATCGATGCGCTCGTGGCGGACATATTGCCGGAGCAGATCTATCATCTGGCGGCGCCCGCACAGCCCAATCTCGCATGGAAAGCACCCGCCGATGCCACGGACGGCCTGTGTACCGTGCCGGCGCGACTGCTCGAAGCGATGCTGCGACATGTGCCGACGGCGCACCTCGTGTACGCCGGCTCGTGCCAGGTCTTCGGTCCCGACTCGAAGGCGCCGCAGAACGAGACGACACCATTCACGCCACGCACACCCTACGGTGCAGGGAAGGCGTACGGTGCGTTGCTCGTGGCCGCATTCCGCGACGGCCGTGGGTTGCATGCGAGTACGGCGCTGCTGTTCAATCACGAATCGGCACGCCGACAGGCGGACTACGTGACGACGAAGATCTGCCGCGCCGCGGTTCGCATCGCGTCTGGCGATCGCACGGCGACGCCGCTCACACTCGGCGCGACGGCGGTGATGCGCGATTGGGGCCACGCACGTGACCACATGGATGCACTGGTGCGCATGGCGGACGCGGCGTCACCAGACGACTATGTGATCGGCACGGGTGTCGGGCGCACGGTGGCCGACTTCTGCGCGGCCGCATTCACGCGCGTGGGGCTCGACTGGAAGGAACATGTCGTGCACGATCCGGGACTGTCGCGCTCCGGTGATGTCCCGGCGCTGGTGGCCGATCCGCGTCGGGCAGCGGAGCGCCTTGGCTGGCACGCCACCACCTCGTTCGAATCGTTGCTCGACGAGATGCTCGATGCGGCGCGAGGCGCGCTGGCGGTGTCGCCAACGCCGGTCATGCGCTGACGGACAGCCACCACACGGCATCGTGCTGCAATGTGCGCCCAGGTTCGGCACGGGTGAGGCTATATTTCGGGGCTGATCGCCAGCCTCTCTCGTCCCGCCCGTTCTGCGTCCATGCCGAAGCGTTCTGACCTGCATCGCATCCTGATCATCGGATCTGGCCCTATCGTCATCGGTCAGGCCGCTGAGTTCGACTACTCGGGTACGCAGGCCACCAAGGCCCTTCGCGAGGAAGGCTACGAAGTCATTCTCGTCAATTCGAATCCGGCCACGATCATGACGGATCCGGAGATGGCCGACCGCACCTATGTGGAGCCGGTCACGCCGGAATTCGTCGAGAAGGTCATCGCGGCCGAACGGCCCGACGCGCTGCTGCCGACGATGGGTGGCCAGACGGCACTCAATGTGGCGTTGACGCTGTACGACACCGGCGTGCTCGACAAGTACGGCGTGCAACTCATCGGCGCCAACGCACGCGCCATCCGCGTCGCAGAAGACCGCCAGGAATTCGCCGCGGCGATGGCGCGCATCGGCCTGTCGGTGGCGAAGGGTGGATTCGCGCACACGTGGGATGATGCGCACGCGCTGCTCGAGGATACCGGCTATCCGGCGATCATCCGTCCGTCCTTCACCCTCGGCGGATCGGGGGGTGGCGTGGCATACAATCGCGAAGAGTACGAAACGATCGTGCGCCGCGGGCTGGACGAATCGCCGACGTCGCAGGTGCTGATCGAGCGCAGCCTGCTCGGCTGGAAGGAGTTCGAACTCGAGGTGATGCGCGATTGCGCTGACAATGTCGTCATCGTGTGCACGATCGAGAACCTCGATCCGATGGGCGTGCACACCGGTGACTCGATCACGGTGGCGCCGGCGATGACGCTGACCGATCGCGAGTACCAGACGATGCGCGATGCGGCCTGCGCCATCATCCGCGAGATCGGCGTCGAAGCCGGCGGCTGCAACATCCAGTTCACGGTCAGTCCGACCACGGGTGAGCTGCTCGTGATCGAGATGAATCCGCGTGTCTCGCGCTCGTCGGCTCTGGCGTCGAAGGCGACCGGATTTCCGATCGCGCGCATCGGTGCCAAGCTCGCCGTCGGCATGACACTGGATGAGATTCCGAACGACATCAC
>JACMLX010000182.1 GCA_014379355.1 Gemmatimonadaceae bacterium
CAGGTGATCGAACGGATCGAGGCATCCAACTCGGCGATCATCTTCACCAACACGCGATCGCAGTGCGAGATCTGGTTTCAGTCGATCGTTGCGGCGCGGCCCGAGTGGTTCGAGACCGTTGCGATTCATCATGGATCGCTGGACAAGGGACAGCGCCAGATGGTGGAGGACGGCCTCAAGACCGGTCGTTTCCGCGCCGTCGTGGCGACGTCGTCGCTGGACCTCGGTGTCGATTTTGCGCCGGTGGACCTGGTGATGCAGATCGGCAGTCCAAAGGGTGTCGCTCGACTGCTCCAGCGCGCGGGTCGGTCGGGGCATTCACCCGGTCGCGTGTCCACGATCGTCTGTGTGCCGACGCACGCCTTCGAGCTGGTGGAGGTCGCGGCTGCACGTGATGCGATCGCACTGGGCAGGATCGAGAGTCGCGATCCCGTGGATCGGCCGCTCGACCTGCTCGCACAGCACCTCGTGACACGCGCGATCGGTGGCGGCTTCACACGCGATGCGATGATGGCCGAGTTGCGGACGACGCGGGCGTACGGTGCGCTGACGGATGCGGAACTGGATTGGGTGCTGGACTTCATCACACGCGGTGGTGCAGCGCTGCGCGCGTATCCGGAGTATTCGCGGGTGACGAACGAATACGGTCACTACTTCGTGAGTGACCCGCGTGTCATCCAGCGTCACAAGATGAGCATCGGCACGATCGTCAGCGACACGGCGCTGTCGGTGCGTTTCCTGACGGGCGGACGCCTGGGCACGATCGAGGAGAGTTTCATCGCGCGGCTGCAGCCGAAGGATCGCTTCATCTTCGCCGGCCGGGCGCTGGAGTTCGTGCGCGTGAAGGACCTGACGGCATGGGTCCGGAAGGCGAAGACGTCGTCCGGCGCCGTACCGAGCTGGCAGGGATCGCGCATGCCACTCTCGACGGAGCTCTCGCTCGCCGTGCGCGACAAGCTGGAGGAGGCGCGCACGGGCGTGTACGCGAGCGTCGAGATGCAGGCGGTGAAAGGGATCCTCAAGCTGCAGGCCGAGCGATCGCGGATACCGGCGACGGACGAGTTGTTGATCGAACGCATCGAGACACGCGAGGGCTTTCACCTGTTCGTGTATGCGTTCGACGGTCGCCTCGTGCACGAGGGGTTGGCGGCCCTCTTCGCGTATCGCATCGCGCAGCTCGCGCCGATCACGTTCAGTTTCGCGTGCAACGACTACGGCTTCGAACTGTTGTCGCCTGAGGCCGCACCGATCGAGGAAGCACTGGAGGCAGGACTGCTGAGCAGCGCGCATCTCCTGCACGACATCACCGAGTCACTGAATGCCGCCGAGCTGGCGCGCCGGCAGTTCCGCGAGATCGCGCGAGTGGCCGGGCTGATCTTCGAGGGCTTTCCGGGCCAGAACAAGTCGATGAAGCAGGTGCAGGCGTCGAGCGGGTTGCTGTATGACGTGTTCACGAAATACGATCCCGACAACCTGCTCATCGCGCAGGCAAAGCGTGAAGTGCTCGAGCGGCAGCTCGAGTCGAGCCGCATCGGGCGGACATTGCAGCGACTCGAGCACAGCACCGTCCGACTGATCGATGTCGAGCGGCCGACTCCGTTGGCGTTCCCGATCCTGGTGGATCGGACGCGGGCGAGGCTGAGTTCGGAGAAGCTGGCGGATCGGGTGAAGCGGATGATGGCGATGGCGGAGCGCGGCTGAATGCGCGTGCACAAAAGCTGCTGTCGCTCCAGGTCATTTCGGCGGTGAACTCACGCGGTCACCATCGTGGCTCCCCAATGTGTCCTCAATCGCGATTATGGACGCCGAGCCGTTAGTTGCCCGGACCCACCGGCGGCAGGCACGTCGCCACCAGGTCGAGCGTCACTGCACCACCAGTCTGCAGAGTGTACGCAACTGGCTCGAGCCTGCACTCCGTGGGCATCGCTGATACGCTCACACTCCCGGCGCCAGCCCCCGCGGCAACGATCATGTACGTGCCACTCGCCGACGTGACCGCCGATCCGCCGGTGGATGCCACGACCGTCGCTCCGGCGAGTGGTGTCCCACCGTTCGATGAGGTCAGCGTACCGGTGAGCATGCCGGTCGGTTGGTCGCACGCCACCACAAAATCGGAGACTGCGCTGTCGCCCGCCGCGAGTGAGACGCTCTGCTCGTCGGGTGCGTCGCATGCCGGCGGAAGGCCGGACAGCGACAGCCGTACGACGCCGGGAGTGAAGCCCGAGAGTACGAATAGTCCGGCGGCATCCGTGAGCGCGCTCTGACCCGTCGTGGCCGTAACGCGAACGCCGCTCAATGATCCAGCGGTCGGCGACGTGACCGACCCGCTGATCCGCGCCGGCGCCAGCAGCGTCGCCGGCTGCAGATCGGCGGCCACGATCATGCGCGTGCGGAACTGCGCCACGGACGCATCGATGTCAAATCCCACGGTGCGAGTGGACGACGTCGTACCGGGCGCGATGGAGAGACCGAACGTCTCCCACCGAAAACATTCGTTCGACGTCGCTTCCGTACAGCCGATGTCATTGAAGAAGCTGTACGGCGATCCGCTGCCGGAGGTCCCTGTGCCATTCCAGTCGATGGACGGCACGATCTGGCCGGTATTGGGCACCGTGACCACCACGCCGTTGCCATCACCGCCGTTCACATCACCCGGCGTCGTGGTGATCTCGTAGTCGAGTGGGAACAGGATGACGCCTGCAGCCGGCGGCTGTGGCCACGTCGGCGTCGTGAGCGCGACGTACGGCAGCTTGTTTTCGATCGTGACATCGAATGACACGCGGATCTTGTTCGGCGCGTACGCCCCCACTTCCGACGCGTGATAGTTGGTCGGAAGGAGTCGCACCGCCTCCGCACCAAGCAGTGAGAGGCTCGGCTTGATCGGACCTTCGAGGGAGAATGTCGGGACGCCGGGGCCGGCCATCTCTGGCGCAGTGACGGCGATGCGGCCGGTCCTCACGTCCACATCGGCGATGAAGGCCATCGGCGCGAATTGCGCGACCGGCACGAAGGCCGGAACGACCGGCTTCACCGCGACTTCCGGTGTGCAGGCGCACATCAGCAGCGCGGCCGCGATCGCGCGCACTGACGCGACCCGGCATGTTGCACTCGAACGCTGCACTCCAGAGACCATCCCCACCCCAACCAAGAGAGCAACACCCGGGTCGGAAGGCAGCTCGCCGAGTGCGCGGCCTCGCGCTCTTCGACGGCCTTGGGGTGTGAGTGAGCCTATCGACAGGACGCGTCGCGACTCCGAAGTCCCTGTATCGCGCGCGTCATGATCGTGTCACGGCGCAGAGGGCGATCAGGGCTGTCGGCCCTGGCGTCACGGCGCAGTCACGGTCGCCGCGATCAGGTCAGCTGCGACGATCATCCGGGCGCGGAACCGGGCAACCGAGGGATCGATGTCGAAACCCACCGATCGCACGGGACGACGCGCGGCCGGCTCGACCCGCGACCCGAAGGCGACCCAGCGAAAACAGTCGGTGGTGACGGCCATCGCACACGCGGCGGTGGTGAAGAAATTGTACGGCGCGCCGCTTCCCGACGTACCGACTCCGTTCCAGTCGACTGACGGTGTCACCTTGCCTCCGCCCGGCAATCCCACGCCGATCGCGTTGCCATCATCACCGGCCACACCACCGGGTGCGGAGGTGATTTCGTAGTCGAGCGGGAACATCACCACTTCTGGCGCCGGAGGCGTCGGCCAGGTCGCCGCGGTGAACGTGAGCGAGGGCAGCTTGTTCTCGAGCGTCACGTCGAAGGTCACTCGCAATTTGTTCGGCACGTACGCACCGAGCGCGGATATTCGCACGTTGGATGGAACGAGTCGCACGACGTCGCTGCCGAGCAATGACAGGGTCACGTACCGGTCCGGTCCACCGACAGAGCGCGTTGACGCCGATGTGCCGCCAGATGACGGCGGGGTGATGGACACGACGTGGTTTCGCGCATCAACGGTGGCGGTGAATGCCATCGCGCTGAATCGTGACGTTGCTGTGCCGCCTGCGGCGTCGGGCCCGAGAGGCGTAGTGGCTGCGCATGCACACAGGAGTCCGGCGATCGGCACCAAGGCCAACGCTGCGCCTTGACGTGACCGGAGCGAGAGGATCGTGTCAGACATATCGTATCGGGCATGAGGCACGCAGTGCCGTCCGCCAGTCGCAACGCGACACAACGTCTCGCGTCGGCAGACTGCTCACATCGTGGTATCGACGTGCGATCGAGCGCGAATGAGCGTTCGAACTGTCACAATCTTTGCCATTTGGACGGCCGCATTCGGGAAACCCGGTCTGGTTGCCCTGCGTATCGTTGATCGTCCACGCCTGCTTCACACTCCGCCGCCACATTCGTGAGTGCACAACCTGCCCGAGCCGAGACGACCGCCGCGACGTGGATGCTCATCGTCGCGCTCGTGACGCTGCGCTTCGCCCTGCCACTGCTCACACGCCAGTCGTCATGGGGCATTCACCGCGACGAGTTTCTCTACTTCGCGATGGCCGATCACTTCGACCTGTTTCGGATGCAGTTCCCGCCGATGATCGCCGCGATTGCCGGCACGGGCCGCGCGATCTTCGGTGACTCCGTACTTGCCGCCCGAGTACCGGCTGCCCTGGGTGGTGCGGCCCTGACGGCAGTCGTGCTGTGTGCGGTACGGCGTCTCGGCGGTGGCACGCTCGGTTGTCTGCTGGCTTGGCTGGCGATGCTTGCAGCGCCGCTTTTCGTGCGCACATCGCTGCTCATGCAGCCGGTGATCGTTGATCAACTCCTTGCGACGGTCGCGATTGCTGCGCTGACCCTTGCCGCGCACGAACGTGAGCCGCGCTGGTGGATTGCCGTCGGCGTCGGACTCGGCCTCGGTGCGCTGAACAAGTTCTCGATCGCATTCGTTGGCGCGTCCGTCGCGGTCGCCGTCCTGTGCGACCCGAGCCTGCGCGGACAGCTGCGCACGCGATGGCCGTGGTACGCCGTCCTGATCGGCGCGACGCTATCGCTGCCGAGTGTGACGGGGCAGATCGTGCACGGCTGGCCATTTCTGCAGCAGATGCAGTCGCTGCGCGACGGTCAGCTCGATCGTGTCACGATGTCGGAGTTCCTGTCCGGGCAGCTGACGATGCTGGCCGGCGCGCTGGTGTGTGTCCTGGCAGCCGTCGCGTCGGCGATGCGTGGTGGGGCGCGGGAACGTGTGCCTGTGATCGCAGCAGCATGTCTCGTGCTGCTGATGCTGGCGTTCCACGGGAAGGCGTATTACGCCGGCCCGGCGTATCCGATGCTGGTGGCCACCGGTGCGCTGGCGCTCGAGCGGCTCGCTGAGCGACGTCGCGTGGTGCGGTACGCACTGCCGACCGCCCTGCTCGCGACGACGATCATGCTGTGGCCGATCGGCATTCCGGTCTTCAGCCCCGCGGGAATGATGCGCTACACATCAGCGCTCGGCATCGCCGAAGCAACGAAGACGAATCGGGGCGAGACGTTGCAGCTGCCGCAGGACTACGCCGACATGCTGGGCTGGCGCGAGCTGGCGGATTCAGTCGGTGCCGTGATCGCGCGACTGCCGGCGTCGGAGCGCGCCGACCTCACGCTGGTCGGCGGTAACTATGGCGAAGCTGGTGCGCTCGCGTTCTATCGCACGCGCGCTGGACTCCCGTATCCAGTGAGCACCGCCGGCGATTTCTGGGCGTGGGGATCAGGGACTGGCAGCGGCCGGACGGTCATCGTCGTCGGTGATCGCGATGCGGGGGCCACGCTGGGGAAACTGTTCGCACGCGTCGATGTGGCGATGGAGCTCACGAACCCGCTCCTCGTGCCGGAGGAACAACGCGTCGTCATCTATCGCGCAGCAGATCCTCGCGCGCCGATCGCGGCGATATGGCCGTCGCTCGGACCGAACTGGCGGTGACGCCGAAGGCGCGCGACCTCACGGCAGGCGGATGACGGATACCTGTGCGCCTGCGTCGCTGGTGAATGCCGTGCCATCCGTGGCCGACATCCGCACGACAGCGCGCGATGTGCCTGCCGGAACGCGCAATCGATACGTCAGGAACGTTCCGGGCCGCATGGTGCCCGTGATGCTTGCGCCGGGTGCCAGCGTGAGCGGCTCGATCGGGAACGGCCGACTGACGCCACCGAGCAACCCGTACGTGTCGAACAGACCTTTGTAGAGGCGGCGAAGATTCCTGCTGGTGAAGCGCAAGGCGTTCGACGCCGTGGTGCGCGGCTGGCCGATGACACTGTCCGCGGAGACTGCCACGGCGAAGTCACCGAGCAGGGCGGCCGACGATCGTCCTGCTGCGGCTTCCAGGTTCGCTCGGCCCGTACGGTTCGTCTCGACTAGCTGTCGGAGCACCGACGCACCGTGATGGTCGGCGAGCCAGCGCAGGAACAGCCATGTGCCACCGCGTTCCGCGAGCGAACAGAATGTGCCGGGAGCGCAGCGCGTGATCGAGTAGATCGCGCTCGAGAACAGGTAGCGATATGAATACAGCACGTTCGGCGTGATGTACGGCGCCGACGAGTCCGGAAAGATCTGGGATGGGTTGACGCGGCCCGCCGGCGCCGGAAATTTCGCCTCGAACACCAGCGATCCCAGTTCCTCGGCCATGTGACTCAGGCCTTCGTTGAGCCACACTTCCTCCGCCGCGCCATTGCGCTCGATAGCATGTTCGCCAAATGATACCATATGCTGCAGCTCGTGTATGAACGTCGGCGGCAGGTTCGCAAGCACATCCGCCTTCGTATGGCTGCAGCTCCACCGCTCCGTCTCGTCCGGCACGAACGCGTAGAAGATCTCGCCGCGATTGGACGTGGCGGCAGTGCTGCTCAGGTCGTGGCTGTAGAAGAAGCCGCGCACGAAGCCGCTGGTGGCACACGCCGACGCGGTCACCAGTGCGTTCACGGTCGGCGTGAGCAGGAAGATCACGCGCCCGTTCGC
>JACMLX010000022.1 GCA_014379355.1 Gemmatimonadaceae bacterium
GGCCGGTGGTGCGGCCGACCTGACGCGCTCCGGGATGATCGCGTTGATCGCAGCCAGCGTGGCATTGCCGGCGGTGCGGTGGATCGCGACGCAACCTGCGCCGCTCGCGCCGTATGCCGTGCCGATGCTCGCGTCGCTCGGTGGCGCGGTCGCGGCCGGTGCAGCGTGGAAGATGTTCCACTCCACCTCCGGAACGCGCTGGTTCGGACTCGTGGGCCTGGTCATCGGGACGGTCCTCGTCATCGTGATGTCCCGATGACCAGCGGTGCCGTACCGCCATCCGCTCCGATGTCGGCCACCACGATCAGCGACGCCTCGCTGCCGTTCGCGACGCGACTTGCGATCATCACGCGGCTGTTCGCCATTCAGGCGTCGTGGAACTACGAGATCATGATCGGCAACGGCATCGGCTTCTGTGTCGAGCCGGCGCTGCGCCTGTTACCTGGTGGCAAGGGCGGCGAGGCGTATCGCGAAGCGCTCGCACGCCAGAGCCGCTACTTCAACGCGCACCCGTATCTCTCGAGCTTTGCCGTCGGCGCGCTGGCGCGCGCGGAGCTCGAGCAACAGCCGCCCGCGCGGATTGATCGATTCCGCACCGCGTTGTGTCCGCCTCTTGGGAGCGTGGGTGATCAACTGGTGTGGGTGGGGCTGCTACCGAACTGTTCATTTGCCGCACTCTTCCTGTTCGGCATCGGTGCATCGCCGCTCGTTTGCGTGCTCGTGTTCCTTCTGTTGTACAATGCGGGGCATGTGACGCTGCGCCTGTGGGGATTGCAGATGGGATGGGAGAAGGGTCTCGCGGTCGCGTCGGCACTGGCCCATCCGATTCTTCGCGAAGGCCCGGTGTGGCTGGCGCGCAGCGGCACGCTCCTCGCCGGCGCCGCGGTGCCCCTGACGGTCATGCGACTCGTCGACGGCGGCGGGTTGCCGCGCACGGGCATCACGTTGCTGACGGCCGCCGCAGGGGCCGGGGCGTTGGTGTGGTTTCATGGTCGCGTCGAGGGATGGCGACTCGCATTGCTCGCCGGGTTTGCCGCGCTTGTCCTCTTTCTTCTCCGTCATGCCTGAGCGCACTGTCGAAATCCTCAACCGCAACGGGTTGCACGCGCGCCCGGCCGCGGAAGTCGTGAAGACCGCAGCGCGGTTCCAGGCGGCCATCACCATCGTGCGCGATGACGTCGAAGTGAATGGCAAGAGCATCATGGGCGTGATGATGCTGGCGGCTGAATGTGGTGCGGCCATCACGATTCGCGCCGAAGGTGCGGATGCGGACGCTGCACTCGACGCACTCGCGACGCTGGTCGCGGGTCGGTTCGGAGAGCACTGATGGAGCGTATGCTGCGCGGACTCCCGGCATCGCCGGGCATCGTCGCCGGCCCGGTGCACCTGCTGCGCTGGGAGGTGCCTGATGTGCCGCCGCGCACGGTCACGGAAGCCGAAGTGCCGCTGGAGCTGACGCGGTTTCACGACGCCGTCGAGCGCGCGCAGGATCGCCTGCGTCATGTGCGGGATCGCGCCGCGCATCAGGCCGGCCCCGAAGAGGCGATGATCTTCGAGGTGCAGATCACGATGCTCGACGATCGTGCGCTGAACTCGGAAGTCGAAGGGTTCATCCGCGAACGTCGGTCCGCGGAGCACGCGTTCGACCTGGTGATGCTCGAATGGCGCCGTCGCTTCGGTCGCGCCTCGGCCCCGATGCTGCGCGAGCGCGTCGGCGACCTGATGGACCTGCACATTCGCGTGCTCGGTATCCTGCTCGCACTGCCGGACAGTGATCCCGTCGACCTGCCGAAAGGCAGCAATGCCATCCTCGTCACGCACGACCTGACGCCGTCACTCACGGTGCAGCTCGATCGTGATGCCATCGCCGCGATCGCGACCGATGAAGGCACGAGCACCAGTCACGTGGCGATCCTGGCGCGCTCGCTCGGCCTGCCCGCGGTGGTGGGATTGCGTGACGCGACGACTCGCCTGCGCGGCAGTGAACGTGTGGTGCTCGATGGCACGACGGGTGTGCTGGTCGTCAATCCGACCGACGAAGAAATCGCACAGGCGAAACTGCGCGCCGAACAGGCGGCAATTCTCGAGGAGAGCCTGCGCTCGCAGGCAGGTGTGGCCGCGCAACTGCGCGGTGGTGAACGGATCTTCCTGCGCGCGAACGTCGACATTCCGGAGGAATCGGAGATCGCGGCGGAAAGTGGTGCCGACGGCGTCGGGTTGATGCGCACGGAATTCGTGGTGCTCGGCCGCACCTCGATGCCCGACGAGGACGAGCAGTATCGTGCCTATCGTCGTGTCGTCGATGCGTTTGCCGGCAAACCCGTCGTGATTCGCACCTTCGACATCGGCGGCGACAAGCTGCCGGTGGGTGGCTTTCCGACGGAGCCGAATCCGTTTCTCGGCTGGCGCGCGATCCGCATGTGCCTCGATCAACCGGACCTGTTCCTGGTGCAGCTGCGCGCGCTGCTGCGCGCGGCGGCGCATGGTGATGTACGCATCCTGCTGCCGCTGGTGGTGAGCGTGGACGAAGTCCGGCGCACCAGGGCGCTGATCGCCGAAGCGGCGCGGACGCTCAACGAGCGCGGCGCGGTGTTCCGCGACCGCGTGCAGGTCGGGGTGATGATTGAAACGCCGGCCGCCGCAGTGGCAGCCGACACGTTCGTCAACGACGCGGACTTCTTCAGCATCGGGACGAATGACCTGGTGCAGTACACGCTCGCCGTCGATCGCGGCAACGTGAATCTCGCGGCGCGCTTCACGCCGCTCCACCCCGCGGTGTTGCGCCTGATCCAGCTGACCGTCGAAGCAGGGAAGAAACGCGGACTCGAAGTGGCCGTCTGCGGGGAGATGGGCTCGCAGCCGTTGACGGCGTTCGTGCTGGTCGGCCTTGGTATCCGGCATCTGAGCGTGGCGCCCCGCGCGGTTGCGCTGATGAAGCGAATGCTGCGCAGCGTCTCGCCGGAGTCGGCGAAGGAAGCAGCGGACGCGGCGCTGGCGTGCTCGACGGCAGCAGAGGCGGAGCGGATCGTCCGTCGCCTGTTGCAGGCCGCAGCGTACGACCTGTCTCCTGCGGAGCTTGGGTTGCTCGGCTCGGAGACCGGGGATATTTTGGGATACGCAGTCTGACATATAAGCATTTCTTTATACCTTTCCTCCTCCCCCACGGCTGTGGCTGAACGCAATCTCTTCACTTCCGAATCGGTCACCGAAGGGCATCCGGACAAGGTCGCGGACGCCATCTCCGACGCAGTGCTGGACGCCATCCTCGCCAAGGATGAGAAAGCCCGCGTCGCCTGCGAAACCCTGGTGACCACGGGGCTCGCCGTCGTGGCGGGCGAAATCACGACATCGGCCTGGGTGGATATCCCGTCGCTCGTCCGGCGCACCATCACCGCCATCGGGTACGACGATCCGGAGTACGGCATCGACGGTCGGACCTGCGCGGTGATGAGCACGATCGACAAGCAGTCGCCCGACATTTCGCAGGGTGTGGACACCGGCGGTGCCGGCGATCAGGGCATGATGTTCGGCTACGCGACCGATGAGACCGACGAGCTGATGCCGATGCCGATCACGCTCGCACATCGGATCACGGCACGACTGGCAGAACTGCGCAAGTCGAAGGCAATCAAGTGGTTGCGTCCTGATGCCAAAAGTCAGGTCACGATTGCGTATGACGAGCAGAACCACCCCGTTGGCGTCGACACCGTCGTCGTCTCGACGCAGCACTCGCCTGACGTCTCGCAGCGCACGATCCGCGAAACCGTCATCGAGCAGGTGATCATGCCGGTGCTGCCTGCCGATCTGGTGCAGAAGAAGATCAAGTTCCACATCAATCCGACGGGCAATTTCGTGATCGGCGGTCCGCAGGGCGATTGTGGCCTGACGGGTCGCAAGATCATCGTCGACACGTACGGCGGCATGGGTCGTCACGGCGGCGGTGCCTTCAGCGGCAAGGACCCGTCGAAAGTCGATCGGAGCGCGTGCTACGCGGCCCGCTGGGTCGCCAAGAACATCGTGAAGGCCGGGCTCGCACGTCGCTGCGAAGTGCAGGTCGCGTATGCGATCGGTGTCGTCGAGCCGGTGTCGATTCGCGTCGAGACGTTCGGAACCGGCATTGTGCCGGATGCCGAAATCACACGTGCCGTGCGCGAGGTGTTCGACCTCACGCCGAAGGGCATCACCACCGCGCTCGACCTGCGCAAGCCGATCTACAGTTCCACCACGGCGTACGGGCATTTCGGGCGCATTCCCGGTCAGGCGCGTCATGTGGACATCACGTCCGGCAAGGCGTCCCGATTGTACAATACGTTCACGTGGGAGCGGACGAACAAGGCGAAGGAATTGAAGGCCGCCTTGCGGTGAGCGCCGAGGTGTGCCGGTCGCTGCGATCCGCGGTGACCGGCGACAGCCGGACCCCACGAGTTTCCGGAGGACGTGACGATGATCGAGATGCGCGTCGCGCGACTCGGCGTGGACAGCGCCGCCAGCACGTATGTGCTGGTGTTGCGCGAATTGCACGGGCCACGCGTGCTGCCGATCTGGATCGGTCAGCCGGAAGCGGAAGCGATCGTGATGGAACTGCAATCGGTCGTGCGTGAGCGACCGATGACGCACGATCTCGTCAAGCAGATCGTGCTCGGCCTTGGCGCGACGGTGCGGCGGGTCGTCATCAGCCGCGTCGAGCGTGGGACGTACTACGCGGAATTGCAGTTGCAGCGAGACGACGGCTTGATCTCCGTCGATGCACGGCCGAGCGATTCGATCGCCATTGCATTGCGCACCGGTGCCGCCATCTTTGCCGCGGACGACCTGTTGGTCACGCTCGAGGATGAGGAACAGCCCCTCGTGCCACCATCGATTCCCGATGGTGACCGATCGACGGGCCCCGATATGAGCCCGGATGAACTCAAGGCGTACCTCCAGCGTCTCCGACCCGAGGATCTCGGCAAGTTCATGCCATGATCGTCGGTGTCGAGCCACGTTCGCCATGCGTCGGTGCGCGGTGGTGCTCGCGTGGGTGATGGCGCCGGTGATCGCTGCGGCACAAGCGAAACCCGCAACCGCTGATTCGCAGCCGGCCGCGCCGACATCGGCCAACGATGCGCGCACCGTGGAGGGACGTGTCGTGCGCCCAGGTGCCGACGCGTTCGAGCCGGTGAGTGGCACGTTGGTCACGCTGCATCGTGTCGGTCGCGACAAGGCGGGCCCGCTCGACTCGGTGCGCACGGCCGTCGATGGATCGTATCGCTTCGCATACCAACCGTCCGGAGCGCCCGATGCGATCTATTTCGTGTCGGCGAGTTATGCCGGCATCGCGTACTTCTCGTCCGGCCTGTCGCAGCCCGATGTCAGCGGACAGGACGCCGAAATCCAGGTCTTCGACACGACGTCCTCGGGCATCCGGCTCACCGTGCGCGGTCGACACATCATCCTCGCGGCTGCGACAGGCGGCACGCGGCGCGGATTGATCGAGGTCTTCGAGATCACGAACGACTCGAGCCGGACGCTCATCGGTGCGACAGAAAAATCCGCCACGTTCCGCGTTCGGATTCCACCGGGTGCGCAGGATTTCAAGGTCGCGCAGGGTGACGTGCCGGCCGACGCCGTCTCGTACGTCGACGGCGAAGTGCTGGTGCAGATGCCATTCGCACCGGGACTCAAGCGCCTGTCGTTCTCGTATTCCATCGAATCGGATGCATTCCCGCTGAAGGTGCCGGTGCAATTTGCGACCGGCGTACTGGAGGTGCTTGCCGAAGATCCGCAGGCGACCGTGTCGGCACCACGGACGTCCGAGACGGCACCGGCCTCGATCGATGGGCGCAACTTCCGTCGCTTCCTCGGGAACGACGTGCCGGCATCCGGCGTGCTGGAAATGGATCTTCCCGGCAGTGGTCAGGCGCAGAAGACACGCATCGTGATTTCGCTCGTGGTCGCCATCGCGCTCGCGATGCTCGTGTCGCTCGCGCGTGCCTTCGGGCGGCGCACGACGATGCGCACGCCGGCGCTCGCGTCCGCCGCCGCCGCCGACCGTGAGGCGGAGCGATTGGCACGACAGATCGCCGACCTCGATACGAAATTCGAGCGTGCGCGCGAACCGGAGGACTCGGTGCGCAGCGCGTACGAATCGGAGCGCATGCGACTGAAGAACGCGCTGACGAACGCACTCATCAGCCGCGACGCGTCGCGCTGATGTCATGCGCACGGCGCGAGCGCGGCGCGTGACGTCACCGTTCCGTCGGCCCGCCGTGCTGTGGCTGTGCATCGTGCTCGCCCTCGTGCTGCTGGTGGTGGCAAGCCTGGCGATCGGGTCCGTGTCACTCGCGCCGGGCGACGTGGTGCGCGCGCTCGCCGGTGGCGGTGACGAGATCGCGATCACGATCGTGCGAGAGCTGCGCCTTCCGCGCGTGGTGCTGGCACTGCTGGTCGGCTGCGCGCTCGGCAGTTCCGGCGCCGCACTGCAGGGCACACTGCGCAATGCGCTCGCTGAACCCTATCTGCTCGGTGTGTCCGGCAGTGCGGCGCCGGAACTGCCGAGCGCGCAGCCGA
>JACMLX010000183.1 GCA_014379355.1 Gemmatimonadaceae bacterium
TCACCGGCGCCGCCGGACAGCTCGGCTACGAATTGCAGCGCACGGCGCCGGCCGACACGCGTGTGCTCGCGGTCGACGTCGACGCGCTCGATCTCACTGACGCCGCGGCCGTCGAGCGTTTCATCGCGACGCATCGTCCCGCCGTGATCATCAACGGCGCGGCCTACACGGCCGTCGATCGCGCCGAGTCGCAGCCCGATCTCGCCGAGGCGGTGAACGTGACGGCCGCGGCGACTGTCGCGGCGTCGGCCCTGCGTCATGACGCACGTGTCATTCAGATTTCGACGGACTTCGTGTTCGGCGGCGCAACGGCGCGCCCCTGGCAGCCGCACGATGCCACATCGCCCGAGTCGGTATACGGACGCACGAAACGCGATGGCGAGGAGCGTGTGCGCGACGCACTGGGACAGCGCGGGCTCGTGATTCGCACCGCGTGGCTCTATTCGGCGCACGGCGGCAACTTCGTCAAGACCATGCTCCGCCTGATGCGCGAGCGCGACGCCGTGAGCGTGATCGCGGACCAGATCGGAAGCCCGACCTGGGCGAATGCGCTGGCGCGCACGATCTGGGCTGCCGTGGCTGCGCCTCAGGTGTCGGGTACGTTGCACTGGTCCGACGCCGGTGTTGCGAGCTGGTACGACTTTGCCGTGGCAATTCAGGAAGAAGCCATCAGCCGCGGCCTGCTGTCGCGCGCAGTGCCCGTGCGTGCGATCACGACCGCAGACTATCCCACACCGGCGCGCCGACCGTCATACAGCGTCCTGGACAAGTCGGCGACTGCGCACGCTCTCGGCGTCGAGCCGATCCACTGGCGCGTGAATCTTCGCCACATGCTCGACGAGATGCCTCATGCATAGACTGCTTGTGACCGGCGGTGCTGGCTTCATCGGTGCCAACTTCGTGCACCACTGGCTCGAATCGCACACCGAAACGTCCGTCGTGGTGCTCGATGCGCTCACGTACGCGGGAAACCTGGCCAATCTCGCGACGGTGCTGGACGATCCGCGCCTCACCTTCGTGCAGGGCGACATCCTCTCTGCGGGCCTGGCGGCGGAGTTGCTGCGCACGCACCGACTCGACACGATCGTGCACTTCGCCGCCGAGTCGCACGTCGATCGCTCGATTCACGGCCCGGATGCCTTCGTGCAGACGAACGTCATCGGCACACACGAACTGCTGAAGGCCGCGCGGCAGGTGTGGCAGGTGGAAGGCGTCGTTGCCGGCCCGCATCGCTTTCACCATGTGTCGACGGATGAAGTGTATGGCTCGCTCGGCCCCGACGACGCGGCCTTCTCCGAGACGACCGCCTACGCACCGAACTCGCCGTATTCGGCAAGCAAGGCCGCGTCTGACCATCTCGTGCGCGCGTATCATCACACGTTCGGGCTGCCGGTGACCACCAGCAACTGCTCGAACAACTACGGCCCGTATCACTTCCCGGAAAAACTGATCCCGCTGCTGATCGTGAACATCCTCGAGGGGAAGCCGCTGCCGGTGTACGGTGACGGCAGAAACGTGCGCGACTGGCTATACGTGCGCGATCATGCGCGCGCGATCGAGGCGATCCTGGCGCGCGGTCGCGTCGGCGAGGTGTACAACGTTGGCGGCAAGAACGAATGGGCGAACATCGACATCGTGCACTGCGTCTGTGCGCTGGTGAACGGAGCGGTGGCGGCGGATCCGTCGCTCGCCGACCGCTTCCCGCTCTCACCGCCGTCGCAGGGCCGGAAGGCCGAATCGCTCATCACGTACGTGACGGATCGCCCGGGCCATGATCGGCGGTATGCGATCGATCCGTCCAGGATCGAGGCTGAACTCGACTTCCGACCGGTGGAAACGTTCGAGTCCGGCATCCGGAAAACGGTCGCATGGTTCCTGGCCAACGAGGCCTGGTGGCGTGAGGTGATGGATGGCAGCTACCGGACATGGATGCAGACGAACTATCAGGGCGCTCAGCCGGCTCTCACATCGACGCGATAGTGGCCCGGAGCGTGCGATGTCAGCAGCGTGCCTGAACCATTCCACCCGTGGGGAGCAGCCTGATGCAAGGCGTCATGAACGAAGAATCGACCATCTCACCCGACGCCCGCGCGGGCGGGTTTCTCGGTAGCGCGCCTGATCCCTTCCGTTACGACGGCAATCACGAGCTCGACCCGTACGAGGTGAGCGGCATGATCGCCAAGCACGTGCCAATCGGTGCCCGTGTGCTGGACGTCGGCTGCGGCACCGGGGCATTGGCGACCATGCTGCGGGATGTGCGCAAGGTGACGGTGTTCGGGGTGGAGCCGGATGCGGATCGCGCCGCGCTTGCCGCGGCACGTGGAATCGAGGTGCATCACGGCGTACTGACCCCAGCGCTCGCGGAGCGGATCGGGCAATTCGACGTCGTGATCTATGCTGATGTGCTGGAACACCTGCCGGATCCGCTCACCGAGCTGCGCACGGCACTGCCGTTCGTCGCGCCGGGCGGGCAGATACTCGTGTCGGTGCCGAACATTGCACATTGGTCCGTGCGCGTGGACCTGCTGCGCGGCCGCTTCCGGTATGCTGAGTACGGCATAATGGACGCCACGCATTTGCGCTGGTTCACTGAGGAGACCACACGTCAGCTGATGGCGCAGGCCGGCATCGATGTCGCGAGCGTGCAACAGACCGCGGGCGTGATGCTGCAGTGTTATCGCGAGACGCGGCTGGCGAGCCTGCCGGAGGAGTGGCGCAGTCGTCAGGTGCGGCGTCTCTCGCGGATGCTGCCGCGACTGTTCGGATGCCAGCACATCGTGGTGGGTCGACTCCGTACGCCGTCGGGTGCGCGATGACGGCGACGGGCGAACCAGTGCACATCACGACGACCACGTCACCAGCCGTGCGCCCACGCCTCGTCGGAGTGCTGCTGCCGCAGTTTCATCCGACACCGGAGAACGACGAGTGGTGGGGGCGTGGCTTCACGGAATGGACGAACGTGACGAAGAGCGTGCCGCTCTTTCGCGGGCATGTCCAGCCGCACCTGCCGGCGGACCTTGGCTTCTACGACCTGCGGCTGCCGGAGGCCCGTGCCGCGCAGGCAGAACTCGCGCAGCGGTATGGCCTCGACGGGTTCTGCTACTATCACTACTGGTTCCACGGCAAGCGCCTGCTGCATCGTCCCATCGACGACGTGCTCGCGAGTGGCGAGCCGGATTTCCCGTTCTTCTTCTGCTGGGCGAACGAGCCGTGGAGCCGCACGTGGCTCGGCGATGAGAAGCAGCTGCTCATGGCCCAGCGCTACTCGCGCGAGGACGACGAGGTCCACGGGCGCTGGCTGGCCGCGGCGTTCGCGGACTCGCGCTACATGAAGACGGATGACGGTCGTCCGATTTTCATGATCTATCGCCCATCGCACATGGACGCGCCGGCGAAGACGATCGAGATCTTTCGTACGACCGCACTCCGTGAAGGTGTGCCCGATCCGTACATCGTGCTCAGTGACGGACATGAAGCGGGATCGGACCTGCGCGGCAAGTATGGCGCGGACATGACGCTGCGCTTCGAGCCGCAGCTCGGTGCGATGCGCGGGAGCACGACACCGATGTCGGCGTGGCGTCGACTGATCTCGAACTACCAGCACAGTCAAAAGCTCTCGATGCAGTTGCGCCTGTACGACTATGCACGGAGCCGCGCGCTGATGCGTGCCATCGAGTCACGCGGTCCGGCCATCCGCACGGTGCTGGTCGGATGGGACAATTCTCCGCGACGCGGCGTCGGCGGCGCGATCATGACCGGCGCGACGCCTGCCGCGTTCGGCCGCGAACTGCAGAGCGAGCTCGCACGTGACGACTGGAACAGCTCGGGCACGCGGATCCTGATGCTCAATGCGTGGAACGAATGGGCGGAAGGCAACTACCTGGAGCCCGACCAGCAGCACGGACACGCGTACCTCGAGCAGGTGCGTGACGCACTGCACGCACACGCGCGCCGCCACGGCATGTACGCAGCGCACGACGCAACCGCGCTGGTCGAGGTCACACCGTGACTGGTGTGCTCGAGCGCGCGACCGACGTGGACCTGACTGCCGACCGTGACGTGATGCGGGCGCTCGCGATTTATCTGCCGCAATTTCATCCTATTCCGGAGAATGATCGGTGGTGGGGGCGCGGATTCACGGAATGGACGAATGTCGCCCGCGCCCGGCCGCTCTTCCGCGGTCACTACCAGCCGCACCTGCCGGCCGATCTCGGCTTCTGCGACCTGCGCGTACCCGAGGTGCGTGACGCGCAGGCGTCGCTGGCGCGCGAGGCCGGCATTCATGGTTTCTGCTACTATCACTACTGGTTCACCGGCCGACGCGTGCTGGAGCGCCCGTTCCGCGAAGTGCTGGAGCGCGGTACCCCGGATTTCCCGTTCTGCCTCTGCTGGGCGAACGAGAACTGGACGCGCCGGTGGGACGGAATGGAGCAGGACGTGCTGCTCCAGCAGCACTACAGCGCCGCAGATGACGTGGCCCATATGGAGTCGTTGCTGCCGGCGTTCGCTGACCCGCGATACATTCGCGTGGGTGGGCGACCGGTGTTTCTGGTGTACCGCACCGGCCTGCTGCCCGAGCCGGCGCGGACGGCCGATCGCTGGCGCGACGTGGTGCGACGAGCGGGACTGGGTGACCTGTACCTCATTCGCGTCGAGAACTTCACGGCCGATCCGATACCGGCCGACATCGGTTTCGACGCGGCGATGCCGTTCGTGCCTGACTGGCGCGAATCGTACGAAGTGCGCCGGCCGTCCTTCGCCGCGCGCGCACTGCGACGTCTTGGCCTGCACACGCCGATGCTGGAGCGGCAACGCGTAATGTCGTACACCGATCTGGCACGGCGGTCCGTGGCGCGCAAGGCAGCGGACTATGTGCGGTTTCCCTGTGTCACGCCGATGTGGGACAATACGGCGCGCCGACAGAACAGCGGAGCGGCCATCTTCCACGACTCCACACCGGCACTGTACCAGCAGTGGCTGCACGACGAGATCGCGCGGTTCACACCGCCGTCGCCAGACGAGAATTTCATCTTCATCAACGCCTGGAACGAGTGGGCTGAAGGGAATCATCTGGAACCATGCCAGCGCTGGGGCTCGGCCTACCTCGATGCCACACGGGCCGTGATGGCGCGCACAACGGTGCGTGCGTGATGCGCATCTCCGTCGTCATTCCCGCGTACAATGCGGCGCGATTCCTGTCCGACACGCTGGCGAGCGTCCGGGCGCAGACGCTCGACGTTCATGAGATCGTGGTCGTGGACGACGGATCTGCGGATGACACGGCACAGGTCGCGGCGACATTCGGTTGCCGCGTGATCCGCCAGGCGAACGGTGGGGTCTGTGCGGCGCGGAACACCGGAATCCTGGCCGCGACCGGCGACTGGATCGCGCTGCTCGATCATGACGACGTGTGGCTCCCCCACAAGCTCGAGCGACAGAAGCTGGCAGCGGAACTCTGTCCGGACGTCGGGTCGGTCGCCACGGATTTTCTGCGCGCGCGCGCTGACGGCTCCGAGTCGTCCTGCCTCGACGACCCGCGCTACTCGTTCGACGCAATCACCTCGGAAGTCGTCGTCGGCTCGATCGTCCGACTGCCGCGCTTCGAGGAGCAGGTGCTCGACACCGGCTGGTTCCTCTTCCCCAGCTCGATGCTCATCCGTCGCGACGTCCTCATTCGTGCCGGCATGTTCCGCACCGAGCAGCGGCTATGCGAGGACGTCGACTGTTTTCTCCGCGTGCTGGCGCTGGCGCCGCTGGCGATGGTGCGGGAGTCGCTTTGGCGGTGGCGCGAGCACGCCGGCAACACCTCGCGCGACTTCACGGGCATCGCCGAAGGGTGGCTTCGCCTCGGGGCATATGTCCGGGACGAACCCTCCGCGTATCCGCCTGGCACCGGCGCGCGGCTGCAGCCGATCCTGCATGCGATGCGACGTGACCTCGTGGCGGAGTACACCTCGCGCGGTGACTTCGCCAACGCGCGGCGCGTCTCCCGCACGACGGTCGGCGGGCGTCGCACGCCGTCTGACACCGCGCTGGCAGTCGTCGTAGAATTCCCGCCGCAGTTGTGGGCCATGCTTCGTCGCGCTCGAAGCGTCTTCCGGGCACTCTCCCTTTCATCGTGACGACGACCGAACCGACTGCGCTGCCGTGGTGGAAGGATCGCCTCCTGCTTGGTGTCGCCGTCGTGTTCGTGGGGTGGAGCGCACTCGCCGTCACCTTGCCGCTGTCCGGTGACGCCGGAGTCTTCGCATGGCTCGCCGATACGGCACATCGCGGCGGTGCGCCGTATGTCGATGCGTGGGATACGAAGGGTCCCGCCGCATGGCTGCCGTCGCTTCTCGTCCAGAGCATCGCCGGGCGCACCGCGTGGGCGATCCGTGTCTTCGATATCGCGATGCTCCTTGCCGCCTTGGTCGCGCTGCGCGTCGCGGCACGACGCCTCGGGCAGCCAGGTGCCGGGCGCATCGCAATTGCGCTGTACGTGCTGTGGTACACGAGCCTCGACTACTGGCAGAGTGCGCAGCCGGATGGATGGGTCGCCGCATGGCTGATCGTCGCGACGGCGCTGGCCATGGCGGGCGGACCCTTGCGCATGCTCGTCGCGGGCGCGCTCATCGGCCTCTGCACGATGGTGAAGCCGTTCTATCTCGGTTTTCTGGTGGTCTGCTCGATGATCGTGCTCGCGACGCCGGGACAGCCCGTAGCCCGTCGCGCACGTGACCTCGGAGTCATCCTGCTGGGGTTCAGCGCGGCCGTGACGCTACAGTTGCTCGCACTGCGTCAGTTCGGCGCACTCGATGGATTTTTCGAGGTGCAGCGCTGGAATCGGGATGTCTACGCCGGACTCGGCGATCCGTGGCTGACGCGCATTCCGGCAATCTTCAAGGGTTCACTCTTGATGCCATGGGGCATCGTCGGGCCGATCGCGCTGTTCGGCGCCATTCGGCCCACGCGCGCACATCGGCGTGCGATCGCAGCCCTTACCGTCGGATTTCTCGGCGCCATTGCCGGGGTGATGCTGCAAGGCAAGGGCTGGACGTACCACTGGTTGCCAATGCTGCCGTTTCTCGCATTGCTGGCAGATATCGGCTTTGCGGCGCTGCGCACCGAGACGGCCGGCGAGATCGCAGGACGTTTCCGCTGGCTGGCGCTGCTGCTCGCGTTCGCGATCGGCGGGATCACTCCGCTGCAGCAGTTCTACCGATTCGCGCGGTCTCGCGGGTCGATCGAGGCACGTGAGCAGTACGAGCGTCACGAGTTCCGCTACTACGGCCGTCAGGCGGGATCCGTGTATGCCATCGTCGACAGTCTCGCATCGCTTCCGCACACTGGACCCGACGCACCTGCGATTCTCGTCTGGGCGATGCAACCCGGGCCTCAGGTGTTGCGCGGTGCGCGCATCCCGACGCGTTTTGCGGTGATCCGACCATTGTTCGACGGCGCCGGCACGGAATTTCGTGCGCGTTATCGCGCGCAATTCGAGGCCGACCTGCGCCGAGCACCGCCGCGGTGGTGGCTGCACCCGACGCCGGAACTCCTCGCCAGTGACGATGAACTGCGCAGTCACGACATCCGCCTGTACCTGAATGCTGCCACCGTCCTGCACGATCAGTACCGCGTGGCCGGGCAGACTGCGGAATGGATGATCTACGAGCGCGTCTCAGCGGACTCGGTGTCGGCCACGCGATGACTGCTTCGCGTCCATCCGCCGCCGCCGCACTCGACGGGCGGACATACGGCATCGACCTTCTGCGTGGTGTGGCATGCCTGGCCGTCGTTGCATTTCACTATCTCTCGCGAGGCCCGCGCGCCGGATTCATGCCGGTCAGCGCCCTTCCCTCGCTCGAACCATTTGCACGCTACGGCTACCTTGGCGTGCATCTGTTCTTCATGGTCAGTGGGTACGTCATCTTCCTGTCCGCGTCAGGGCAGTCACCCCGCGCATTCGTCGCCTCGCGTGCGGCGCGACTCTATCCTGCGCTGTGGATCGCAGCCACCGTCACGATGGCGTGCGTCGTCATACGCCACGACGCGCGCTTCCTCGTGTCCTGGTCAGAATATCTCTGGAATCTCACGCTGATTCCGCAATTCGTCGGCGCGCGATTCGTCGATGGTGCGTACTGGTCACTCGCGGTCGAATTCCAGTTCTATCTGCTGGTCTGGATCATGCTCCGAACCGGCCTGCTTGCGAAGGCTGAATCGGGTCTCTGGCTGTGGCTAGGCGTTGCCGTGATCGACGGTCTTCGTCCCACCTACCTGCTCGAGCGATGGCTCATTGCGAACTGGGCGCCACTCTTCATCTTCGGCGCGGCCACGTATCTGGTGGCGTCACGCGGCCGTACGTGGTCGCGCGTCGCCTTGATGTCGGTCGCCCTGGGCGCCGCGGTGTGGCACAGTCGGATCGAAGTCGTGCGACTGGGTCAGATCTGGTCAGGCGAAGGGCCGGATGCACGAATTGCGGGTGCGATCATCGTTGCATCCGCGGTGCCTTTCGTGCTCTATGGTGTTGGCACGTTGAGAATGAATCGATCCGCTCTCGCGATCGTGTCTGGACGTCTGACGTATCCGGTTTATCTGATACACCAGGTATGCGGGTACCTGCTGTACGGAATTCTCGTGCAGCAGAATGTTGCGCCCGTTGTCGCACTGGTGGTCACCACGGGCGCTGCGTTGCTGTCGGCCTGGATGATCAACGTCGCCGTGGAGCGGCCGCTCGGACCGCGGCTGCGTCGCGCGTTGGCCGGTGCACACGCACGTCGTGCCAGCGGCGGCGAAACTATCTCACCGTTGCCGTCGAGGCGCAGCGACGGCGTCTGATACAGGCGACAGCACGACCCGGCTGGCCGTGCCGCACACCACTCGAAGCGGGCACTGCCCACACCGCATCACACGCGCCGTACAGACCAGTGCGCCGATTTCCATCAGCGCCTGATTGTGCGTCCACACCGCGCCGGATTTCAGCGGCAAGGAACGCTCGGCCAGCTCCCACAGCGCGTTTTCCGTCGCCGCCACCTTGCGTCTGGCCTTTGGCAGGAACACCCGCTGCAGCACGCGCGCCACGTTGGTGTCCACCAGTGGTGTGCGCTGCCCATACGCGAAACTCGCCACGGCACCGGCGGTGTACCGACCGATGCCCGGCAACGTGCGCAACACCTCCGCCTTCGACGGCAGTGTCGCCGCGGCGTCTGCGCCATCCCGCGTGACGAGCCGTGCGGTGCGATGCAGGTTGCGGGCGCGTGCGTAGTAGCCGAGTCCTTCCCACGCCTCTTCCACCTGCGACACCTCCGCGCTGGCGATGGAATGCAGGGTCGGGAACTGCGCGAGGAACTCGTGCCAGCGCGGCTCGACACGCAGCACCTGCGTCTGCTGCAGCATGAGTTCCGAGACGAGAATCGCATACGGATCACGCGTCCGTCGCCAGGGCAGGTCGCGCGCGTTGCGCTTGTACCAGGCGCGCAGCAGGCGCCCGAACCGCCGCAGCGCGTCATCACTGACGCGTGCGGCGGGTGACTTGCGTCCCGTCGTCTTTCGTGCCGCCAGCGTCAGCTGACCCTTTTGGTCTTCTTGCGCAGGAAATCCATCAGCACGAACTGCCCGAGGCTCATCGTGTTGGTGAAATACGCCTTGCCGCGCGAGATCGCCGAGACACGCTTCACGAACTCGACCAGCGCGTGATCGCGTGCCAGCATGAACGTGTTGATCGTGATGCCCGAGCGGCGACAGTCCGCCACTTCCCGCAGCGTCTGGCCGATCACGTTCATGTCCAGGCCCATACTGTTCTTGTAGATCTGGCCGTCCGGCATCGTCAGCGCGCTTGGCTTGCCGTCGGTGATCATCACGATCTGCCGCATATCCTTCTTCTGCGACATCAGGATCCGCCGCGCGAGCTTGAGCCCTTCGGCGGTGTTCGTGTGATACGGCCCGACCTGTGCGCCGGCCAGCGCGGCCAACGGGATTTCCTCGGCACTGTCATGAAACAGCACGACGCGAATCGTGTCGCCGGGGAACTGTGTCCGGATCAGGTGCGTCAGCGCCAGCGCCACCTTCTTGGCCGGAGTGAATCGATCCTCGCCATACAGGATCATCGAGTGCGACGTATCGAGCATCAGCACCGTGGCACAGCTCGAGCGATATTCGGACTGCCGCACCATCAGGTCACTGTACTCGAGATCCATCGGCACCTCGAGCGATCCCGTGCGCAGCATCGAATTCTTCAGCGTCTCGTTCACGTCGAGATTGAGCACGTCCCCGAACTCGTACGGCCTGCTCCACGCGTCGCTCTCGACGCCGGTGGCCAGATACGGCGTGTCGTGACTGCCGAACGTACTCTTGCCGAACGAGCCGAGAATGTTGCGCAACGACTTGTAGCCAAGGAAGTCGATGCCCTTCTGCGAGAGGTTGAATTGCACGTCCTTGCTCGCAGCGTGCGCCAACCCGCCCTTGCCGGTCACCGGCTGGTGCGAATCCATCGCCTTCGGCGGCACGTCGGTGTTGATGAAACCATCGGCGATCAGCCGCTGCACGATCTGGTCGAGCAGCTCGCTCAGTTTCTGCTGCGAGACCTCGTCTCCCTCGCCGCGCAGGGCCTCGAGCATTTCCGGCGTGAACTGCCCACTCTCGATCAGCGCGTTGAGGATGGCTTCCTTCAGCGCACCCATCGAGCGGTCGGCCGGATCTTCGTTGTTGCCCCAGTACGGGTTGTATCCCCCCGACTCGGCGAAACCGCTCTGCAGCAGGAAGTCCGACAGCCCGTCGAGCAGCGCCTGCAGATCGACCGCGTCGGCCATCTCGGGGTTGTACTTCGTGTAGGTGTGGAACTTCATGCACCCTCCCGGCGCCGGCATCGCAGCACGCATCATGCGCACAGCACTCTGGATCATAACAGCGAGCGGTCGGGACTTGTGCCCCGGGGCGCACGTCGAAAGCGGAGGCACGCCAAACCGTGACACGACGGCTAATTTGCGCTGATACACCCACTCTGCCCAATCGTACATGTCTCTCGTCATTCCATCCCGCGCCCGTCCGATCACGGGTCGCCCGATCCGCTTCGGTCTGGTCGGCTGCGGTCGGATCTCGGCCAACCACATCGCCGCGATCAAGGTCCACGGTGAACGCGCCGAGCTGGTGGCGGTGTGTGATGCGAATGCGGAACGACTGATGGCGGCGGCGACGGAGACTGGCGCGGCGGCCTACGACACGCTGGAGGGGCTGCTCGCCTATGAGCCGGCGGTGGACGCCGTGATTCTCGCGACACCGAGCGGACTGCACGCGTCACAGGCCATCGCCGTCGCGAAGGCGGGCCGCCATATCGTGACCGAAAAGCCGATGGCCACACGCTGGCAGGACGGCAAGGCGATGGTCGCGGCGTGCGACGCGGCGGGCGTGCATCTGTTCGTCGTGAAGCAGAATCGGCGCAATCCGACGCTGCAGCTCGTCAAGCGTGCGATGCAGAAACAGCGCTTCGGCAAGATCTACATGGTGAACGTGAATGTCTTCTGGAGTCGTCCGCAGAGTTACTACGACAGCGCGGCGTGGCGCGGTACCTGGGAATTCGACGGCGGTGCGTTCATGAACCAGGCCAGCCACTACGTCGACCTGCTGGACTGGCTGATCGGTCCCGTGGAAAGTGTGCAGGCCTACACCGCGACACTCGCCCGCGACATCCAGGTCGAGGACACCGGCGTCCTGTCGATCCGCTGGCGTACCGGCGCGCTCGGGTCGATGAGCGTGACCATGCTCACCTACCCGAAGAACCTCGAAGGTTCGATCACGATCCTCGGCGAGCACGGCACCGTGCGACTCGGCGGCGTGGCCGTGAACAAGATCGAGCACTGGGAATTTGCCGGGACGGATCCCGACGATGATCTCGTCGCGCAGGCGAGTTACGACACGACGTCCGTGTACGGCTTCGGGCATCCACTCTATTACGACAACGTGATCAGTGCGCTCAAGGGTGAAGTCGAGCCGGAGACCGACGGTCGCGAGGGGCTGCACTCACTCGAGCTGCTGATCGCGACGTACCTCAGCGCACGGGACGGCAAGCGGGTCGCGCTGCCGCTGGAATACTGAGATGGCCGTGACCATTCATCCGACGGCGATCGTGGACGAGGGCGCCGTGATCGGTGACGGATCCCGCGTCTGGCACTGGGCTCACATCAGCGGCGGCGCGCGGATCGGCGAGCGCTGCTCGTTCGGGCAGAACGTGTACGTCGGCAATCGGGTCGTGATCGGTGACAATTGCAAGGTGCAGAACAACGTCTCGATCTACGACAACGTGACGCTCGAAGCCGATGTGTTCTGCGGGCCGAGCATGGTCTTCACGAACGTCTACAACCCGCGCTCCGCCGTGTCACGCAAGGACGAGTATCGCGACACCCTCGTGTGCCGTGGTGCGACACTCGGCGCGAACTGCACGATCGTCTGCGGCGCGACCATCGGTGCGTTTGCGTTCGTCGGGGCCGGCGCCGTCGTCAATCACGACGTGAAGCCATATGCGCTCATGGTCGGTGTGCCGGCGCGCCACATCGGCTGGATGAGTGAACATGGCGAACGTCTCGCACTGCCGCTCACGGGTGATGCGGACACCACCGATCCGGTGACGGGCCAGCGCTACGCGTTGCGCGACGGCTCGGTGTCGCTGGTCGGCTGAACACCGTCCGTCCCTGACACGTCCGGGGCGAGCGCTGCAATGGTCGGGAAATAGATCGACACGGCGGTTCCGACGTGCTGTTCGCTCTCGACACCGATGGTCCAGCCGTGTTCGGCCGCGATGCCCTGGACCGATGCCAGGCCCAGGCCGACGCCCTGTGTCGCGTCGCGTTTCGTGGAATAGAACGGATCGAACATGTGCTGTCGCGCATCGGCGGTGAGCCCGGAGCCCGTGTCGGCAACGGTCAGCACGATGTACGTCCCGGGTGGCGCGGCGAACACCTCGTCGGACGCCAACGGCACCTCGAGCGCAGTGGTGGCAAGCGTCAACGTGCCGCCGGTCAGCATCACATCGCGTGCATTCGCAATGAGCACTGAGATGACGTGATGCAGCAGCGCGGGATCGGCGCTCACGTTCGCCGGTGAGGTGTTGAACAGGACTTCGAGTTGCACACCGTCGGCGAGCGTGCCGGCCAGCGACTCCGCCGCGTCCGTGATCGTTGCGTTGAGATCCACCACGCGCGGATGAAGTGCGTCGCGCTGACCGTAGGCCTGCACGTGCCGAGCCATCGTCAGGCCACGATGCGCCAGGTCGCGAATGCGATCGATCGCGATCGCGGTGATGTCCGGGTCTTCGCCGCTGTCACGCGCAAGCGTCGTGAATCCCTCGATGCCATTCAAGAGCGCGGTGAAATCCGCCGCGACATGCCCCGCGAACGACACGAGGGAATCCGGTGCCGATCCGTCGGCACCCGCTGCCGGCAACGACGGTTCGGGCGGTGGTGACAGCGCCGCGGCCGACGTGGGCGGTGCGGGTGGCAGGACGGTGTGACCGAGGACCGTGACGATACGGATCGCCTGGCGCGCCACGCTCGGAAACGAGACGGACACGTCGTACGCCTCGGCCGCGATGCCATCGCGACGGATGTGCACACGGCCGGTGCGCGCCGAATGCGGCTCGGCCGCGGTGGGGATCGCGAACAGCGCAGCGCTCGCCTCGAGCAGTTCGCCATCACGCTGGCCCATCAAGCCATCCTTTTCCACGCCGAACAGCGATTCCGCCGCACGATTCGCGCGCTGTATTCGGCCGGAGCGCGCACCGCCGATGGAGGCATCCGTGATCCACATCGGCACCGGCGAGTCATCGAACATCTGGTATGCCCGGGCCACCTCGGCCTCCAGCGCGCTGCGCTGCTGTTCCATGTCGGCCGCGAGCGAGTTGATGGCCGAGCCGAGCGCGCCGAATTCGTTGCGATTCGATACGATCAACGTCCGATGGGACAGGTCGCCGCCGACGATACGTGTCGCGTCGTCGACGAGCTTCCGCAACGTGCTGCGGACCGTCCGAGAGGCGAGCATGACGCCCACGGCGGCGATGGCCAGCGCGATCGCGGTCAGCAGCGCGGTCTCACGCATCCGCTGTCGCGGCGCAATGAAGACGCGTGGCGCAGGCAGGCCGACGAACACGCGCAACGGCAGGATCGTCGACGCCATGAAGCCGACCGCGCGCGTGACGCCGTCCGCACCCCGCACGCTCAGCGTGCCTTCGGGAAGGAGGATCGTTCCGAGCACCGCCGTGTCGCGCACGTTGGGTGCGAGCCAGCGCTCGGGCATTGCGAGATGGCCGATCGGTTCCCCCGCCGTGCCGAGCAGGACCACGGTGCCGCCGGCAGCCACGGGCTCGCTGCCGAGCAACTGGCGGATCGCGCGATCGCTGAGCACGGCGACGAGGACACCTTTCGTATCGGCGAGGCAGTTGCAGGGCGACGTCTGTCGGGGCAGTGCGCGCACCATCAGCAGCGCAATCGAATCCCGATCCGCGCGCGTGGTGCTCTCGTCCATCAGCGTCTGCGGTACCGCGACGCGGCTGCGTCGCTCCATCACCAGCGCGGTCGCAAGCATGGCCCGACGGCGTTCCGTCGGTATTTCGTCGATCCGGCTTCCATCGCCGAACAGGAGCACCTTCCTCGCGCCGCTCGTGTCGAGGAGGGCGATCGAGAGCGCTTGGTTGAGGAGCTCAGGCACCGAATCCGTCACCGCCAGTGAGGTCGCAGGGCCGGGCGTGCGCCGCAACCGTGTCTGCGCCGAGTCAAGGAGGCGTTCGATGGCCCTCAGATGTTCGTCCACACGCCGCGTCGTGACGCGCGCGCGCCCCAGACTGGTCGCCCGGATGCCCGTATCCGGATCCTGCAGCTCGCGAATCCCGGTCAGGGCAGCGTTCAGCAGAAACGGCGTCAGCGCAGCCGCCACGACCACGAACAGGCGGCCGCGTAGCGAGGCGAAGGGCGACACGATCATGCGTCGGACGAAGCGAATGCCATGCGGTTTCGAAGGTGCCTTCGGCAGCGCGAATGAAGGCCTGCGGGCTTGCCGTCACCCTGAGACAGGACGCCTGTCCAGACCGGGTGGGCTTGAACAGGCGTCCGTAACGTGCGCTGAAAACAGGTGCGAAGCCAGACGCCGCGCTCAGAAATCGTCGCTTGGCCGGCGCCGCTTCTCAGGAATGGCGCGACCATACGCGCCGGTATCACTGCGACTGATCTTCTTCCGCGCGACCAGCGCTTCGAGCACCAGCTCACATGCCGCAGCGGTCGTGCCGGCGTCCGTGGCGTCGGCGATACGCAGCGCGCGGACGATGTTGAGCAGCGTCGGCACCGTCTCGAAGGCCTTCACCATGGTGGCCGCGGCCACGTCGTCCGACACCTGCAGCGCGCCGCCCTCGTCGAACCAGATCACGATCTCGTCACTCGAGAACTCGCGCCCGATGCTCGACAGCGTCGCGTCGGCGGCGCGGCGGATCAGCTCCCGCGCGATCTTCTCGCCGCCGACCAGCTCCCCTTCGTACTCGAGTTCAATCTTGCCGGTGATCGCGGGCAGCGCCGAATACACGTCGCTCATGCGCGGCACCGCCAGGTCCTCATGCGTCTGCAACGCACGGCGCTCCGCGTTCGACACCACATTCTCGAGCACCGAGATCGGCATGCGCTGCGACACGCCGCTGCGACG
The DNA here is from genome assembly GCA_014379355.1 of Gemmatimonadaceae bacterium. Classification (GTDB taxonomy): domain Bacteria; phylum Gemmatimonadota; class Gemmatimonadetes; order Gemmatimonadales; family Gemmatimonadaceae; genus JACMLX01. The sequence goes on from JACMLX010000183.1 coordinate 15,655, forward strand.
ATCGATGCGCTTGTCCTCGCGGGCCTCGAATGCGATCCGCTCCACCACTTCCGCCATGAATGACGGGACCCGGATCGCGACCGACTCGCGCGTGGTCCACGCTTCCTGCGACGTGATCGACACGCCAAGGTCAACCGTCAGGGGATAGTGGGTCATGATCTCGCTGCCGATGCGATCCTTGAGTGGCGTGATGATCTTGCCGCGCGCGGTGTAGTCCTCGGGGTTGGCGGTGAAGCAGAGCATGACGTCCAGCGGCAGGCGCACGGGGAAGCCTTTGATCTGGACATCGCCTTCCTGCATGATGTTGAACAGGCCGACCTGCACCTTGCCGGAGAGATCGGGCAGTTCATTCAGCGCGAAGATGCCACGATTGGCGCGCGGCAGCATGCCGAACTGGATGGTCAGCTCATCGCTCAGCATGTGTCCACCGCGAGCGGCACGGATCGGGTCCACGTCGCCGATGATGTCGGCGATCGTCACATCCGGTGTGGCCAGCTTCTCGATGTAGCGTTCGTCACGATGCACCCAGGCGATCGGCGTCTCGTCACCGTTCTCGAGGAGGCGCGTCTTCGCATATTTCGAGATCGGTGCGAACGGGCTGTCGTTGATCTCGCTGCCTTCCACGATCGGCATCTCGTCGTCGAGCAGCGCGGTGAGCGCGCGCAGGATGCGACTCTTGGCCTGACCGCGAAGGCCGAGCAGGATGAAGTTGTGGCGACTGAGCAGTGCGTTGACGAGCTGCGGCAGGACGGTGTCCTCGTAGCCGATCACACCAGGCAGGAGCGTGTCACCGGCGCGCACGCGCGCGAGCAGGTTGGCGCGGATCTCGTCCTTGACGGACCGCTTTGCGCGGGCGGGCTCACCCCACGGTGAGCGCTTCAGCGCTCCGAGGGTGCTGGGCAACTGGGACACGAAAAACTCCGAGATCGGAAATGACGGGACTCTGCGTCGTTCAACGCCTCAGACCGGCGCGATCGTTTCAGCCATGAAATTACTCCCGACGGGAACCCTCCGTCCGCGGCGCCGCCAAGTCTTCAACGGCAACCGCGACGGCGATAGCAACAGCAACAGCAACAGCTTTATCGCAAGGGCGCCCGGGGCGCCCCCGCAGAACGGAACAGCCGCAGGACAAAACAGCCGCAATACAGAACAGCTGCCGACCGACAACTGCTCTGACGCAAAGCCGCAAAGGCGCAAGGCGGTTCGAGCACGATATACTCGTCGTATCGCACGGCAGCCGACGCAGGACTGCTGTTGGAACTGCCTTCGCGAGCGCAGTTCCAACAGCAGTATTTCAGATGCATGAAGGTGATCGTGGAGGCGTCACCCCTCTCGGAACGCGTGGCGCCTTTGCGCCTTTGCGTCAAGGCTTTTGCTCGTGCCGTCCTGCGGCCGTTCCATTCTGCGGCGCGCGCAGCGCGCTTGCGATAATGCTGTTCGCTGTTCGCTGTTCGCTGTTCGCTGTTCGCTGTTCGCGGCTGCAGGGTGGAACGTCAGCCGACCGGCGTCACCTCGACGAGGTTGTCGTAGAACACCGGTGCCTCACCGAGGTCCGTCAGCCGCTGCGATGTGGTGTCGTTGGGATTGCGGTGATCGTCGGTCAGCTTCGTCCACCAGATCGATGGTGCCCAGATCACACCCGGGCGAATGCCGTCACTGATCCGTACCCGCGCCTGAAACGCGCCGCGGTCGTTCGCGATTTCCACGATCGACTCACCGGCCACCCCGCGCAGCCCCGCATCGTCGGGGTGCATCACACATTCCGGTTCCTTCGCCGCACGACGCAGCGTCGGCACATTCACGAAACTCGAGTTCAGGAATTGATGCGCCGGACTCGAGATCAGCTGCAGCGGAAAACGCGCCGCCAGCATCGGATCGCTCTCCGGTGACTCATACGGCGCGATGTACGTGGGCACGGGATCGAGCCCCAGCGCCGCCAGGCGCGGTGACACGAACTCGCACATGCCACTCGGTGTCGGAAATCCACCTTCGGCAAATGGAAGGAACGGACGCGGCACATTCAGTCGCACCCAGCCACGCTCGAGCAACGCCTCGAATGTCACGCCCGTCATGCGCGCATGCGTCGAGTCGAGCGCCGTGCGGATCAGCGTCAGGTCGTCATCGCGGAGACTGGGGTCGTCGAGCCGCATGACGGCGGCCAATCGGCGGAAGATTTCCGTGTTCGGCAGCGACTCGCCGACGGGCGCGATAGCCGGGCGATTGAGCGAGGCGTACAGATGTCCGTATGCCGTGTGCACGTCCCAGTGCTCGAGCTGCGTGGTGGCGGGCAACACGTAGTCGGCCCAGTCGGCAGTGTCCGTCTGGAAATGTTCGAGCACCACGGTGAACAGATCCTCGCGAGCGAGGCCGCGTCGTACGGCGGTCAGATCCGGCGCGACGGCCGCCGGATTGCTGTTGTACACGATCAGCGCCTGCACCGGTGCGCCGCCGATACCCGCATCCGGCGTCGTCAGCGCGTCGCCGAGGAGACTCATGTTGATGGTGCGCGTCGTCGGCCCGAGATCCGGACGCTGAAGGCCATCCTTGTTCATCGCGAACGTGGCGCTCACCGACAGGCTGACGCCGCCACCCGCGCGCCGCCAATGTCCGGTGAGTGCGGGCAGGCAGGCGATCGTGCGCACCGCCATGCCACCGCCGGCGTGTCGTTGCAAGCCATAATTCAGCCGGATGAACGCCGCCTTTGCGCGACCGTATGCCGCCGCCAGCGCCGTGATGCGCTCGACCGGAATTCCGGTGACATCCGCAGTTCGCTCGAGCGACCATTCGGCCGCGCGTTCGCGCAACGCATCGACACCCGTCGTGTAGCGTGCGACGTAGTCATGATCGATCCAGTCGTGCGCGAACAACTCGTGCATGATGCCCAGCGCCAGCGCCGCATCGGCACCGGGCTTGATCGCGACCCACTCGTCGCACTGCTCCGCGGTGCGGGTGCGGATCGGGTCGATGCAGATCACGCGCGTGCCTTTCTTGCGTGCATCGAGCACGAACGGCCAGAAGTGCGGATTGGACGTGAGCGTGTTGGTGCCCCAGAGCACGATCAGGTCACTGTCCGGCACACCCTCCGCATCGGCGCCGACACTCGAACCGACCGTCATCATGTAGCCGACTCGGCCCGCCTCAGCGCAAATCGTCCGATTGAGCTTGCTGGCGCCGAGGGCATGGAAGAATCGGCGATCCATGGAGCTGCCTTGCAGCTGACCCATCGTGCCGGCGTATGAATACGGAAGGATCGCTTCCGCGCCATGCGGGCCGTTCCGGATCGCGTCGAGGCGTGCGCCGATGTCCGTCAGTGCCTCATCCCACGAGCAGGCTTCGAACTGCCCGCTTCCCTTCGGACCGACCCGTCGAAGTGGCGTGGTCAACCGGTCCGGGTGGTACGTGCGCTCGAGATACCGATTGACCTTCGCACAGAGAAAGCCGCTGGTGACCGGGTGGTTGGGATCGCCCTGAATACGGATCGCACGGCCGGAGCCGTCGACGGATACCAGCGTGGCGCAGGTATCTGGACAATCATGGGGACACGCACCCCGCACGATCGTCGTGCCAACGTCGGAGGTATTCGGCACAATCCGGAAGGTTTCAGGGGTAAAAGCGGTGAAATTTCAGTAAAACCACTTGACAGCCCGGCTTGCTGAAATATCCTTCACTCCGCTTCCAGCCGGCGGGCCCGCCGACCGGAAGCTTCAGTTTGTCACCACCTCGGATATCCCAGGAGAATTCCCAATGAAGCGTATCGCCACGTTCGCCGCCATGTTCGCCCTCGCCGCGTGCGGCGCCAAGACCGAAGCCCCGAAGGTTGATTCGGCCGCAGTTGCCCCAGCCGCAGCGCCGGCTCCGGCGATGGACAGCGTGAAGGCTGACAGCGCCAAGAAGGACAGCACCGCGATGGCCGCTCCGGCCGCCGACACCGCCAAGAAGATGTAATTTCGCCGCTCGGCGAAATACGGCGGGGCTGCTCTCACGAGCAGCCCCGTTCTTCTTTTACGCAATCAGCGTCTCGCGCACCAATAAATCGCACGATCACGCCTCATCGGCGGCGTCGAGTACGACCGCCGTTTGCTTCTCGTTCTGGATATCGAGCCACACCAGCGTCGAGCCCGTCGCCACCTCCCGCCGGAGCATCGCGATGCCGGCCGAGTTCCCGCCCTGATCGTCGGCCGTGCTGCGTGCATCGCCCACCGGAGCACCCTCCGGACCGATGAGGCTCGTTCCGATTGCAGGCACGGTCGCGCCGGGATAACTGACGCGCCGCAGCGTGCGATTCACATGGCCGCGAAAGTGCACGCGCGCCACCGTTTCCTGGCCGGTATAGCAGCCTTTCCGGTATGAGATCGCGTGAAGCGCGTCCATGTTCGCTTCCTGCGCGAGCGTACTCTCGTCCATGTCGACACCCCATTCAGGGCGACCGGCCAGCACCCGCCGGCGATGCCACTCCACCGCGTCACGCGCAACCGCTCCAGCGCCGATCAGCGCGTCACGCATGGCTTCGACCGACGACCGCTCCAGGTGCAGATCGAATGTGGTGGCTGCGCCCAGGTCCGGGACGCGGGCCAGGCGCACCGGCATGTTGGCGACGACGATTGCGCGATGCGTGAAATCGGGCCCTCCAGCGACTGCATCCGTCTCCGTCGCATCAGCACCGAGTGACTGAAGCAACGCAATCGCGCCAGGACCATCGAGAGACAGGCACGACGTGCTCGCCGACACGTCGAGATACTTCGCGAGTCGAGGATTCACGTACTTGCGGATCATGGCGGCGAAACCGACGCCGCCGGCGGCGTTCGCGTCGACGAGCAACGTCGTCACGACACCATCCTCGCTCGGCATCGCGAGCACGCGCACGTCCGCGATCACGCGACCTTTCGCCGTCAGCGCGCAGGCATACAGGCCGTCGCTGCCCCGCAGTGCGAGCACATCGTTCGTGACGAGTCCGGTCAGCGATTCTGCGGCTTTGGTACCCGTGAATTGCATTCGCAGCCGATCGCTGCGATCGAAGCACGACACGGCGTGATCAGGATCCTGCGGTACTGCGATGGTCATGGTGGCTCGTGGAAATCAGGATATGGAGAGCGGGAACGATGCGTCGAGTTGTGCGAGCGACACAAGCGCTGCGTCGTTCGCGGCCGGCGCCTCATCGATCGCGATGGTCGAGAAACCCGCGCGTCGCGCTGCGGACAGCAATGGCCGCCGTGCTACGGCGATCCAGCGGTCGGTGAACAGTGCGGCCCGAGCCTCAGCCCAGACGTCATGTTGCGCGGGCTCCGGCAGGTCACCGAGGGACCTGATGGTGCGGATGCACGCCTCGAGCCCTGACTCCTCGAGCATGCGCTGCGCGTCAACCGTCCCGGCGCGCGTGACGACTGCGATCGGGAACTCCGCCGACAATTCCACCACGCGATCGCGCGCGATTGCATCGAAGCTCGGGGTTCCGCGATCGAGTATCGCGCGCATCGCGGTCGCGGTCCGGGTCAGCACGAGGTCGCGGGCGACCATGTCCATCGGTGCCGACGCACCCAACGCGTCGAGTGCCATGGCGGCCGTCGCACCACTATGCGCGCGACGCACGTCAGCATGCGTGACCCGTACACCCTCGAGCGTCAGCGCCAGCTGGAGCGCGTCGGTGCGCATCGTGAGTGTGTCGAACACGAGTTCCTCGATCTCGACCACCAGACCGACGGTCATGCAGACGCTGCGTTCGATGCATAGGCCGCGTCGAGCAGGTCGATCGGATGCACGACGCGAGCGCTGCCACCGGAACGCAGCAAGCCCGCGCCGATCTGCATCAGGCACCCGGGATTCCCCGTGACGACCAGGGTCGCACCGGTCTGTGCGATGTTGCGGAGTTTCGGCGCCAGCACGGCATCGGACACTGCCGGTTCGATCAGGTTGTAGATGCCTGCCGAGCCGCAGCACTGGTCGCTGTCCTCCAGCGGCACATGGGTGAGGTTGTTGATCGCGCGCAGCACGGCGAGCGGCGGCGATGTGAGTCGCTGCGCATGCTGCAGATGGCATGGCGCATCGTACGTGATGCGCACCGGTTCGCGCAGTGACGCTGCTTTCGGGCCGGCGGCGGCAAGCAGCTCCGTGGCGTCGCGTGCACGTGCCGCGACCGCGAGTGCACGCATGTGCCACGCCGGATCATCGAACAGCAGGTGTGCGTACTCCTTCAGCATCGCGCCGCAGCCAGCGGCGTTGACGGCGATCAGCGCGTCCGGCGTGCGTTCGAACGCCGCGATGTTGCCGCGCGCGAGTTCTCGCGCCGTGTCGAGGTCACCCGCGTGGGCGTGCAGCGCACCACAGCAGCCCTGCAGCGCGGTCTCGACGATGTCGTAGCCGTTCACTCGCAGTGTGCGGACGGTGGCTGCATTGGTCGCCGTCTGCAGTCCCTCCATTACGCACCCGCGCAGGAGGGTGACGCGGCCACGTGTGACTGCCGTCGCGGTCGAATAGTTGCGAGTGTCGAGCACCTTCCGCGTGCTGGCGAGCATCGCCATGCCAGCGCCGAAACGGCCGGGCATGCGGGCGAGCATCATCGGCAGGCCGAGTGCCCGCACCACGCGGCCGACGAAGAGTGCGGCTCGCAGCAGGGCTCGCGATGCAAAGACGTCGAGGATCACGCGCGCGATCCACGGCGTTTCGCGCGTGCGTCGCATCGTCGCACGCGTGGCTTCGAGCAACTGGCCGTACGGGACGCCACTCGGGCACGCCGTTTCGCAGCCGCGGCAGCCCAGACAGCGATCCATGTGCTGCTGTACCACCGGATCGCTGATCGAGACGTCGCCATCGAGCAGCCCGCGCATCAACACCAGGCGGCCACGCGGACTGTCATTCTCGTCTTCCAGCGCGAGATACGTCGGACACGCCGGCAGGCAGAAGCCGCAATGCACACACGCGTCGAGTCCCGCTGATGCCATCGCGAGCGGTGTGCCAGGCAGTGCACACGGTGTGCTGCGACTCGTCGGTTCGGCAAGCGGCAGCGCGTCACGCATCTGCTGTCCGCCGATTGCACAGCTGCTGCGGATCGAACGCCGCACGAATCCGACCCGAGAGTCCGATCGTGAACGGATCCGGCTCCGCTGCCCACCATCCCGCCGGCAGTCGCTCGACGATGCGTTGTTCGTCGGCCAGTCGACGTTGCAGCAGATCGCGCGCGGCACCGGCATCACCGGACACGATCACACGCACGATGCCGCGCGCAATGCTGGCATGGATGGATGCTGTCGGCGTGCTGGTCAACGATGCGCGGATGCGCGCGATCCGTGCAGGAAGCGAACTGACGGACCCGCTCAGGCGCACCACCGCGCTCGCATCCCGATCGAGCGCGGCAAGCAGTCCCCACGTGGCAGGATCGCACGGACGACAGCTGGTGATCGCATCGAGCACGGCGCGCTGACCGCGCACGAATGCATCCGTTCCTCCGATGCGCAACAGTATCACGTCTGCGCCGTCACTGACATCGAGCGCGCGGGCGGTGACGCCATCCACCCACTCGCACGCCAGCAGCGACAGTGTGTTGCGACGCAGTGCCTCGATCAGTGTCGCGAGTGGAGCAGCGTCGGAAACTTCCATGGCGATCGTGGCGTCGTGCACGGGCAACGCGCGAAGGCGCAGCGTCGCGGACGTGATGGCGCCCAGCGTGCCCCAGCTGCCGGTGAACAGCCGCACGAGATCGAATCCTGCGACGTTCTTCACGACACGTCCTCCCGGCTTCACGACATCGCCGTAGCCGGTGACCGCATCGAGGCCGAGCACGAGATCACGTGGTGTGCCGAAGGCGTGCGCGAGTGGGCCGGCGGATGCAGTCGAGAGCGTGGCCCCGATCGTGCCCGTGCGTGCGCCGGCCGGATCGAGGCCGAGCCACTGCCCGTGCGCGGCGGTCACATGCGCCAACTCGGCCAGCGTCGTGCCGGCCCACGTCGTGATGGTGAGATCGCCGGGGACATAGGCAATGATGCCGGTCAGGCCGGCGAGTGACAGCGTGCGCGTCGCATCGACCGGCGGGCCGCCATCGCGCCACGTCTCCGCACCGACGATACGCACGGGCTCGTTCTGCGCGATGGCGTCAGCCATCGTGCTGCGCACCCCGTCGACCGTGGTCGGCGAGGTGCGGTGTGAACCGCCGATTGCCGTCACGATGCGCGGCCGACGGGTGTCTGATGCCATTCTCGACATGAATGCACCGGCACGACCTTGCCACGATTGGCGCGATGCTCGGGATCGAAGACGTCACGCAGTCGGCACATGGCGGCCAGCGTATCGCCATCGAACAGCGCCGGCATGTAGTCGATCTTGTCGAGACCGACGCCATGTTCACCGGTGATCGTCCCGCCTTCGCGTATGCATGCGTGCATGATCTCCGTCATGCAGAGATGCACGCGATGCGCCTCGTCTGCGTCTGTCCCGTCGTAGCTCACACTCGGGTGCAGGTTGCCGTCACCGGCGTGAAAGATGTTCCAGACGGCTACGCCATGCCGTGCACCGATCGCCGCGATCTGCTCGAGCACCGCCGGCAGTCGCGTGCGTGGCACGACGGCGTCCTGCAGGACGAGGTGTGACGCGGCGCGACCCATCGCGCCGAACGCCTTCTTCCGACCCTGCCAGAGCAGCATGCGCTCGGTCGCATCGGCGGCAATGCGCACCTGTCGCGCGCCGTGCTCGTGGCAGATCGCAGCCACCGCGCTCACATCTTCCGCCAGCCCATCAGCCACACCATCGAGATCGACCAGCAGCACCGCGTCGCAGTCGGCGGGATACCCCGCCGCATAGATCGATGACTCCACGATTCGCACCGCTGCGCCGTCCATCATTTCCAGCGCGGCCGGAAGAATGCCGCTGGCGATGACGGCACTCGTGGCGCGCGCCGCATCCTGCAGCGACATGAAGTCGGCCAGCAACGTGCGAACGCGTGGCGCATTCGGCAGCAGTCGGACAGTGCAATCCAGCGCGATGCCGAAACACCCCTCGGAGCCCACGAACGCCCCGAGCGTGTCGTATCCCGCCGACTCTCCAGCGCGGGAGCCGAGTGTGACGATCTCGCCGTCGGGCAGAATCACCGTGCACTCGACCGTGTGATTGAGCGTCACGCCATACTTGAGGCAGTGCGGACCGCCGGCGTTTTCCGCCACATTGCCACCGATGGTGCATGCCGACTGGCTCGACGGGTCGGGCGCGTAGTGCAGCCCGTGCATACCCACGGCTTTCTGCAGCGACGAGTTCACCACTCCCGGTTCCACCGTGGCGATCCGGTTCACCGGATCGATCGCGAGAATCTGCGTCAGGCGATTGAGCCCGATGAGCACTGAGCCATCGGCCAGCGCGCCGCCACTCAATCCGGTCCCGGCACCCCGTGGCACGAACGCCATACCGTCGCGGGCCAGGAGGCGCACCACGGCGACCAGCTCCTCGCGCGTACCCGGGAAGACGGCCAGCGACGGCGTCTGATGATATCCGGGCAAGCCATCGCTCGTGTACGAGATCAACGCGCTCGGACGCTCGAGAACGCGCCGATCGCCGACGATCGCTGCCAGTGCCGGTCCCAGCATCCGAGTCGACACTCAGGCGGCGGGCGGCGGCGGGCCGTGATGATGGCCGTTCGTCTTCGCGCGCGCGTGCAGCTCGGCCGAGCCTTCCACCGCGTCCAGGCCGGTACGCAGTGCGGCGTCCAGGCGATGCAATCGCGCCAGCGGGCTGCGCTCGGCGAGCAGCGTGTAGAGCGTCTCGGGCTTGAGGTGCAGCAGGTGCGCCACCTGATACGAGAGGGCCGCGTCATCGATGTCGAACTCGGTCGACTCGCTGGCGACATCGTGGATCGTCATCGACGCGCGGATGGCACGCGTCGCGAGATCGCGCAGTGCCGCGCCAGCGCGCGCCAGCTCCGTCGCATCATCAGCAGTGTCGTCATACGGCGCGATGTGGCCGATGCGATACGGCGTGCCGGCGTCCACATACGTCTCGAAACGAAAGCGGTCGACCCCGGCAATCATGATGTTCGCTCGGCCATCTGGCAGCATGTCCACGGCTGTCACGAGGGCCGTACACCCGATGCGGCCTGATGGCAGCTCGGCTTCCGACGCGCCGGGCGGGAGCGTGATGAGTCCGAAGATCCGATTGCCCGCCGACACGTCGCGCAGCATCGCGCGGTAGCGAGGTTCGAAGATGTGCAGCGGGACGTCCGCGCCCGGCAGCAGGACGAGGCCGAGCGGGAAGAGCGGAATCGGTGTCGTGATCACCCGCCAAAACTACGCCAGCGCTGCGCCGCCGGCCGAGGGCTGGGTGCCGGGGGGGCGGGTGCAGTCGGCGGCGATGCGCTCGACGGCGGCGAGCAGCGAGGCGAGCTCGAACGGCTTGGACATCACCGGACAGTGCGTCCGCGCAAGGAATGCCACCGCTTCGTCGTCGCCCGTGTCGCCCGACGAAAAAATGAAACGGCGTGCGACCGCCGCATCGATGCGTGAGACGAGATCGTGCAGCGCCATTCCGGTAAGTCGCGGCATGCGCATGTCACTGATCACGGCGTCGAAACCGCCACCGATCTCGTCACCATCGAGCAGCATCGCACGCGCCTCCTCGCCATCCTGCGCTTCCATCACGCGCCATCCTCGCCGCACGAAATACCGGCGCAAGGCCGACCGCAGCGACGCCTCGTCGTCGACCAGCAACACGCAGCGCGACAGGCCGTCGCGGGACGACGATTCGCTCGGTGATCTGGGCTCCGGCACGTGGTGATTCGAACTGATCATCCAGTTGCTCATCGCAATGTGTGGACTCGGAAGCTACACGAGTCCAACGTGGCGAACAGCGGTATCGTTGGGCGAAATGATTAGCCCGGACACACAAACACCACGACGTCGCGAGACGCCGTGGTGTTGATGAAAAGCGACTGATGAAGCGCGCTGTGATCCGCGTCAGCGCGCGATCACGCCACCTGCCAGAAACCGGCCAGTGCATTGCCGTCGGCACTCTCGCGCAGCTTTTCGAACGCCCGTTCGCGGATCTGGCGAATCCGTTCGCGCGTCACGCCAAGCAGGTCGCCGATGCGCTCGAGCGTCATCGGCTCGGCCTTGTCATCGAGACCGTAGTACATGGTGAGGATCTGGCGCTCACGGATCGTGAGATGCTTCTGGATCGCGTCCTTCACGAAGACGCGCATGAGGCGCTCGTCGGTCGCTTCCTCGATGTCACCACCATAGCTGATGGAGAACCGCTCGCCGAGCGTGCTGGCGTCCCGATCCGACTTGTCCACTGGCGCGTCGAGCGACGTCTCGCTGGTGGTCATCTGGCGCTGTGCCCGGACCGTATCGGCGTCCTCGTTGATCATCTGCCCGAGTTCGGCGTCGGTCGGCTCGCGATTCAGCTTGGTGGCGAGGATCTGCTCGGCCTTGGCCATGCGGAGCAGGGCCGAGTTCTGGTTGAGCGGGACCCGGATACTGCGGGTCTGCTCGGCCAGCGCCTTGAGCACGGCCTGACGGACCCACCAGACGGCGTACGAGATGAACTTCACGCCCTGGTCGGGATCGAACTTCCGTACCGCCTTGAGGAGCCCCTCGTTGCCGATGGCGACGAGTTCTGCGAGGTCGAGTCCGTGCCCCTGGTACTTCTTCACGTAGCTGATGACGAAGCGGAGGTTGGCTGTGACGAGGCGCTCTGCGGCGGCGGCGTCACCCTCCTGTGCGAGACGAGCGAGGGCCCGTTCTTCGGCAACGCTGCCGATCAGGGGGAGTCGCTTGATGTCCGCGAGATACTGGTCGAACGTGCTGCCGCCACTGCTGCGGGTAGTCGTACGGGTGCGCGATGACGCGACCTTCGGCATGTGGTGTCTCCCAGTGCAGGACGCCGCTCAGCGGCGCCAGCCTTTTGTGCACATCTGGTCGAGGGCTGGTCGATCAGGTGGTCGAAATCGGGGCATGCCGATTTCGTGGCCACAATAACCGTCACGGTACGTTTACATGTCAAGTGTCAACATTCATGGACACTTTCTCCGAGCGTTTGCTCGATTTCGCGTGGCCGGTCGGGCACGAGGGGTCAACTGGTGTAAACTGCACGCATCGTCAGGAGCTGTCGTGTCCGCTTCAAGTTGTCGTGGCACAACGACTTCTGTCGGCATTCGACTACGCCTTCCGGTTACTTGCTCACACGGACCAGCTGGGCGTACCCGCGTCGGCGACCGAAGCGACGTGCGGCTGAACAATCCGCCATCCACACATCGATGATGGCGCCCTTGATGACGCCGCCGGTGTCGTCCGCGAGAAAACGACCGTACTTCGTGCGCCCGAAGTACAGATCGACGTCGCGACCGAGCGGAAACAGCCGGCGATCGACGGCGATGATGCCATCGCGCACGAGGTTGCCGCGACGCGTGCGGCCCTGAAGGCAATAGGCCGTGACGCTGACGGCGATGCGTTCGCCGGCGCGTGCCCGCTCCTCGATGCTGCGAAAGAGTCGGCCGCGTGGCACGAGTCCGCCTGGCAGGCGACCGATCGGCGCCGGCAAGGCCGTGGTATCGCGCGCAGCATCGATGCTGTCGGTGAGGACGGAGTCGACGATTTCGTCCGGCTGCCGCACCTGCGGAAACGCGGTCGGATGCAGCACGAATCCGATGGCCGCCGCGCCAACCGCCAGCTCGATCGCGATGCGGATGCGTTGGCGGCGTCGCCGCTTCTGTCGCAGCGTCGGCGGTGGCGACGTCACGCCTGCTGCAGCGCGTGAATCACGATGTCGCGTGGCACTGGAATGCCATAACCGAGGTCGGCACCGGCCATCGCACCAAGGCGCGCCGGCAGTGCGTATTCCACGACGCCGCCGCGCGATTTCTTGTCGCCGGAGGTGGCACTGACGATGACGTCGGCGGTCAGCACGGCGGGCATGTCGGCCGGCAGCCCGACGTGGCTGAGTGCCCGGAGAATCGTGCCGGCAAGCGATGGATCGCAGATGCCGAGTGCGATCGCGATGCGCGCCTCGACGAGCATGCCGTAGGCGACGCAGGCGCCGTGCGGTACGGTGAACGCCATCAGCTGTTCGACGGCGTGACCGATGGTGTGCCCGAAGTTCAGCACCTTGCGCAGGCCGTGCTCGCGCTCGTCTTCCGCCACGATACGCGTCTTGATGTCCACACTGCCGGTGACGATGGCGTGCCAGTCGGCCTGCGTGATCTCGGTGCGGGCGACGGTCGCGAAATACGCCGCATCACAGATCACGCCATGCTTGAGTGCTTCCGCGAGGCCATTGACGCGCTCCAGCACGGGCAGCGTCGTCACCACGTCGAGATCGGCGACGACTGCCGCCGGCGCGTGAAAGGCACCGACCAGGTTCTTGCCGTGCGCCGTATCGACGCCAGTCTTGCCGCCGATCGATGCGTCGATCATGGCGAGCAGCGTGGTCGGGACCTGCAGGAACGGAATCCCGCGGAGGTAGGTGGCCGCGACGAAGCCCGTCAGGTCACCGATCACGCCACCCCCGAGCGCGATGAGGAGGCTGTCGCGGCCGAATTGTGCGTCGAGCAGTGCGTCAGTGATCTGCGCCCACGTCGCGCGCGACTTCTGCGCTTCACCGGGCGGAATTGAAATCAGGATGCAACGATCCTCGCCCAGACTGGCGGCGATGCGATCGGCGTAGAGTGGACCGACGGTGTCGTCGGTGACCACGGCGATTCGATGTGCGCGACCGAGCTCGGGGACGAGCGACGGCAGCGACGCGAGCAGTCCGTGTCCGACGTGCACCGGATACGGCAGCCTGCGGCACGTCGTCACGGTCACGTGGGCAGCCCTACCAGGTCACTTCACCGGCGCCGGCGCGCTTGTTCGCGACACGTGCGAGCGTGAACAGCAGATCGGAGAGACGGTTGAGGTAGATGACCACGAGCTCAGGGACGTCGGCATCGTGCTGCAGGGTGACGACGCGTCGCTCGGCGCGCCGGCAGACGGTGCGCGCCACGTGCAGCGCGGCGGCCTTCGGCGTGCCGCCAGGCATGATGAAGCTCTTCAGCGGCTCGAGCTCGGCGTCGCCCGCATCGATGGCGCGCTCGAGCTGTTCGATGCGCTCCTCGTCGATGCGGGCCTTGCTCAACTGCTCGGCCATTCGCTCGCGGTCAGGCGTCGCGAGAATGGCGCCGATCGAAAAGAGGTCGCGCTGCACCGGCACCAGCACTTCATCGATGCGCGGCATCAGCTCCACCGCGCGGGCCATGCCGATGACCGCGTTCAGCTCATCGACATCCCCATACGCCTCGACGCGTGGATTGTCCTTGGCGACCCGTCCGCCCCCGAAGAGGCCCGTGTCACCCTTGTCGCCCGTGCGGGTGTAGATCTTGAAAGACATGTGCGCAAACTAGCAGCGCTCGCGGTCGAGGGGTCAGCGCACGTGTTCGCCGGCATCGCGAACTGCATGGGAGTCGGAGCGCACCGAGCTCACGGAGTGCGTCGCTTGCCAGCCTCCTCGGCGTGCGCGGCATCGCTGACTTTTTGGGGGGATAGCACGGGGAGGCCGGAGAGTGCGACGGTTGCAACGATCGTCGCCCTGCGCGACGCTGCTGACTCCTTGTTGGAACTGCAGTTCCACCAATATCGGACGGCGCGCGATGGGCAGAGCGTGGCAACGCTCACACTCGGTGCGCTCCGCCCCCAAAACTGTTCTCGATCGTTCGCGAAGAGCGAAAGCCCGAGCGCGACACACTCTCCGGCCTCCCCGGCCTATCGCCACACCAGCAGTTCACGATGCCTCGCTTGCTGTAGGACTTCGAGTCGCAATCGCGCGTCTCGCTCGTCCGGGGTTTCGGCGCGGCCCTGGAGTCGTGAGTTTTGACGGATCATGACCAACGAACTGAAGGACATCACGATCATCGGCGCCGGGCCGACGGGTCTCTATGCGCTGTTCTATGCCGGCATGCGTGGCGTGTCGGCGCAGGTGATCGATGCCTTGCCGCAGGCGGGCGGACAGCTGGCTGCGCTCTATCCCGAGAAACTGATCTTCGACGTCGCCGGCTTCCCACGCGTGCTCGCGAAGGACCTGGTGACCGGCCTGCGAGATCAGGCGGGGCAATTCGGGAATCCGCTGCACCTGAACCGGACCGTGAACGGACTGGATGAGGTGGACGGGCACTTCGTGGTCCGCACCACGGACGGAGATTTCCCGACGCGTTCCGTCGTGATCGCGGGTGGTATCGGCGCCTTCTCACCCCGCAAGCTGCCGCAACCCGCCACGCACGCGTGGTACGGCCGAGGCATCGACGACGTGGTGCTCGACCCGACGATCTACACGAACAAGCGCGTGCTGATCGTCGGAGGCGGCGACAGCGCCTTCGACTGGGCGCAGCAGCTTCGCCCGCGCGCGGCGCATATCACGCTCATCCATCGGAGCGATCGGTTCCGGGCGCATCAGGCGACGGTCGACGACGTGCTCGCCGCCGCGGCGCGGGGCGACAAGACCGAGGTGCTCACCTTTCACGAACTCCACGACATCGAATCGCAGGACGGCGAACGCCTCTCAGGCGCCGTGGTGCGCGCGACGAAGGACAAGACGACGCGCTTGATCCAGATCGATACCGTTCTGCCGATGCTCGGGTTCGTGAGCGATATGGGCACGCTGGCGGAGTGGGGGTTGCATGTCGAGAAGGACGAGATCCTCGTCACGCCGCAGATGGAGACGGGCCGCGCCGGCATTTATGCCGCCGGAGACATCACCACCTATGCCGGCAAGCTGAAGCTGATCTCGGTCGGATTCGGCGAAGCGGCGACCGCGGTCAACCAGGCCGTGCATTGGGTGCATCCCGAAAAAAAGGTCAATCCGGGGCATTCCTCGAACCTCGCGATCTTCGGGCAGCCGGCAGAGTAAGCGCGCAACTCCGACAGCGGGTCAACGCTTCGTTTCGAGGGCGTCGACACGCGTGCGGAGGAGGTCGACGTCGGCGGCGAGCGATGTCAGTGTCGGAGACGAATTCGCGATGCCGGCGGCCGTCTTTCCTCGCGCACCCGGCGCGGTGGCGCGCGATGAATCGGTGGGTCGCGTTGGCGCGTCGGCGCTCCCCGCTGCGGCGTTGCGCTCGCGTCCGCCGAGGAGTGCAAGCAGTCGTGCGCCATTCGCGCCAAGCCAGATGCGACGAAAGACGACTTCACCAAGTCGCCGACGGAAGGGACTGCTGATCAGCACTGTCGTGGCGATGGCTGCGCCAAGAAGCGCGCCGAAGAAGGTCACGATCGCGACCGGACTCTTGAGCGCGGCTTCACCGCTGCTGGTTGCCCCGCGCACCATGTTGATGAGGACGGCTCCCTGTGCGAGCAGCAACGCGCCGGCGATGAGAACGCGCTTCCGTCGCCTCGCGACCAGCAGAGGATCGGCCTTGCGACGGCCGCGCTCATCATCACGCTCGGCCTGGACGACGCCAAGCAGACGTTGGAGTTCCGACACGGTGTACCCGTTCTTTCGCAGCCGTCGCACTTCCTGCGCCGCTGCCATGCCGCTCACCCACGCCATCGCAGACGCAATGAGCCCGAGCGAAAACACGTTGCCGTTCCCGAAATAGCGCATCCCGTACATGCCGTACGCGATCATCAGGATCGCGGCCAGCGTGCGCATGGCGACCGCAGTCAGGTCCGGCGCGAGCAAGCGCACCGCAACCGGCACATCGGGCGTTGCAAGCTGGGTGGCCTCGAGCGCCTCGACCAGCGCTTCGGCGGTCGCGTATCGATCGTCAGCCTCCTTGTTGCAGCATGTGTCGACCACCTCGGCGAGTGACGCCGGCAGGTCTGCGCGCACCGACGACAGCGAGGGAATGGCCTCGGTGAGCTGCTTGACGAGGATGCGCTGCGTCGATTCGCCGGTGACGGCGGTGCGACCGGCCATCGCGAACCAGGCGACCAGGCCCAGCGAATACAGATCTGCTCTTCCGTCCACTGCGTCGCCGGCCGCCTGCTCCGGGCTCATGTACTCGGGCGTTCCCACGACCTCGCCGACCCGGGTGAGTCCCGGCTTGTCGCTGACCGGTGTGATGGCGCGCGCGATGCCGAAGTCCATCACCAGCGCGCGACCCGTCGCGCGCTCGATCATGATGTTGTCCGGCTTGATGTCGCGATGCACCACGCCGCGGCCATGCGCGTACGCCAGTGCGTAGCCGACATCCTGCAGCAATCGCACGGCGTCGCGCTGCTGCATGGGTCCATTCACAGTCACGCGCGACGCCAGCGACTCCCCTTCCACGAACCCCATCGCGAACGCGAGCACGTCCTCGGTGTCCTCGATCGCGAATACCGGCACGATGTTCGGATGCGAGAAACCCGCGGCCATGCGCGTCTCGCGAAGGAAGCGTTCACGCAGATCGGGATCGGCTGCGTACTCCGCCGGCAGCACCTTCAACGCGACCGGTCGGTCGAGCCGGCGATCGCGTGCCAGATACACCGTCCCCATCCCGCCACGGCCCAGCTCCCGCACGATCAGGTAGCGCTCACCCAGCGACTGGCTGAGCGCCGTGAGGTCGTTCGTCATGGCGGCGGGATCTCCACGTGAGGACAGGTCGACGCGTGCAACGACTACGAAACGCGCGGGTCGCTGCGCTTGTACGCCATGTCGGTGAGCAGATTCACGAGCACGAACACCACACTGAGAAACAGCACCGTGCCCTGGATGGCGGGGAGGTCACGTCGCGCGATGGCGTTCACGACGTACCGGCCAAGCCCTGGCCAGCCGAACACGGTCTCCGTCAGGATACTGCCGGTCAGGTAGCTGCCGACATCCAGGCCAAGCACCGTCACGACGGGGATCAACGCGGTCCGAAGTCCGTGGCGCAGCACGACCGACGCGTTCGACAATCCCTTCGCGCGCGCGGTCCGCACGTGATCGCTGCTCATCGCATCGAGCATGCTGCTACGCGTGACACGCGCCAGGTATGCGATGCTGCGGGAGCCAAGCGTGAGCGCCGGCAGAATAAGGACCAGGCCGCCACCATACCCACTCGGCGGCAGCCACTTGAGCGTCAGCGCGAACAGCAGGATGAGCAGGAGCCCGACCCAGAACACCGGAAAGCTGATGCCGAGATACGTCGCGCCCATCAGCAGCTTGTCGAAGGCGCCGGCCGGCTTCAGTGCCGCGAGCACCCCGATGCCGATGCCCAGGACGATCGCAATGGTCATCGCGGCCAGTGCGAGCTGTGCGGTTTTCGGGAATCGCTCACGGATGTCCTGCGTGATCGGCCGTCCGGTGATGTAGCTCCGACCAAGGTCACCGCGCAGCACACCGCCGGCGTAACTCGCGAATTGCACCGGCAGCGATTCATCGAGCTTCAGCTCCGCGCGAAGACGCGCGATTGTCACGCTGTCGGCGCGTTCACCAACCATCTGCTGCACCGGATCACCGGGTGCCACGTACAGCAACAGGAACACCGCGATCAGCACGCCGGCCAGCGTCGGAATGGCCAGGAGCAACCGGCGTGCGAGAAATGTCACGGGGTACTGTGGTCGATCCGCGCGCCGATCATCCGCTGCCCGTTGAAGATCGTGGGCGCGGACCAGTTCTTCAGCCACGGCTGCACGGCATACAACTCGTTGTAGAACCACAGGAACACCATCGGCGCCTGTGCAAACGCCATGCTGTCGGCACGCACGTAGAGCGCGGTGCGCTTCGTGATATCGGTCTCACGGCGCGATGCGGTGACGACTGAATCGAAGGCCGCATTCCTGAAGAAGCTCACGTTGCCGCCGACGCCGGCATTGGCGGAGTGCAGCAGGGGATACAGGAAATTCTCTGCATCCGGATAGTCGGCGTACCAATCCTTCAGCACCAGATC
The DNA here is from genome assembly GCA_014379355.1 of Gemmatimonadaceae bacterium. Taxonomy (GTDB): domain Bacteria; phylum Gemmatimonadota; class Gemmatimonadetes; order Gemmatimonadales; family Gemmatimonadaceae; genus JACMLX01. The sequence goes on from JACMLX010000183.1 coordinate 34,445, forward strand.
CGCATCACCCTTGCGCGCGGCCTCGCGCATGCTGGCGCTCTCGCGCTGCACGAGCTCCGCGGTGATACCGGCCTCCTTCAGATAACCCTGAATCGCCTGTGCGACGCGCGATTGTGTGGCATCCTGCGAACACCAGAGCTTGACGGTGAGACCGCCTGGAAACCCGGCCTCCGTCAGCAGCTGCTTCGCCTTCGCGACATCGTGCGCGTACGGCGCCCGAGTGGTGTCGGAGCCGTCGAGCGCGGGAGGAATGATGCCGGCTGCCAGTCGCCCACGTCCGCCGAGGAGCTGCGTGAGGATCGCCCTCGTGTCGATCGCGTGATTGATGGCCCGACGCACGCGCACATCGGCCAGGGGTCCGCGTGTGGTGTTCAGCGCGACATACCAGAGACGAAGCACCGGCGCGGCCTGCAGCAGCGCCTTCTTCTCCTCGGTCTGTTCCCACTGCCGCGTTTCCGCCTCCGGTATGTAGAGAATGTCGACGTTCCCGGACTCGAACTCGGCCACCGCAGTGCTCGGCTCCGGAATGATGCGCGCGACGAGCGAGTCCTCGAGCGGCTTGGTGCCCCAATAGGTCTCGTTGCGTATGAAGCGCACGAAGTCGTCGTGTTTCCATTCGACCATCTTCCACGGGCCGGTACCGATCGGCTTCTCGCCGAAATCGGCGCCGATGGTGGTGGGGACGATCGACGCCACCGGCATGGCCAGCAGTTTCGGGAAGATCGCGAACGGTTCCGTGAGCGTGACGACGACGATGCTGTCGTTCTCGACTTTCAGGCCGCTGATCGATGCGGCCTTGCCAGCGGCGAAATCGTTGGCACCGGCGATCGGGAACAACGGCCATCCGCGACCGCCGCGCGTCTTCGGGTCGAGCACGCGTGTGAAGCTCGACACGACATGTTGTGCGGTGAAGGCGCTGCCGTCATGGAACTTCACGTTCTGTCGCAGGGTGAATCGCCAGATGCGGCCATCCGGAGACACCGTCCACGACGAGGCGAGCGCCGGCTCCACCTGTGCGTCCGGGGAGAATCGCGTCAAGCCTTCGAACACGTATCCGACGGCGCGCCCGGTCGGCACGTCCGTCGAAAGCGCGGGATCGAAGGAGCGCGGATCATACGTGTCCCGGCTGTCGACGATGGCACCGCGCTTCGGTGTCGTGTCGCTGCCGCCGCACGCCGTGAGCACGGTCAGCGCGACAAGGGTCACAGTGTGGGCGCGAAAGCGGAACATCGCTGCGAGGCTGGAGGTTGCGGACGACCATCCGATGGACAGCGCGCGACATGAGCTAACCCGTTGTCAGGAAAGCGTGTACGTCGTTGACACCGGGGTGCTTGCGCGTGAACTTACGGCCCGTTCATACAGGGTGCCAACCGTTTCCGTCGGGCGCAGTCGCGCGACACCGTCAATCGTTCCCTCGGTCAGCACACTGCCGCGTCAATCTTCCATCGTTTCCCACTGGTTCCGGAGCGCAGATCGCCCCATCGGGCACTGGCTCCGTGTCGTCGCGGTGTGTCTCGCGTGTCCTGGACCACTCGCCCTCCACGCGCAGCGTGCGTGTGATCCCGCCGAGGCGGAAGTGCGGTCGCTGGTGTTCGTCGGCAACAAGGCATTCGCCAGCAGTCAGCTGGCCGGCGTGATCGCGCTCACCGCGAGTGATGCCGCGCGCCGCGTGGCGCTGATCGGCGACGTCCTCGGTGCCGTCGTACGCTGCGGCAATCCGGCGCTGGTCTCGATCGATCGGGCACGCCTCGTGATCTACTACCGTCGTCGCGGCTTTCCCGATGTGCAGGTCGACACGCTGGTGCAGCGCGCCGCGCGAACGATGGACCTGAAATTCGTCATCCGCGAAGGTCGCGCGACCACCATCGACACCCTGCGTGTCGTCGGTGTGGAGCGCATCGCGGAGCGCGACCGGATCGTCCGCGGCCTGCCGATCGCGCGCGGGCAGCCCTTCGATCAATACCTGCTGGAGCAGAGTCGCGACACATTGCGGCGCCGACTTGCCGATGTCGGATTTCCCTTCGCGCAGGTGCTCCTGGCCACGGATGTGATGGCCGGCACGGCGCCGGACACTACGCGACGCACGGCCGTGGTGGAATTTTCGGTGCGACCAGGGCCGCTGGTCACGATCGACAAGGTGCTGGTGCAGGTCGTGCCGCGTGAGGGACGCGCGCAGGAGATTCCGTCGGACGTGGTTCGCAGCCTGATCGGCCTGACACCGGGCCAGCGATTTCAGCAGAGTGATGTCGAGCGCGCGACGCGGGCGCTCTACCTCACGGATGCCTATCAACAGGTCCGCATCGAACCGCGCTTGCGTGACTCCGTCTCCTCGCTCGCCGACTCGGCGCGCGTGGACGTGATGGTCAACATCGCCGAGCGGTTCATGCACAGTCGCACACTGAGTGCGGGGTTCGGCACACTCGACTGCTTTCGCACGCAGCTGCAGTACACCGATCGCAATCTGCTGAGCCGTGCGCGACGTCTCGAGGTGACCGGTCGCCTGAGCAAGATCGGCATCGGGCGACCAGTGGACTTCGAGGGGGCCGACGGGTTGTGCAGTGCAGTGGCCAACGGCAAGGACCCCTACAGCGACCGGCTGAACTATTACGTCGGCGCGACGCTGCGACCGCCAGTCGGCCCGGGCGGGCTGCGCATTCCGGAGTTCACGCTGTATTCCGAAGTGCGCGGCGAGTATCAGGCGTATCGTCGCACGACGTCGATCGGCGCCATCGCCAGCGTCACGCTGCAGGCGGCGCGTCGATTGCCGGTGACCCTCGCGTACGACCTGAGCTTCGGTCGCACGGAGGCGCAACCGGCGCTCTTCTGCTCCGTGCTCAATCGGTGTGCGCCCGAGGATCGTCGCGTGTTCGAGACGACGCGACGCCTCGCAGTGCTGGGTGCGAACTTCAGCCGTGATCGAACCGATGATCCGATCAATCCGCGAAACGGCTCGTTCACGCGACTGGCGATCCGTCACGCCTCGTCGCTGACACTCTCGGATTCCGCGTTCAAGTTCAGCAGTGCCGTCCTCGACGCGAGCAAGTTCTGGGGGCTGGCGTTCGGTGCGACGCTGGCGGTGCGTCTGCAGCTCGGCGCGGTGTTCGGCAGCAGCGATCGACTCGTGCCGCCGCAAGAACGCCTGTACGCCGGTGGCCCGACCACGGTGCGCGGGTTCCGGCAGAATGAACTGGGCCCTGTCGCATACGTCGTCAGTCCCGACACGACCGTCATCGCGCAGCCGTTCATCCGGCGCGCGTTGCCCGGCGATTCGATCTTCACGTATGAAGTGAATCCGGCGGTGCAACCGTTTCGCGTCGTGCCGGTGGGCGGAAACACGGTGGCGGTGGGCAACGTGGAGCTGCGGTTGCGCAGTCCGTTCCTGCCGAACCTGCTGCAGTGGAATCTCTTCGCCGACTTCGGCCAGGTGTGGAGTCGAGGCGGGAACGATGCCAGCTTGCGCAACAGTACGTTGCGCACGACGCCGGGCGTCGGTGCACGCATCTACTCGCCGATCGGCGTGATCCGGCTCGACGTCGGCTACAACAACTACGCGCCGCGTGCCGGCGCCGCATACTTCAACGAGCTGCCGCGTGCCAACGGTGACCAGGCGCTGCTCTGTGTGAGCCCGGGCAACACGATCGTCGCGCGTGAGATCACCGAGACGGTGCAGGACGGGAACACGACGCGAACGATCACGCGCATCGTGCAGGACGCGTACGGCAGCTGTCGCGGCTCGTACTCCCCCAACCGGAATCGCGGCGCGCTCGGGCCGTTCACGTTCTTCTTCGCGATCGGGCAGGCGTTCTGACCACATGATCCGTCGCCGCCGACTCGTGCTCGTTGCGGGCCTCATCTCCGTGCTGCTGATGATGATCGGCGCGGTAGGCAGCGTGCTGTTCGTGACCGGCACCGAGACGGGCCGCGGCTGGGTGCGCGACTTCGTCGTCAGCAGGTTGGGGCCCGCGGTCAAGGGGCGGCTGTTTCTCGGGCGCATCAGCGGACCGATCCTGACGGGACTGACGGTCGATTCGCTCGAGATTGCCGACAGTGCCGGTGTGGTCATGATCGCCGCCGGCAAGACGACGATGCGCTGGGACCCGCGAGACTTCCTCGATCGGCGCATCTTCGTCAAGCGATTGATCACCGACAACACCTTCATCCAGATCGTCAAGTACAAGGACGGTGACTGGAACTACAAGCACATCTTCCCGTCGGGGCCGAAGGGCGTCCCGAAGGCCAAGGGCAGCTTTGGCGACTTCATCGTGCTCGATTCGGTGTCGCTCACGCGCGGTCGCTTCCTGCTCACGATGCCGTGGAGCCCTGCGGATTCGCTGAAGGGTGTGCGACGCGACAGCTCGATCGCATTCAATCTGGCGCGCACGAACGCCCAGATCCGTCGGCTGCCGCGCGGACTCGTCCGAAGCTGGCGCTGGGAGGATGGACACGTCGACTTTTCGCATGTCCGCCTGTCACATCCCGATTCCGCGGGCCGCCTGTTTCAGGTGTCGGATCTGGGCATGACCGAGTTCGATCCCCCGTTCCGTTTCGACAAGCTGCGCGGGGATTTCCGCTGGCAGGGTGACTCGATCTGGCTGAAGATTCCGCACTTCCAGTTGCCGGGGTCGGCGGGCGATGCAGTGGGCAAGATCACCTGGGGCAGCGACCTGCCGGTGCGCTACGACATCGCAGTCCATGGCGAGAAGGTCGCCATGCGCGACATCGCGTGGCTGACGACGACGTTTCCGACGGCCGGCGGCGGCACGATGGATCTGCAGATCCGCAACGATCCGTCGAACCTGAACGTGCTGAAGTACGCGATCTCGAACCTGGATGCGCGCAGCCTCGATTCGCGGCTGCGCGGACGCATGACGTGGGGCGTTGGTGGTCCGGTCGTGACACTCACCGACGTCGACATGCGCGCGGATCCACTCGACTTCGCCCTCCTGCGCCAGTTCAACGGCATTCCGTTTCCGTTTCCGTGGCGCGGACAGTTCACCGGCACCGTCAAGGCGAAAGGCGGACCGCTGCATCGCTTCGACGTCGATGACCTGCGATTCACCTTCCGCGACGCCAACGTCCCCGGCGCCATCAGTGCGGGTCGCGGGCGCGGCCAGGTCGACATTCTCTATCCGGCGTTCACGCGGTTCCGCGGATTCTCCTTCGCACTCGAGAGTGCCGACCTGCGCACGCCGCGATTCCTGAACAAGGAGTTCGCGCGGCTGAACGGTGTGGTGCGCGGGAGCGCGCAGCTCGATTCGCTCTGGTACGACGTGCGCGTGAGCGCGCTCGATGCGTGGCACGACGACGGCACCAGCGCCACGCCGTCGCATGTGACAGGCGGCGGTCGCATCACGCTCGATCCGAAGTACGTCTTCTATGACATGCAGCTGAACGCGGAGCCGTTGTCGTTCACGATGCTCGGCAATTCGTATGCGATGATGCCGCTCCGTGGAACGATGACCGGTCCGATCACGGTGAAGGGCACGATCGCCGCGCTCGAAGTCTCCGGCCAGCTCACGGGAGATGCAGGGGGCCTGTCCGGCAGCGGTGTGGTGGACATCGAACCGTCCGGGTACGCGCTCAAGGCTCAGGCGGCGTTCGATCGCATCGACCTGCGCACGTTGCTGCAGCGGCAGACGGCGCCCGTCACACAACTGAACGGCCGTGCCGATGTCGACATGCGCGGCGATTCACTGCCGAACCTCGATGGCCGCATGACCCTGGCGTTCGATCGATCGCGGCTCGACCAGTTGCGGATCGACGAGGGCGTTGCTCGTTTCTCGTTTCGCGACGGCATTGCGATGGTCGATTCGCTGAGCATTCTCTCGCCGTCGCTGATTGCCACGGCCAGTGGTGGTCTCGGCCTGCGAAGTGACCGCACGGATTCGCTGCGCTTCCGCATCACTGCCGACTCGCTGGGCGGACTGCGTTCGTGGCTCAGCACTGCGGCGAAGGATTCCCCCGATTCACTGGGTGGTACCGTCGCCTTTCGCGGCCAGCTCTCCGGCTGGATCGATTCACTCGGCGTCTCCACCACGCTCTCCGGACGCGACATCGCTTATGGCACGCTGGCGTCGGCCGTGACAGACCTGACCGCCACCGGGACGTGGGTGCGTGGCGTGCCGAGTGGTGTGCTGCAGCTGGCGGCGGACAGTGTGACGGCCGGACCGGTGCGACTGAACGCGGTCGCCGCCACCGGTCGCTTCACGTCGGCCAGTGACGGGTCGATCTCGGTCACGGCGCGCGCGGACAGCGGCGTCAGCATGGGCCTCGAGGCGCGACTGCGTGGCGCCGGCGACACGGTGATCACGACGCTTGCGTCGATGTTCGCGACCGGCCCGAACACGCGCTGGGCGCTGCTCTCCCCGGCGACGATCACGAAGTCACCGACGCTGCTGGCGATCGACTCGCTCGTCGTCGGCGACACCGGCGTCGCGCGAGTGCGCGTGTCGGCGAACATCCCGTCGCGCGACAGCATCTCGGCGATCTTCGACGCGTCACAGATTCCGCTGCGCGATGTCGGCTGGCTCACACGACGCGAACGCCCGCTGACCGGCGTCATGGAAGCGCAGCTGCAACTGCGCGGCACGCGTGATGCGCCGACCGGTCGACTCACGGCGCGGGCAAATGCTGTCACGGTCGGTGTCACGGCGCTCGGTGATGCGAGCGTCGAAGGCGTGTATGCGGACAATCACTTCCGCGCCGACGTCTCGCTCAGCGAGCACAATCGTGCCACGTCGCTGCTCACGGCGCGACTGACGTTGCCGGTGACCGCCTCGCTCGACGCCTTTCCCACGATGCAGCGGGACGCACCGCTGAGCGGCTCACTGGCGCTGCACAACACGCCACTGGCCCTGTTCGAAGCCGCGACCCCCGCGATCTCGGACGCAAGTGGCTCACTCAGTGGTGAACTGCAATTGCGCGGTTCGTTGCGCGAACCGCGCATGGACGGCACGGTCACGATGGCCAACGGTGCAAGCTTCCTCGCGCCGCTCGGCGTGCGACTGGTGGGCATGGACGGCGAGTTGCGTTTCAGCGGCGACAATCTGTCATTGCCCCGGCTGACCGTGAGCGGATCCGGACCGCGCGGCGGGTCGGCGATCCTGAGCGGTCGCATCGGCTTCGCGTCGCTCGAGGATCCGTCGTTCGACCTCGGCATCCAGGCCAGCAATCTTCGCATCCTCGATCGTCCGCGCATCGCGACGCTGCAGGTGTCCACCGACGCCGGCGGGCTCCAGATTCGCGGTACGCAGCGCGGTGCCGTGCTCACGGGCAGCGTCACGATCCCGACGGGCGACATCACGATTCCGGAACTCGGTGTCGCGAAGAGCCTGGTCTCCATCGACGACCCTGAGTTCTTCACGCTCATCGACACGACCACCACGCAGGGGCGCTCACTGCTCGCCGCCGCGCCGTCGCCGCTGCTGCGCAATCTCGAAGTGCGGGATGTGCGCCTGTTCATGGGCAACAACGTGTGGCTGCGATCGGCGGAAGCGAACATCAAGCTCGCCGGTGATGTCGGCGTGACGCTTGGTCGTGCACGGCAGGACTCGACGCGTGTCCAGCTCGCGCTGGACGGCACACTGCTCGCCGAACGCGGCACGTATCGCCTGAACCTCGGGTTCGGCGCAGTGCAGCGCACCTTCGACGTCGAGCGCGGCACGCTGCGGTTCTTCGGTGAACCGGAGCTGAACCCGACACTCGACATCCAGGCCACCAACATCGTCCGGCAGTACACGCGCCAGGACCGCGACATTCCCGTCCGGATCACGATCGGCGGCACGCTGGTGGCACCGACACTGAAACTGGGCAGCGCCGATCCGAGTCTCGCGCTCTCAGAGTCGGATGCCATCAGCTACCTGTTCACCGGACGTCCGAGCTTCGCCGTGACGACCGCCGCCGATCAATCCTCGTCGCAAGCGGTCAACGTGCTGCTGCCGACACTTGGCAATGCGCTCGGCGATCGTGTCGCGCGCGCACTGGGTATCGATCAATTCCAGATCGAGACGGCCGGTGGTGTGAGTGGCCAGCAGTTCGGAGCCAGCTCGGTGCTCGCGAGTACGCGACTCGGAGGCAGCGTGCAGCTCGGCAGTCGCACGTTCGTGCGCGCCACGGTCGGCCTCTGCCAGCTCTTCGGCACCAGCCAGATCAGCAGTAACACACCGATCAGGAACTCGATCGGTGCGAAGCTCGAGTATCGATTCAGCCAGTGGATCTCGGCATCGGTCGGCCTCGAACCACCGACCAGCGTGCTGCAATGCAACAACAATGTGAACGCGCGCAACTTCGTGCCGACGCCGCAGCAGTTCGGTCTCGACATCACGCGCAAGTGGGAGTACTGAGCAGGTGCTGACGGATGTCCCGCTGCCGCTGGTGGGCGTCAGCATCACCATGCGCGCCCTTGCCGCCCGTGCCGAGGACTTGCGTCGTGATGTCACGCGTCCCGTGCTCGTCGTCGGGGCACGCGGTCTCGGTAAACAATTCCTTGCGCAACGCATTCACGCCGGATCAACACTCTCGGCACAGCCGCTGCGCGTGTTCGATGCACGGCGCGACTCGCTCTCGGAGCTGAGGCAGCATCTGGACGAAGCGCGGGGCGCGTCGCTGCTGATCCGGCACATCGACCGGCTTCCGCTGGCGGCGCAATCGATGCTCGATCAACGATCCGGCGAACAGAGCGGGCTCGTGCGGCTGCTCGCGACGACCACCGGTGATGTCGTCGCGCGTGTGACCGCGGGCGAGTTTCTCGAATCGCTGTACTATCGGCTGCACGCATGGCCGATGCTCGTGCCGGCGTTGGCGGACCGCGATGAGGCCGACCTGCTCACGCTGGCCGTCGCGGTGCTGACGCAAACGGCCGATGCGGACGCGGACCTGCCCACGTCGCTCGATGATGCAGCCGCGGCATTGCTCGTCGCGCACCAGTGGCCGGACAACTTGCGCGAGTTGGAAGCCACGCTCGCCCTCGCGCAGTTGCGCGCCCGTTCGTCGCCGGCGATCGGCGCGATGCACCTGTCATTGCGAGCGGGGGACGACATGGCGCCGACCGCTGAAATGTCGCTTGCCGACGTGGAACGATGGCACATGCTCCGTGCCGTCGTGGCACACCAGGGCAATCGCACCCACGCCGCACGCAGCCTCGGCATCAGCCGCATGACACTCATCGGAAAGCTCAAGCTCTACGGCGACGACGTGGTATCATGAACGTCGCTCGAACAATCGCTTCTGGAGTCCGCCCCACATGACGAGCCCGATCATTGGCCACGCCTTCGTTCGCAGTGCCATCGCGCCGATGTTCGCCGAGGGCCGCGTGTCGTCGTCGCAGGTGTCGCAGCAGCTGGCCGGTCATCCGTTGTACGTGCTCGAGTCGCGCGACGATCACTGGCATCGCGTTCGCGGCATGGACGAATACGAAGGATGGATGCACGACGGCTACTTCATGCGCATGGTGGACGAGGCGCCCGTCGTCGTGACCACGTCCGCCGATTTCGCGCTGACGTACGTGCCTCGCGTGTCGATGGGTGTCATCGCGCGCAGCGAGCGCCATGGCGTGCGCGCACTGCCGCTCAACGCGTGGCTCGACCTCGATGAGGAAATCGTGGACGGCGAGACGGTTCCGCTGAATGAGATGGAGGAACACTTTGCGGTTGCGCCCGATGCCATCGCACAGTCGGCGGTGGAGTGGTTCGAGGGCACATCGTACCAATGGGGTGGCGTGACGCCGTGGGGAGCGGACTGCAGCGGCTTCGTGCAGACGATCTTCGGCGTGCACGGCGTGCCCCTGCCTCGTGACGCGCACCTGCAGGCGCTGAGCGGCGAGGAAGTGTCGCGTTCGACCCTGCAGCCGGCGGATCTGCTGTTCTTCTCGGATCGTGACGATCGACGCATCACGCACGTCGGTGTGGCACTGGCCGGCGATCGCCTCGCCCACATTGCGCTGGGACGCGGTGGTTTCGCCCTGGAATGGCTTGGCGACAGCGACGATGCCTACATCGCAGCGCTCAATTCCCGTTTCGTGACGGCGCGGCGCGTGGTGTGACGAGGCGCGGGATCAAGGCGTGCGGAGCCAGGTCGTTGCCGTACGCACCGCATCCCATGACGGCCGTGGCGACCCATCGGCCTTCCGCAGGCCGAGCGAGCAGAGAAACTCGATGAACTGCGGCTGGTTGGGCAGGTTGTAGTAGACGCCGAAATCCGAGCACTGCTGTGGCGTGAAGTCGTGCAGGAGAAACAGGCTCACGAACGGCATCGCCGTGCTGCCGCGAGCACGCCATTGCCCGATGGCATCGGTGAAGAACGCCGCCTGCGCCAATTCCGAACTGCGATTGACCGACGAGGCCGGATACCCCAACTCCTGCAGCACCACCGGCTTGCCACCCGCAATCACGATCATGTTGTCGAACAGGACACCAGTGATCGTGGCCGGTGCCACGTTGAAGCTGTCGAGAAGGAAGGGGTAGAGGGTGTAGATCGCGACATCGCTGACCGCGATGAGCGCCCGTGCGGCCGTGGTGTTGATCGCCGCGCCGGAATATTCCATGGTCGCACCGACCTTGATGCCCGGCACACGCCGATGCAGGGAGGCGACTGCCTGGCCCACGAACGTCGTATATGCCGGCCACTCGCTGCGCGTGCGCAGGTAATCGGCGACTTCATTGCCGATCGAGAAGTACGTCACGTCGCCAAGAATCGGCTGCAGTGCATCGAGCAGCCGGTCGAAGCGGCGCTGCACACGCGGATCCGTCCAGGCAAGCGCAGCGATGTCGGCGGGCATCTCGCGCTTCACGGTGTTGATCACCTGGATGCCGAGGAAGATCTGAAGGCCCCGGCTGCGCGAGTAGCGAAAGTCGTCGATCACGCGCTGCACGTCGAGCCGAGCACTGTCAGGCTCGAGTTCGCGCCACGTGTACGTCTGTACGATGCCCTTCGCACCGACGGCGAGGCTCGAATCGAGCGCCGCCACGAAATCCGCAGCCTGCGGTGCTGGAATCGGGCGGGGATTGGCGGCGATGGCCAGGGTCGGGCGCAGCACTCCTTCGGGTGGCGTGCCCGGACCTTCGGTCGGGTCGGTCGCGCAGGCCGCCGCACTCACAGTGAGCGCGGCCACGACGATGAACCGACGAGGATGGATCACGAGACGAGACCTGCCGGCGCAGCAGGCGCCAGCGGTAGATGTGTTTCCAGCCTCTGATTGACATGCAGCGACGTGCGGACCGCCTCGGTATCGTCGACTCCCACGATCATCGTGTAGATACCGGGCACATCCAGCGGGAGGTCCACCACCGCCAGGAGCGGCACGTCGATGCCGTCGCCGCCTTCCGGCGCCGAGCCGACGAGCAACTCACCCCGACTCGACCACAGCAGCTCGCCAACGGCGTTCACCCACTCGAGGCTGACGCCGTGAGGACCCTCATCCTCAGCCACCGCCTTCAAGCGCACGACGAATGTCGCGCGCGGGTGCACCGTCGGCAGCTGCCCCACATGGAGCGCATCGAAGACGCCGAGAATGTTGAGCTTGCCTTCCTGCGACACATTGGCCGCGTCGGCGAAGAGCGCGAATTGAACATGCATGGTCGCATCCTACCCACCGCCCCGGTACGCGGGAAGCCATCCCGGGGGGCACTAGATTCGAGGAATGTCCGCTCCCGCCGCGCCCGTCGCACCCGTGCTCCCGCCGTTGGTCACGCCGGTTCAGGTCGGCGTACCGCCTGCACAGCCGGGCTTCGGCACGATCGACGTGCTGCTCATCCTGATGGCCACGCTCTGGGGCGCGAACTTCTTCGCCGTCCAGTACGGCACGGCGCACATGCCAGGATTGGCCTTCAATACCTCGCGCATGGCCGTCGGTGCCATCGTGATGCTCGTGGCCGCCTTGCTCACCGTACGTGAGCCGTGGCCGTCGCGCGCCGATACCGTGCGGCTGATGGCCTATGGCCTGATCGGCAACGGCATATATCAGTATTTCTTCGTGCAGGGTCTCTCGCGCGCACGTGGCGGATCGGCGTCACTGATTCTCGCCGCCTCGCCGGCCGCGCTGGCGCTGCTCGGCTGGGCGACGCGTACCGAGAAGATGACACGATTCCTCATCGCGGGCGTGGCACTGTCGGTCGTGGGTGTCGCGATGGTCATGCTGGGCGACAACATCGCGCCCGCCACCACCGGCACGCGACTCGGCACCGTCTACCTCACGCTCGCGATGCTGACGTGGGCCGTGTACGCGACGCTGCTTCGACCACTCACGCAGCGCGTGAACGGCCTGCATCTCACCCTGCTGACTCTCCTGGGTGGGCTCATTCCGCTGGTCGCCCTCACCGGTCGCGATCTGCTCGCAACGGCATGGACCACGCTCACCTGGCGCACCTGGGCCGCGATGGCATACGCAGGAATAGGTGCCATCGTGATCGCCTACCTGATCTACTACCACGGCCTGAAGAAGATCGGCGCCACGCGCACCTCGCTGTACTCGAACCTGCAGCCGTTCGTCGCCATTCTCGTCGCGTGGCAGTTTCAGAATGATCGCCCCACCATCTGGCAACTCATGGGTTTTCTCTGCATCACGGGCGGCTTGCTGCTCGCACGGCGTCCGGCATGACGGTGCTCGTCCTCTTCGACATCGACGGCACACTGCTGCTCGCGCACGGTGCCGGTCGGCGCGCCGTGCATCGCGCCATGGTGGACGTGTTCGGCGTGACCGGTCCAGAACTGCATCCGTTCGATGGCAAGACGGATCCGCAGATCGTGCGTGAGCTGGGGGCGCTGGCCGGTGTCACCGAAGACGTGATCCACGAGCGCATGTCGCCCGCGCTCGATCGGTATTTCGGCTACCTCGAGGCCGACATCACGGGCTCACCACACGCCGTGGAACTGCTGCCAGGTGTGCACGATCTGCTCGATGCGCTCGAGGCGCGCCATGACGTGATGCTCGGACTGCTGACGGGCAACATCGAGTCGGGCGCGTCACTCAAGTTGCGCGCCGTGAACATCGCGCCGGAGCGTTTCGTCGTCGGCGCGTACGGATCCGATGCACCCGTGCGGCCGGCACTGCCTGCCATCGCACAGTCGCGAGCCACGCGCCATCTGGGGGCACACCTGCCGGGATCCCGCATCGTGATCGTGGGGGACACGCCACACGACCTGACATGCGGCAACGAGATCGGCGCACGCGCCATCGGCGTCGAAACGGGGCGCTTTCGCGCGGCAGACCTGCACCCGCACAATCCGCTCGCCGTTTTCGCCGATCTGCGTGACACCGCCGCCGTGGTTGCCGCGATCACCAGTGTCGCCGCCGAGCGCGCCGCGTGACGCCGCCGGGCGAAGGGGTACTGTCCGCGCGCCTGCACGGCGCATGGCTGGATCGCTCGCTGGACTACGACGCGCAGGTTCGCCTCGATGCGGATACGCTGCGCATCAGCTACGACTCGGGTGCGAGCATCGAGCTGCCGGTCAGGGAGCTGCGAGGCACCACCCTTCGCGATGGCACGCTGACCGTTCATGCGAAGGATGGAGTCACAGTGTCACTATCCGAGTCGACGCACCTCGATGGGCTGCGGAATCGCGTCGAGGCGGCGGTGTGCGTCTTCCCGGCGCAGACACTGTCGCTGCGCGGCTTCGGCAGTGAACGAAGCGCCCCCGGGTCTGATCACGATGCCTGGTTCGAGGCGCTGCTGACGGCGCGGCGTGTGGCTGAGGAGAGCCGCACCGTCGAAACGCAGCGGCGCGCCTTCGAGCCGACGCGCCTGGAGCGCCACGCGCAGGTGACACGTGAGGCGTGGGCCAGCACGCGCTTCACGGACGCCGCAGACCGGCGCGCGCTCGAGGCGGAGCTGGAGGACATAGCACGGCCGTATTCGCTCGCATTGCGCCAGCTGGAGCATGCATCGTTGCGGCTGCGCCAGGCACCGGATGACCGTCGGTTCGAGACCTGGCACCGCTGGACGGGCACCGTGCAGCGTGCGTTCCGCGCCGCTGACGATGTGTGGGGGCTGACCGTGCCTGCGCTCTGCGATTCACGCGGTGCCAAGGGTGCCCTCTGGCGCAGGTTGCTTCGCCGCGGCGGCAAGGGCAGGTCGTGATCCGTGGCATCGGACTCGATCTGGCGGACATCGACCGGATCGAGCGTCTGCTCGGCCGCCATCCGGAGCGAGCCCGGCTGCGTCTCTTCACCGCAGGCGAGCGCGAGTACTGCGATCGGCGCGCCCGGCCCGCCCGGCACTTCGCCGCCCGCTTTGCCGCCAAGGAGGCCGCCTACAAGGCGCTCTCGGGTACGGAGGAGGCGCGCCACATCCACTGGCAGGACATCGAGGTCGCCAGTGAGCCGATGGACGGGCGCCCGACGTTGCTTCTGCATGGTCTGGCTGCGAAACGTGCGGCTGAGCTGGGCGTCTCCTCCATACATCTGACGCTCACCCACTCGGACCTGGTGGCGGCGGCAATGGTGGTGCTGGAGTCGTCCGGAGTCTGATCGCGGAAAGCCAAGCGAAGCACTCGGCATTCCGAACTCTTGCTCTAGCCGAGTTCGGAGGAGTGTTGTATTGTTCTTCTGTGCTTCTGAGAATCATTCTCAACTAGACCGAACTGTGACGACTGTCGCCCTGCCGATCGCCGATTCGCTTCTGCCGAGTGCCCTCATGGCGCCGACGGCGTGTCGTCTTGGCGACTGCGTGGCCGGTGCCCGCGCCACGGTCGTGTCGCTCGGCTGCGGCGAGAATGAAGCGTGCCGGCTCCGCGAGCTCGGCCTGATGGAAGGAGCCAGCATCAACATCGTCGATGCGAGACACTGCATGTTGCTGGACGTGCGCGGTTCGCGGTTCGCATTGAGCCCAGCGATCACCGCCGGCATCACCGTACTGCCGTCGCGTTGAGCGCGGCGCGGTTCACGCCGCACTGACAACCGGTGTCCACGTCATTCGCTCCCACCTCCACCATCGGAGCGTCGGTCGAGCCTCATCAGCGACGGATTCGTGTCGTGCTGGTCGGAAATCCCAACACGGGAAAGAGCACGCTGTTCAATGCCCTGACCGGCATGCGCCAACGTGTGGGCAATTTTGCCGGAGTGACGGTGGAGCGCGTCGAGGGCGCGATGCGTGGACCGAACGGCGAGAAGGTGACGATCGTCGATGTGCCCGGATGCTACGGCCTGTCCCCGGCAAGCCCTGACGAGGAGATCGCACTCGGTGTGATGCGCGGCACGCGCGGCGAGCCGATGCCCGATGTCGTGATCGTCGTGGCCGACGCGCTCCATCTCGAGCGCAACCTGTATCTCGTCAGTCAGGTGCTCGAACTCGGCATTCCGACACTGGTCGCACTGAACCAGATCGACGCCGCCGCGGATGCCGGCGTCGAAGTGGATGCCATCTCGCTCATTCACGAACTGGGCGCGCCGGTGATTCCCACCATCGCGACACGCGGCGAAGGCCTCGATGTGTTGCGCAAGGCAATGGTGACGGTGCTCGACCTGCCGAAGCCGGTGCGTCCGTTCGCCCTGTCGGCCGAGGTGATCGAAGCGCTTGGTCCCCTGAGCGATCTGCTCGTCGCGACCGGTGCCTCGGCGGCATTTGCTGCACACGATGCGCTGCGGTTGCTGGCGGTGCCGAAGCTCGAGTCGTGGTATGGCAGGTCGCGTGAATCGATCGCACCGATGGTGGACGAAGCACGCATCGCGGTGGCGGCAGCGGGGCTCAATCCGCGCAGTCTCGAAGCGGAGTTGCGCTACGGCTGGAGCAGCGGTGTCGTATCGCGCACCGTCATCGATCACAACGCCGGCGCACGAACGACCAGTGACAGGATCGATGCGGTGGTGCTGCATCGCCTGTGGGGACCGGTCTTGTTCATCGCCGTGATGGCGCTCGTGTTCCAGGGAATCTTCACGTGGGCGCAGCCGCTCATGACGGGCGTCGAATGGAGCGTGTCGCAGCTGGGTGACGCCGTTGGTGCCTTGCTGCCGGAAGGCGACCTGCGCGGCCTGCTGGTGGATGGTGTCATCGGCGGCGTGGGCAGCGTGCTGGTGTTCCTGCCGCAGATCGCGATGCTGTTCCTGTTCATCGGCATTCTCGAAGACAGCGGCTACATGGCGCGCGCTGCCTACCTCATGGATCGGCTGATGCGACGCGTCGGGCTGCACGGCAAGAGCTTCATCCCGATGCTCAGCGGGTACGCCTGTGCGGTGCCGGCCATCATGGCCACGCGCACCATCGAGGAGCCGAAGGACCGACTCGCCACGATCATGGTCGTGCCGCTCATGAGCTGCTCGGCCCGACTCCCGGTGTACACGCTGCTGATCGGCGCATTCGTGCCACCGGTGGCGGTGCTGGGAGGCCTGTTCAGCCTGCAGGGCGTGACGATGCTGCTCATGTACTCACTGGGAACGGTGACGGCGTTGATGGTCGCCGCGGTCTTCAAGCGCACGCTGTTGCGCGGCCCGGTGCGCCCGATGATCCTCGAGATGCCGGCCTATCGCCTGCCGAACCTGCGCACACTGCTCCAGAACGTGTGGCACCGCGCGCAGATGTTCCTGCGCCGCGCCGGTACGGTCATCCTGAGCTGCAGCGTGGTGTTGTGGGCCATGGCGACCTATCCGAAAACGACGGTGCCGGCTGGCGTTGCGCCGGATCGTGCGCATGAAATACAGCTCGAGAACTCGGCACTCGGCCACGTCGGCAAGGTGATCGAGCCGCTCGTGAGGCCACTCGGCTACGACTGGAAGATCGGCGTGTCGATCGCCGCCAGTTTCGCCGCCCGCGAAGTGTTCGTCAGCACGATGGGCACGATCTACGGTGTGGGCGAGGCCGACGAGACGTCGATTGCGCTTCGACAGCGGCTGCGCGACGAAGTGAATCCGACCACCAGTACCCTGCAGTACACGCCACTGGTGGCGCTCGGCCTGATGGTGTTCTACGTGTATGCGTTGATGTGCATCAGCACGGTCGCGGTCACGGTGCGTGAGGCGGGTGGCGGACGGATTGGCTGGACGTGGGCGGTCATCCAGTTCGGCTACATGCTCGGCCTGGCGTACTTCGCCGGACTGGCGGTGTATCAGGGCGGACGACTGCTGGGTTATCAGTGACAACGGCCGAGGCATACATGGGGCAACAACTGATCGTGGGCCTGATCGTGCTGGGCGCGGTGGTCTTCATCGCGCGCCGCATGTGGAACGTGATCGCCTCCGCGCGCGCATCGAAGCAGGCCGGGTGTGATTCGGGTTGTGGCTGTGCACCGGCCGCAAGTCCGCAGGCTGACACATCGCTGCGGAGCTGATCCCGCTGTAGCGGGCCGCCGTCGCATCGGATCGCGAGGCAGCCGGTGCACGACTGGTCAGCGCATGCGCGTCCAGACCAGCAGCGAGCAATCCTCACGATAGCCGGTGTACTGCGCCGGCGTGTTCGCCATATAAAGCTCGAATGCACCGATATCCTGCGCCGGGATCGTCGCGAGCGCGAAGCGATAGTCGGCGTTCGGGCTGGTCACATGCTGCCCATCGATCCAGAGCCCGAGACGAAGGCATCGCGGCACGTTGATATCGTTGCCGGCACCGCCGCCAGTGCGCACACCGGGCAACCCGGCGAACCAGTCATCGATCGTGTTCGGCATGCGGCTGGCGAAGTTCGAGATATCGCGGAACTGTCCGCCACCGCGCTTCTTGCGTTGCTCGAACGCCTTGCGCCACGGTTCGGCCGGCAGATCCTCGCGAACTTCCACTTCGGCGAGCTTCTGTGAGGCGTCACCGAGTTCGACGCGCACGGCAAAGCCGGCTGCCCGTCCGACCTTGAATCGTGCCTGTCGCTGCTCGAGACCAATCTTGCGGACCGCGATGTCGATGACGGAGTCCGCCTTGATGGAAATGCGCGCGAAGCCGGACGAATCGGTGCGCACGGAGTCGCGTGTGAGGAAGAACGACACCTGTGCGTCGGCAATCGGCTTGCCGGCCTTGTCCACCACTTCGATACGAATGTCGCGCGCGGTGACTTGCGCCTTTGCCGCGCTGATGGCCAGGAACGGAAGGAGGAGCACGATGAGGTACGTCAACCGTGCATGTGTCGCACGAAACATTGGCAGACCGGGAAGAAGGACCTGTGTCATCGGGATCGCGTCCATACGAGCAGGGAGCAATCCTCGAGATTGGGATCACTGAACTGCGATTGCTGCTGGGCCATGCGGAAGAGTTCGAGCGCGGCGATGTCGGTGGCCGTGAGCTGCTGGAGGGCCAGGCTGGCGGGCAGGCCCGGCCCCGTGACATGCATGCCATCGATCCAGACGCCAAGACGCGGGCAACGCATGATGCGCAAACCACGGGAGGTCATCACCACGCCGGGCATGCTGTTGAACCAGTCGTCGAGCGTCAACGGTACGCGCCCGGCAAAGTAGCTGCGGTCGCGAAACGAGCCACTGCTCCTCTTGCGCCGTTCCTCGAAGCCTCGCCGCCACGGTTCGCCGGGATACTCCGCCGTGACGGATACTTCGGGCAGCCGCACTCCGAGCTCCCCCAGCGTGACGCGCACCACGAATGCAGGCGCGGCGCCGATCGGAAACCGTGCGGCGCGTGGCTCGAAACCGATCTTCCGGACGCTGATCGTGAGGGTGCTTTCGGCCTCGATCGTCGCGAGCGCGATGCCCGACGAATCAGTGATGGCCGAATCCGCCCGCGGCAGAAATTCGACACGGGCGTCGGAGAGCATGCGCCCGGAACGATCGCGCACCTCGACGCGGACGGCCCGCGGCGATGGCTGTGCCGCGATCACACCCGCGCTGGACACGAGACACAGCAGCAGCGCCGCGCCCCAGTGGCAGGCGCGGCGAACCGGTCCGACGTCGCGCAGGTTCGGAAGCGATGAAGCCATGATGGGAAACATGTGAGACGGACCGGTGGGTGGCCATCTCGATGACTGCGCTCAACGCCGGATCATTCCCGGTATCGGTACTCCCGACGAGGCGGGGAGGTCGAGCCGCGCCCACTCCGCACGCTCCGCGCGAAACAACCCGGCGCGCGCGATCATCGCTGCGTTGTCCGTGGCCATGCGCGGCGAGGGGGCAAAAACCGACACGGCCGTGCCGACCCGAACTGACACAGCGTCCACGAGCGCCCGGTTACAGGCGACACCGCCACCGAGCACGACGCGTCGAGTCCGGCTCGCGCGCACAGCGCGAGCAACTTTTTCCGAAAGTGTTTCCGTCAGTGCGTCCTGAAAACCGCGTGCGATTGAACTCGCGTCTTCCACGATATTTTTGCTGTTCCGTACCGCCAGCATCACGGCAGTTTTAAGCCCGCTGAACGACAGATCGTAAAAATCGCCGTCGCCGATCTTCTGGTCGCGACGCAGCATCGGTCGAGTGAACTTGAAGCGGCTGGGGTCGCCGGATCGGGCGAGTCTCTCGAGGTGGGGACCACCGGGATAGGGCAAGCCGAGCAGCTTCGCGGCCTTGTCGAACGCCTCGCCGGCCGCATCATCGCGAGTGGCGCCGAGCAGTTCGTACCGGCCCCATGCCGGCACGTCGATGAGCATCGTGTGTCCACCGCTGACGAGGAGCGCCGTGAACGGTGGCACGGCGTCGGGATGCTCGAGGCTGGTCGCAAACAAGTGTCCTTCGAGATGATGTACGCCGATCAGGGGGATGCCGGTCGTGAGCGACAGACCCTTGGCGGCGGCGACACCGACGAGCAGCGCCCCGACGAGGCCTGGCGCGTGCGTCACCGCAATCGCATCGATATTGGTCAGGACAACGCCCGCATCGTGCAACGCCTGGTCGATGACGGGAAGGATCGAGGTCAGGTGCTGTCGACTCGCAATTTCTGGCACGACGCCGCCGAAGATGCGGTGAACGTCCTGCGAGAGGATGACGAGCGACTCGAGCGCGACGTCGTTTCCGACACCGCTGAGCACTGCGGCGGACGTCTCGTCGCAGCTGGTTTCGATACCGAGGATACGCATGCGAATTCGAACGCGGCGTTATGCGCCGGCATCCTTGAGCAGCTGCGTGATCAGCGCGCGATTCGGTACGGAGTTCCAGTCGGATGCCGCGATCACTTTCTTCCGGATCGTGCCGTCGGCTGCGATGATGAACGTCTCGGGGACACCCGTGGTCTGGTACGCCTGCTGAATCGCCTGCGTCGAGTCGTGAAGGATCTCGAACGTCAGGCCGAAGTCCTTCGCGAACTTGCGGATGTCGTCGGCCTTGCCCGGATCATCGATGCTGACGGCGACGACGTGCAGTCCGTTCGGTCCAAGCGCCTTGTGGAGCGCCTCGATGCTTGGCATTTCGGTGCGACAGGGGCCGCACCAGGTGGCCCAGACGTTCAGCAGCACGACCTGACCCTTGTAGTCGGCCAGTGACTTCGCCTTCCGGGGTCCTGCGATTGTCGCACCGGCAAACATCGGCGCGACCGAGCCGACATCGACGCCAACCAGTTCATCCTTGAGCTGGTATGAGCCGAACCAGAGCGCGCCTCCGAGTACGGTGACGATGGCGCCGACGACGCTCCACTGCTGACCTGAGGTCACGCCGGCTCCAGCACGCAGCGATTGCGCAGCGCGGTGATTTCGGCGGCCGGATCGGCAGCGCTGAAGATGGCGTTGCCGGCGACGAACGTATCCGCGCCAGCCTCGTGGCACTGACGGATCGTGTCGCGTGAGATGCCGCCGTCGACCTCGAGCATCGCATTGCTGCGCGCCGCGTCGAGGAGCTGTCGTGCGCGGCGGATCTTGTCGATGGCGTGCCCGATGAACTGCTGACCACCAAAGCCGGGATTGACGGACATGATGAGCAGCAGATCCAGATCACCAGCCACCTCGCGCACCGATTCGAGTGACGTGGACGGATTCATCGTCGCACCGGCGACGCAGCCGAGTTCCTTGATGCGCATCAGCTGTCGATGCAGGTGCGGCGCGGTCTCGACGTGAATCGTGAGGCCGTTGGCACCCGCCTTGGCGAAGCTGTCGAAATATTTCTCCGGCTCGACGGTCATCAGGTGCACGTCGAGCGGCAGTGTGGTGAGCGTCCGCACCGTCTCGATGACCTTCACGCCGAAGCTCAGGTTGGGCACGAAGACGCCGTCCATGACATCGACGTGCAACCAGTCGGCGCCGGCGGCTTCGATCATGGCGAGTTCGTCGGCCATCCGGGCGAAATCAACCGACAGCAGTGATGGGGCGATACGCACAGTCATACGCCAAAGATACCACGCCAGCCTGATTCGGCGGACCGGTACGGCCTGACCTACGGCGTCGCGGAGTCGCGCGGCGCACGCGGATGCGAGACGGTCAGCGTCACCGTGCTGCCAGGCGCCGCTGGTGTGTTGGCGGCTGGCCGCTGGTTGCTGACGATCCCCTCCGGCTGCGAGCCGGTGGAGTCGCTGCGCGGTTCACCGGCGAAGAGTCCGAGCTGGCCGAGCAGCGCCAGCGCATCGTCAACCGGCATGCCGACGAGGGACGGCACACCGACCGCGTCGGGTCCCGCGCTGATCGTCAGGCGCACGGACGCGGGCTGCGTGACCGTGCTGCCGATGCGTGGCGTCGTCGCCAGCACTTCGCCTCGGGGATGCTGATCGAGTCGCTCGGTGTAGTCGTCGGAGACTTCGAAACCGGCCGCCTCGAGCGCCTTCACCGCTTCGTCGCGCGGCATGCCGACGACATTCGGCACCGTGCCACGTTTTGCGCCGAGTGAGACATCGAGGATGACGTCGTTGCCCTTGAGCGCCTTGATCCCCGGTGCCGGAGATTGCCCGAGCACCGAGTTCTTCGGCGCCGTGGCGTGGTTCAGCGATTCGCCGGTTTTCGCCTTGAATCCGGCCGCGTTCAAGCGCGCCGCCGCATCGGCATAGAGCAGACCGACCACATTGGGCACCGCCGATTCGCTCTTCATGAACGCGCCCGGCACCAGCACCGCCGCGACGATCAGGAACCCCAGCACGAACCCACCGATCGCCGTGCTCAGAATCGGGCGTTTCGTCACGAGCTCGCGCAGGCGGCGCAACCGCGTCGATTCAGCGAGCACCGTCGGTGTCATCGAATGCGGCGGAGCCGTGCCGCGAAGGCACCATCGACCCCGTGATCCTGGGGCAACACGCGCAACATGCCGTGATCGAGCACTGCGTCCGGTACGACACCGGCCGGCGGTGGCTCGAGCACGAACGCGTCATCGTCAGCGAGAAATTCGTTCACGACCGCGTCGTTCTCCTCGCGTTCGAGAGAGCAGGTACTGTAGATCAGCAGCCCGCCTGGTTTCACGCAGCTGCTCGCCGCGGCGAGAATGTCGCGCTGCAGCACAGGCAGCAACGCGATGTCACTGACGCGAAGCCGCCATCGCGCGTCCGGATGACGACGGAACGTCCCGGTGCCGGTGCACGGGACATCGACGAGAATGGCGTCCACCTGTTCGAGCGTCGGCGCCGTTGCGTCCATCTCGCGCACATCGACGCTTGTGACCTGCATCCGTTCCAGGTTGGCGTGCAGGCGCTGCAGGCGCGCGGACGAACGATCGCTGGCGATCACGCGCGCGCCAGCCTGCACCAGCGCCAGTGTCTTCCCACCCGGCGCCGCACACAGATCGGCCGCCACATCACCACTCGGCACATGCCCGTACTGCACCACCAGTGCGCTGCCGGAGTCCTGCACGTACAACTGGCCGCGCTGGAATGCCCCGAGTTGCGTCAGCGCAACACCGGGTGGCAGCTGCAGTCCGTCGGCCAGCAACGGCGTCGGGATCGTCTCGACACCACGTTCGTGCAGGATCGCATGCAACTCGTCGCGCGTGATGCCGAACGGGCGCACGATGATCGGTGCTTCACCGTTGTTGTGCGCCGTGAGGCGATCCGTGGCGTCCTTGCCCCACGCGCCGATCCAGCGCTCGAGCAACCAGCGCGGATGACTTGTGCGAACGGCCATGCGTTCGGTGTGATCATGATTGCGATCGAGTGCGGCAGCGGCACCGGCGGGTGTCGCCACCGCCGGAAGCTCGCGTTCGCGATCGATGCGACGCAACACGGCGTTCACCAGCTTGCTGGCGCCGATGCCGTGCCGCCGCTTGGCCAGTTCGACCGTCTGCGCGATGGCGGCGTACGCGGGCACGCTGCCCATCGACAGCAGCTGGTAGGCGCCGAGGCGCAGCAGGTCACCGAGATCCGCGTCGAGGCGTGCGAGGCCACCGGTGATGCGTGGCGCGAGAATCGAATCGATCCACCCGCGTGAGCGCAGCAGACCATAGACGAGTTCCTGCACCCAGCGACGATCGCGCGGATCGAGTGCCGTGGTGACACGTTCAAACGCACCATCGAGCAGCGTGCCGCCACGCAGCGCCGCGAGAACCTCCGCGGCGGCGATGCGTGACTCGGTGATGAGCGCACCACGCGCAGCGGGCGCCGCAGCGAGCGTCACAGGAGCCTCAGCGGCGGAATCCCTCGTCATATGCGGCAAGATAGCGACGGGTGGCGGTCACGGCATCGTCGCGCCAGATGCCTCGCACGGCGGCCATGCCGACTGCGCCCGCGCGTACGACCTCGTGCACACGCTCGGGCGTCATGCCGCCGACTGCAATGACAGGGCACCCGTCGGCTGCCTCGACCACGTCCGACACGAATTGCATCGGATCGACATGCGCGGCACTCTCGTCACCCGATGGACCGGCGACGAGGAACGTCGCGCCACTCTGTGCAGTGATCCACGCATCGGCGGTCGCGTGCACGCTGGCACCGATCACCATCGACGGCGCGATGCGACGTGCGTCGGCGATCGACAATGATCGCGAGGTCAGCTGCGCACCGGTGACACCGGCGATCATCGCGATGTCGACGCGGTCATTCACCAATACCCAGCTGCCGGTCTGCTCACTGACGACGCGCAACTCGAGCGCGAGATCGAGCATCCTGTAGGCCGATGTCTCCGATGCCCGCAGGTGAATCGCGACGCGCGCGCGACAGGCGTGCATCACCGCCGTGGCCGCCGTCACGAAACCGGGATCGGCCAGCACGAGGTCGTTCGTCAACGCGTGCAACACCGGGATCGTGCCGTGCATCACGTGCGGACGGGGGGTGCTTCACCGAGGATGTCGTCGATGGCGATGCCACGTCCCGCGAGCCACTCCTGCACGCGCTGCCGACGCTTGCCCGCGGGATGGACATCGCTGATGCGCACTGTGCCCTCCCCGCATGCCACGAGCATGCCGTCGGCATCGATGGCGATGACGGTGCCGGGCGCATCGACATGTGTGTGCATGTGCGACGCACGAACGCCGAAACACTTGACGTCGACGCCGTGCAGCGTGGTGAATGCACCGGGGCGGGGATCATACGCGCGAATGGCGTTCGCGACGTCCGGCGCCGGCGCACGCCAGTCGATGCGCGCATGTTCGCGATCGATCTTCGGTGCGATGGTGGCACGCGCGTGATCCTGTTCGAGTTCCGGCAGCAGCCCGACATCCAGGAGCGCGAGGGCCTCGATCAGCGCCTGCGCGCCGACCTCGGACAACCGGTTGCGCAATTCGCCGCCGGTTTCATCGGCGAGAATCGGCACGCGTGCGACGTGCAGGATCGGTCCCGCATCCATGGCCAGCACCATGCGCATGATGGTGACGCCGGACTCGGTGAAGCCACGCCGGATGGCGGTTTCGATCGGGGCGGCGCCGCGCAGTTCCGGCAGGATCGAGGCGTGGATGTTGATGGTACCGAGTCGCGTGGACTCGATGACGGCGGTCGACAGGATGTGCCCGTAAGCAACGACGACGTTGAGATCGGCGCCGAGTGCCGTCAGTTCAGCGAGAAATGGCTCGCCGCGCGGTCGGTCGGGCTGCAGCACGGGGAGGCCTTCGCGGAGCGCGACTTCCTTGACGGGCGGCGGCGTGAGCACGCGCGTGCGGCCGACGGGACGATCGGGTTGCGTGACGACGCCGACGACATCGAAGCCCTCGCCCAACAGCGCTTGGAGCGGCGGGACGGCAAACTCCGGGGTGCCCCAGAACAGGATGCGCACGGCGTCAGCGGCTGATCAGCGCACGTCGGTGCGATGGTGCGCCGGCGCGTCGTCATCGAGTTCGTCGTCTTCCGCCTGCAGGCGCGCGATGACCTCGGGTGTCAGGCGGCGCAGCAGGTCGGGAAAGTCGTCCTTCTGTTCATCCCATTCCCGCATCGCCTGGCGACGCTTGAGAATCGAGAGGTGATCGAGAAACAGCCTGCCGTGCAGGTGATCGATCTCATGCTGCAGGCAGGTGCCGAACAGGTCCGCGCCGTCGAACGTGATCGGATTCATGTCGACATCGCGCGCTTCGACCACGACCTTCGCCGCACGCTCCACTTCGAAGTGGATGTCGGGAATTGAGAGACACCCTTCCTCGCGCTTGCTCCTGCCGCTCCGCATCGTGATGACGGGATTGATGAGCGTGATCGGGCTTTTTTCGAGATCGATGACCGCGATGCGTTCCGAGCGCCCGACCTGCGGTGCCGCGAGGCCGATGCCCTTGGCGGCGTACATCGTGTCGAACATGTCGGTGACGAGCTGGCGCAGCTCCGACGTCATCTGCAGCACCGGCTCCGTCTCGCGCCGGAGAATCGGCGCGCCGAGCACGGAGATGTCGAGCAGCGCCATCAGGCGACCTTGTCCGCGCTCGTCGTGGTGCCGTTGGTGGCGAAGATCTTGGCGACGCGACCCCGCTCTACGATCAAGCGTGCGTCGCCGCTCTTGATCGTGACTTCATCATCGGCACTCGGTGTCGCGGCGGCCTTGATGTGCTGGACTTCGCCGATGAGGCCACCGGCGGTGACGATGCGATCGCCCTTCTTGAGCTGCAGAATCGCGGATTCGTGCTTCTTGCGCTGCTGCTGCTGCGGGCGAATGAGCAGGAAATAGAAGATCGCGAAGATGCCGCCGTACATGAGCAGCGGCGCCACCATGGCGTTGCCTGCGGGAAACTGCAGGAGGGCGAGCGAGGCGAGCGGCATGGAAGTCATTCTGGACTCTTGGCGTGATAGCGCGCGAGCCAGTTCAGGCTCCACGCATCGAAGGTTCCGTCGCGGAGCGCCGTACGCGCGTCACGCATCAGGGTGATGAGGAAAGATACGTTGTGCAGGGAGAGGAGCCGCAGGCCGAGCATTTCCTCGCTCACGAAGAGATGCCGGAGGTAGGCGCGGTCGTACCGGGTGCAGCAGGGGCAGGGGCAGCCGTCGACGAGTGGACGGCGGTCGGTGCGGAAGCTGCTCTTGCGGACCTGCACCTTCCCGTCGTGGGTGAAACCGGTGCCGTTCCGCCCCATGCGCGTCGGGGCGACGCAGTCGAAGAGGTCGACCCCGCGCCGCACCGCCTCGACCAGATCATCGGGGAATCCGACGCCCATCATGTAGCGGGGGACGGTGCGCGGGATGACCGGGTCGACGACGTCGAGGGTGGCGTACATGTCGGGCTTGGATTCGCCGACGGAGAGGCCACCGATGGCGATGCCGTGCCAGTCGCCGCGATCGAGGATGCCGCGGGCGGAGGCGACGCGGAGGGCGGGGTGGATGCCACCCTGGATGATGGGGAAGAGGGTCTGGCGCGGGGGAATGATGTCGGTGGCGGGATCGTGCGTTGCCAGGGGCGGGGCGCCGGGCGGAACTTCGAACTGGGGGGGGGCCCCCCGACCTTCACGCGTGATCCGGTCGAACTCGACCCGACACCGATCCAGCCACCGCAGGCTCCGCTCCATCGCCGCCTGGCTCGCTGAAAACTCCGCCTGCCCGGCGATGAGCTCATCGAGCTGCATGATCACGTCCGCGCCGATGTTCCGCTCGATCCGCATCACGCTTTCCGGCGTGTAATCATGCTTCGAGCCATCGATGTGGCTCTGAAAGATCACGCCCTCCTCGCTCACCTTGCGCAGGCTCGAGAGTGAAAACACCTGGAATCCGCCGGAGTCCGTGAGCATCGGCCCGTTCCAGCGCGTGAACGCGTGCAGTCCGCCAAGTGCGCGGACCATCATGTCACCGGGGCGGAGGTAGAGGTGATACGCGTTCGAGAGGATCATCTGTCCGCCCGCCGCTGCCACCTCCTCGACGCTGAGTCCCTTGATCGTGCCGTGGGTGCCGACGGGCATGAAGGCCGGCGTTTCCACGGTGCCGTGCGGCGTGGTGAACCAGCCGAGTCGCGCGCTGTCGGCGTCGTGGGAGGTGCGGAACGAGAAGTCGGACATCCGAAGGTTTGGCCATCGCTGGGTGTCTCGCGCTCGGCGGCTCCGACGCGACAAACATGGAAACCTATCCCTGCCGGACCCGTCATGCGGCATCCTTTTCTGCGGGCGCCCTGTCGAACCGTCCGCGCCACTGCGGCGTAGTCTGACATCGATGCGCACTGCGCGAAAACGCTCATCTCCGGAGGTCACCGCCATGCTGCCGATGCTCTTGTCCTCGATCGTCGTTCCTGCGGTGCTTGCCGCGGCCAGCGGCACGATCGTCGCGTCGAACATGGAGGCGCATTCCGTCAGCATCGTGGATGTCGCGAGCGGCACGACGGTCGCCACGATCCCGACCGGTGACGGTCCGCACGAGGTCGCGATTTCACACGATGGTGCCAGCGCGGTCGTGTCCATCTACGGTACACGCGCAGCGGCCGGCAGCGCCTTGCTCGTGATCAACCTGCGTGAGCCGACTGCGACTCCTCGCACGATCGAGCTGGGCGCAGGCAATCAACGGCCGCACGGGCTCGCATTCCTGCCGGGTGATCAACGGTTGCTCGTGACCGGGGAACGCGCGCAGCGAGTGCTGATCGTCGACGTAGCGAGCGGCGCCATCGATTCGTCGATGAGTACGAAGCAGGCCACGACACACATGGTCGCCACGTCGCGCGACGGCATGTCGGCGTTCACCACGAACCTGGCGGCGATGAGCGTCAGTGCGATCGACGTTCCGTCTCGCACGGTACGCGCGACGTATCCGGTGGGAGCCCGCATCGAGGGATTGGCCGTCACACCGGATTCGCGCGAGGTGTGGGTCGGCGGCAACGAGTCGCACACCGTGTATGTGCTGGACGGAGCGACGGGCAGGGTGATCACGACGATCGAGGGGTTCGGCATGCCGTATCGCATCGGCATCACGCCGGATGCGAAGACCGCCATCGTGAGTGACCCGGGCGGCGAGAAGATTCACATCGTCGATGTGCCGACGCACACCGTACGACATGTGATCGATGTTCCCGCGATCTCGCCGTCCGAGGGCGCCACGGCGGTGCCTGCGTCACCACAGGGTGTCACGATCGCTCGCGACGGTCGCACCGCGTTCGTGACTCTGAAGGCGGTCGGCCGCGTCGCCGTGGTCGACATCGAGACCGGCAGCATCCGCACCACGCTACGCGTCGGCGCAGGCTCCGACGGCGTCGGCTACTCGCCACTCGTGCTGGTGAAGTGACGTCGCAGGCCGAGCCGTCGGTGCACGCGGTCGTTTCACACTGTGTGGCGCAGCGACACGCCGCAGTGATTCAGGAAATCACCATGCAGGCATAGCGGCAGCCTCCCTTGCTGCCCGGCACGCACCTCGATCCCGCCTCGAGAAAGCAGATGAGGTCGCCCATGACCACTACAGGCACGCAGACGCAGGGGCCGCTCGGCGAGCCGCGCTGTTGAAGGCTCACCGATTCCAACCGTTCCGCTTCGGTGACCGGACGACTCTCCAGGAAGGCCAGGTCGGTGCGACCGGTGCGCAGCTGCCACGCCTTGACGTCGGCCTTGAGTGCCTCCAGCCTCCGCGCATGAGCAGGCGTCGTGCTACCAGTGGCGAGCACACTTGCCTTGAGCTCCTGCGCCCGACGCACCAGTACCGAACGTTCGGCGTCGGCACTCGCCGGCGCGGCGATACGATCGGCGCAACCCGCCATGACTGTTACCATCGCCGATGCCACTACGACCATCATTCGCGAGCGTGTCATTGATTGAGTCCTCTCTGATACGTGACGGTGATGCTGGGCAGCGGGTCAGCCGCGCCTGATGGGTGGGTTGCCCGGGCTCACCGTGATGCAGACGTAGACGCAGGTGTGCAGCGTCAGGCCGCGAAGCACGTCGCACTCGTCGCCGTCGACCAGGAAACAGATTCGGTTTCCACTGGTCGTGACCAGTTGGCAGGGTGTGCATGGAGCTGGGCCGGACGGCACCACGGCCACGGCGGCGGAAAGACCGTGCGCTGGTGCGGTCGCCGCGCCGGCCATGCGTGTCGTGGACACGGCGATGTCGTCATGGCCAGTTCGGGCGTTCCAATCGCGAATTTCGGCGGTGAGCTGGCGGAGAGCGGCGCGGGTCTCCGGTGAGAGACTCTTCGTTTCGGCGATACCGCGCTGCAGCTCCATCGCGCGCGCCTGCAGCGCGTGCATTTCAGCCGTCTCGGTCTGCGGGGACGACGCCAACTCCGTGCATGCTGCTGCGCCAACGGCCAGCGTGCTGACCAGCGCGCCGATCAGTGCCCACTTCATCGGCCTGCTCCTCGACTCGGGTAAGGGACGGAACCGGAGCTGTCGCGCTGCCGGATCAGGCGCTGTGGTCGTGTTGACCTGGCCCGACGAGAAGAGCGTGATCACGCGGCGAAAGCCGCCACGACACCTGGATGACCGGCAACGGCACGCCGTTTTCGAGCGCCTGCCGCCGCGCGCGGGTGCGCCGCGCTACGCGCGCGAGGACGTGTGTCCTCAGATCAGCAGCATCGCGTCGCCATACGAATAGAATCGATACTCGCGCGCGATGGCCTCACGGTACGCCCGCATCGTGAGGTCGTAGCCGGCGAATGCCGCCACCAGCATCACCAGCGTGGACTTCGGCAGGTGGAAGTTCGTCAGCAGATGATCGACGACGGCGAATTGGTATGGCGGGTAGATGAAAATGCTGGTGTCACCCTCGCACCCCACGATCACCCGGCCTCCGGCACCGGCACTTTCCAGCGTGCGGGTCGAGGTCGTGCCGACGGCCCAGACAGCGTGACCGCGCGCCTTCACACTGGTGATCGTCGCTGCCGTGGCGTCGGGTATCTGGTACCACTCCTCATGCATCACGTGCTCGCGCGGGTCGTCGACACTGATCGGTCGAAACGTGCCGGCTCCGACGTGGAGCAGCACATCCGCGCGACGGACACCCTTCGCTTCGAGTGCCAGAAGCAGGTCGTCAGTGAAGTGCAATCCCGCCGTCGGCGCGGCGACCGATCCGGCCTGCTGTGCATACACGGTCTGATACCGCGTCGCGTCATCAGTCGTGTCGCTGCGCGTCATGTACGGCGGCAGCGGGATGTGCCCATGTCGCTCGATCGCGTCGCCAGTCAGTCCCGTCGCGTGGAGCTTCACGAACTTCGTGCCGCGCTCGGAGGCGTCGAGCATCTCGACGTGAAAGTCGTGCGCGACAGTCACCATCTTGCCCGACTGCAGCTTCGCACCCGGCTGCACCATCGCCTCCCAGACGTCGTCGCCGAGTGCTTTCAGCAGCAGCACCTCCGCTGGTGCACCGGAGGGTCGGGTACCGAGCAGTCGTGCGCGGAACACCTTCGTCGTGTTCAGCACCAGCGCGTCGCCAGCGGGGATCATGTCGACGACGTCGCGGAAATGCCGGTGCTCGATTGTGCCGCTGTTGCGATCGATCACCAGCAGTCGACTGCCGTCCCTGTGCGCGACCGGTTGCTGCGCGATCAATGACTCCGGCAGTGCGAAGTCATAGTCCGAGACGCGCGTGCCGTCAGCAATTCTTGGAGAGCTCACGACTGCAATCTACGAGGTCAGTCGCGATACGAGGTTCGCCCGAGCGACTGGCATCGCAACACTTTTCACGCGGGGATCGCGGGGGACGCGGGGAAAGTGCGACTGCATTGGAACTGCGCTCGTGGGCGCGGAATTCGATTTGCGCGCGCAGTTCCAACAGGGCCGCTGTTCTTCCCCGCGTGTCGCGTCCCCTGCGAAAACTTTGTTTCTGCTGCTGTCATGGCGCGTGGTGGCACTTTCCCCGCGTTCCTCGCGAGCCCCGCGTGAAAAGTGTTTAGCTCGTGCACGGCAACGACCAGCGAACGACCAGCGGAATTCAGAGCAACGAAGGCTGCGCGCCCGCCGCGTCGCCGGGCGGCGTGTAGCCGAAGTGGCGATATGCCGTCGCCGTCGCGACACGACCACGCGGTGTGCGCTGCAGGAAGCCGTTCTGCACCAGGAACGGCTCGTACACTTCCTCGATCGTGCCCTCGTCCTCGCCGACCGCCGCGGCAACCGTCTTCAATCCGACCGGACCGCCGTCGTGCTTCTCGATGATCGCACGCAGGATCCGCGCGTCCATGTCGTCGAGGCCGAACGAATCCACCTCCAGCAACTCGAGTGCCGCGTTGGCCACGGCAATGTCGATCACGCCATTCGCCTTGACCTGCGCGTAGTCGCGCACGCGACGCAACAGGCGATTCGCGACACGTGGTGTGCCACGCGAACGCCGCGCCAGCTCATGCGCCCCGTCGGCCGTGATCCTGCAATCGAGCACGAACGCGGTGCGCTTCACGACCTGCTCGAGATCGGAGGTCGGGTAGTAGTTCAACCGCTGCTGGATTCCGAAACGACCGAGCATCGGGGCCGTGAGCATGCCAAGCCTGGTGGTCGCACCGATCAGCGTGAACTTCTCCACCGGCATCGTGATCGTCTGCGCCTTCGGGCCATCCGACAACCGGATGTCGACCTTGAAGTCCTCCATCGCCGGATAGAGAAATTCCTCGATCACCGGGCGCAGTCGATGGATCTCGTCGATGAACAGCACATCGCCTTCACGCAGGTTGGTCAGCGGGCCGACCAGATCACCCGGCTTCTCGAGCGCCGGCCCGGACGTGGTGGTGAGGTTTACCCCGAGTTCGCGCGCCATAAGATCGGCGAGCGTGGTTTTTCCGAGCCCCGGCGGACCGAAAAACAGCGTGTGATCGAGCGGTTCACGCCGGGCGCGGGCCGCATCGATGGCGA
>JACMLX010000184.1 GCA_014379355.1 Gemmatimonadaceae bacterium
AGTACATGACAATCCTGTTCGAACATTCGCTCGCGAGCGCCGTTCCAACAGCATTTGCTTTCCCCGCGTCTCCGCGTCCCCGCGCGAAAACTGTTCGCACATGAGCAATCATTTGCTCACATTGATCATGCATGGGCGTCTCCGCATGCTTCGGCGCGGTGGCAGGCGCCGACGATGCTACGTGAACACATCGGCAAGCGCACAGCGAAATCCCGGTACGACGTCTTCGCCGTCGAGATCGCCCGTCGACGATACCAGCGCGATGCTCCCGTCGCCGCGATACACCTTCGCCGTCACACGTTTCGGCTCGATCACCCACAGCAGCGACACGCCGGCCTTCAACCAGTCCTCGACTTTCGCCAGCACGTCTCCGCGGCGATCGCCGGGCGACAGAATTTCGACCGCCAGATCCGGCGCCGTCCGTCCGTATCCTGTGGGCGGAATGACCGCAGCCCGCTCCGCCCTGATGAACGCCACATCCGGTGCTCGTACTGTGTCCGGATCTGTGAAGAGATGGAAACCTGTATCCTGCGCACACACGACTCCGAGCGTGCGCGCGTACACATGGTGCGCCAGCAGATAGAGCAGGCGTGCAGACGCAACGCCGTGGAACAGGCTGGGCGGTTCGCGCACGAGCATCCGTCCGCGAACGACCTCTGTGGATTTGTGACGCGGCGACTGTACGAGCAGCTCGTCGGCCGTCATGGGCGGCAACGCTGCGGATGACATCGGATCACTACTCCTACGTTTGGCGTTGGCGGGTCTGCGTCGACGCCAGAGTATTGCACCTACGCCTCAGGAATGAGTCACCATTTTCACGCAGCCGGCATCTTTCCGCCGCTGGCCGACCTACGACAGCGCTGCCCGCTCCTTTGCGTCAGCCACACGAATGATCGTTGTCAGGTCCGCACGCACCACATCGCACGCACCCACACGCGCCACGCCGTGTGTCTTGCACACCCCGCGTTTGAACTGACGGAGCTCGATGCTGAGCTGCAACACGTCACCCGGCGCCGCGCGCCCGCGAAAGCGCACGTTGCTGAAGCCCAGGAAGTAGCCGATCGCGCCTGCGCTGCCCTCGAGCAGGGTGACGAGCACCGCCGCCGACAATTGCGCCAGCGCCTCCACGATCAGGAGATGCGGCATCGCCTGCGCCCCGGCATCACGACTGGAGCCGATGGTGCTCCATTCGTTCCCCGTGACGGTCTTGATGCCCGTCGCACCCTTGCCAGGGAGCACCGACGTGATCCTATCCACGAGCAGCAGCGGAAAGCGGTGCGGCAGCAGTGTGAGCGGATCCGGAATGGCCGGTGCACGGGTCTCGGGCATCCCGGAAATCTACACAGGCTCAGGCGATCCCTTCGTACTCCGGGCGCGTGATGCCGAAGCGCACTCCACCGGGCTCATTCGGTGTCTCGTCGAGCTGCGTCATGCCACAGCGTCGCATCACACCCATCGACCCGATCAGTTCCGGCAGCGTTTCGGCAATCACGCGCTCAACGCGCGCGTCGCTGAATGCGAATGCGACCAGCGCGTTGGACGCTTCGGAGGCATAACCCTGCAACTGGAACTCCGGCAGCATGCCGTAGCCGATCTCCACCATGCCGTCCGCATCCGGCGGGCCCTTGAATCCCGCGCTACCGATCAGCGTGCGCGATTCATCGGCATTGCGTCGCAACACGAAGTAAAACCACCACGCGAACTGCGATTCATCCGCGGCCAGCTTGTCACGGAAATATTTCAGCGCGTCCGGGTCGAGCAGCTCGGGCGGCCACGACGCAGGTACGATCACCTGCATCAGCGCGGCAATCGCCGCATTGCCCTCGATGGAGGCGTCAGCATGCCGCAGCGTCGCCGGCAGCAGGTCGAGTCGATCGGTTGTGAGTGTCATGGTGCCGAGCAGAATATCCGGTCGCGCCGGAAGAAACACCTGCTGCGCCCACGTCATGCTTTGGCGCTGCGCCGCTGCGTCGCGCATCCGCGACGCAGCGGGGATGTGCGACGATTGTCACTTCGCGCTGATCACTCCGCACGCGATCCGGTCGCCGCTGTTGCCGGACGGATCGGTGTGGTTGTCGTCCGCGGCCACGTGCACCACGACCGACGCGCCGTCGCTGTCCATCAGCGCCTGTGCCCGCGCGCCTTCGTGCGTCGTGAGCTGCACGGTCACGCTGCTGTCGGCAGCGACGGTGATGTTGTTCAAGTCGCCGAGGTGCGGTCCCTGCGGGTTGTCCGTGCCGTGCAGTTTGTCCGTCGGGTTCCAGTGTGCGCCGGCGGATGTGAACGCGGGTGCATCGCAACTGCCGACCATGTGCACGTGCACGCCGTGCACGCCGGGGGGCAGCCCACGCAGCGTGCCCATGAATGACAGCGCCTGCGCTGCCTCGGTGACGGTGAGCGTACCGAGGTCGCGCCCGGCTGATGACCTGACTTGGATCGATGCGTTCAGGCTCCGGGCGGCGGAGTCGCTGCGCACGTCACGTGCGACCGAAGAGTCACCGGGCGCAGGCGCCTGCCCGCTGTCCGGACCCGCAGGACTGCACGCGACGAACAGCGCGAGAACACTCGCGCCCGTCACGGAAGAAATTCGCATGTGGAACTCCGAGCGAGGATCGCCTGCGCGCGGCGCGCGCGAGGCATCCTCGCGAATGGATAGGGATGAAGGCACGGCTGATACCGTGCGCAGCGCGAATCTCATACCACGGGCGCGCTGGCGAGCGCAGCCGGCCGCAGGAATCAGCGCGTCACGGGTGTCAACCAGCCGAACGTGTCCGGCGCGCGACCCTTCGCGATGTCGAGGAACGCCGTCTGGAGATGTTTCGTGATCGGACCCACCGTGCCCGCGCCCACCTTGATGTGATCGACGCTGCGCACCGGCGTCAACTCGGCCGCCGTCCCCGTGAAGAACACTTCGTCGGCGGTGTAGAGCATCTCGCGCGGAATGATCTGTTCGCGCACCGCCAGCCCTTCGCGACGTGCCAGCGTGATGATGCTGTCGCGCGTGATGCCGCCAAGCAGCGATCCGTCGAGCGGTGTCGTGACCAGCGCGCCCTCCATCACCAGGAAGACATTCTGTCCCGAGCCTTCGCTCACCGTGCCGCCCGGACTCAATGCGATCGCTTCCGCAAAACCATTCGCGAGCGCTTCCATCTTGATCAGCTGTCCGCCGAGGTAGTTGCCAGCGATTTTTGCGAGCGACGGGATGGTGTTGGGAGCGAATCGGTGCCAGCTCGAGACACACGCATCGACGCCGGCTTCGAGTGCATCTTCACCGAGGTACGCGCCCCACGGCCAGCACGGCAGATACACCTCGATCGGACTCGCGAACGGGACCATACCCGCCGCACCGTAGCCACGCACCACCATCGGCCGCAGGTAACACGCATCCATCCTGTTCTTCACCACCAGAGCACAGCAGGCCGCACTGAGTTCGTCGAGTGAATACGCCAGCTCCATGCGGTAGATCTTGACCGAGTTGAGCAGCCGCGTCAGGTGTTCGCGCAGGCGAAAAATCGCCGGACCGTTCGGCGTGTGATAGCAGCGGATCCCCTCGAAGGCCGACGATCCGAACTGCATCGAGTGGCTCAACACGTGCACGTGTGCATCGGCCCACGGAATGAATGCTCCGTCGCGCCAGATCCACTCGGTGGCCGCAATCTGACTCATGTTCGGTTCGATTGTGAAGGAGAGTGCTACAACAACGTGTTGACGGCACCGCCGTCAACGAGAATGGCCTGGCCGGTGATGAATCCCGCGCGATCCGAGACCAGGAACGCGATCGTGGCACCGAGTTCCTCGGCGCGGCCGAGTCGGCCGGCGGGTGTCTGTGTTTTCCAGCCGGCGTAGACGGCATCTCGCGTGGCGCCGGTGCGCTGCGTCGTCGCTTCGGCAAGAGCTTCGAGGCGTTCCGTCGCGGTGAATCCTGGCAGCACGGTATTGACGGTGACGCCGTCCGCCGCCACGTCGTTCGCCAGTGTACGCAGATAGCCCGTCACCGCCGCGCGGAGGCTGTTGCTGAGCACGAGTGATGGCACCGGTTCCTTCACCGCCTTCGACGTGATGCTGATCACGCGTCCCCACTTGCGTTCCCGCATGCCGGGCACGAATGCTCGCGTGAGTTCGACGGCACTGCGCAGCAGCAGCTCGCTCGCCTTCGTCCACGTCGCCCAATCGTGCTCCATGACCGGACCGGTCGGCGGACCACCGGTGTTCGCGATCAGGATGTCCACATGCCCGTAGCGCGAATGGGTTTCGCGCACCACGGTCTCGATTCCTTCGGCGGTCGACAGGTCCGCCACGATCGACAGCACCGGCGCACCGATCGCCTCCAGCTTCAACGCGGCCGTCGCGATCGCCTGCGCGTCACGCGAGCAGATCGCCAGCGAACAACCTTCACGCGCCAGCTCTTCAGCGGCGGCGTACGCGATGCCTTTGCTCGCGCCGCAGACCAGCGCGACTTTCCCTCGGATGCCGAAATCCATCTACTTCGACCCGCTGCGGAGATAGGCATCGGTCCCGTCGATCCAATCCTGCCGCGGCGGATCGAACACGTCGACATCCAGCGTGTCCTCGAGCGCCTCGGCACGATGACGCACCATGCCGGGAATCACCAGCACGTCACCGGCCTTGACGTCAGTGTAGGTCTCGCCGGGCGCATCCGCGTGTTCGCCGATCCAGAAGCGCAGCGCGCCGGAGAGGATGTACGTGAACTGTTCGTTGTGATGGTCGTGTGCCGGCACGATGGCACCCTTCTTCAGGTAGACGTGCGCCAGCATCATGCGCTCGGAGGTGATCAGGCGGCGGCTGATCAGCGGCGTCAGTTCCTCGAGACGGACATCGTCCCACGATTGATGGCGAACGTCAGGCATGAGCAGCGAAGGTCGGAGGGAAGCGTGTGGCACGGCGGAGCGCGGTGACCATTGGAACCGCCTGGACCGCCAATATACGCGGCGGCAGGTGGCTATCGTTCACGACACCCGCGCGCTGCCGACGGACTCCACCGCAGAGAGAACACGCATGCTCAAGCCGCTGCTCGCACTGACGTTGCTCGTTCTGCCGCCGTCGTCGCGTTCGCACGACGCACAGTCAGCCGCACCGACGCCGTCTCCGGCGCTGCTCGTGCTCGAGAAGGCGCAGAACACGCTCGTCATCGTGGACCCGAGATCGCTCACGATCGTTGCGCGAATCGCAGCTGGCGACGATCCGCACGAAGTCGCCGTCTCGGATGACGGACGCATCGCCTGGGTCACGAACTATCGGGGACGGAGCGGCGGACCCGGTGGCAATACCATCACGCCGATCGACCTCATCGCAAAGAAGCCGCTGCCGGTGATCCAGCTCGGCGCGCTGCGGGCACCACACGGCGTCGCCACCGGCGGTGGAAAGTTGTTCGTTACGGCAGAACAATCGAAGGTCGTCGCACGCATCGATCCCGCGACGCAGACCGTGGATTGGGTCGTGGGTACCGGCGAGGATCGGACACACATGGTCGCCGTCTCGAAGGACGGGAAAATCGTGCTCACCACCAACGTGAACTCGTCCAGCGTCA